>CANPXS010000164.1 GCA_947586625.1 uncultured Clostridia bacterium | reverse complement strand
CTGGGAGCTGGTCAGGGACGAAATTCCGCCGATGAAAGAAGCTGCGCCGTCTGTTCCTACCGTCGATTTTGAGCGGAAATTTGAAGAAAGCCCGAACGACGCCTTTGCCATTTATCAGGTAAAAGCCGGCGATGAGTACGGCGAATACCGCTTTGAGGGCAGCGAATATCTCGATAAGCACGGGATCGTTCCCGAAAAGAGCAGCTATGAATGTGTGTATGCGGGGGAACTGCCCGAAGGAAATTCGACGCAGCAGCTGGATACGCTGTATCGGACCTTCAACACCGCGCATCCTGAGGATTTTCGCGGACACAGCCTGTCGGTCAGCGACATCATTGCGATGAAGCATGAGGGCGTGGTATCCTATCATTACGTCGACAGCGTCGGCTACAAGGAACTGCCGTCATTCGGCGGGCAGGAAAACGCGCTGAAAAACGCGGAAATGCAGCTTGAAGATGACCCGAATATGATCGACGGGATCATCAACAACGGGCAGAAGCAGACCGACGCTGTTGAAGTAAAAAAGCCGGAGCGCCACGAAACCCGCAAGCCGGAGAAAAGCGAGCGTCCGTCAGCGCTTGCCAAACTCAGAAAATATCAGGCGGAGGACAGGCAGACTGCGGCGCGCCCCAAAGCGGCGGAAAAGGAGTTGATTTGATGAATTTCACAAACGACGAAAGAAATCTTCTGTGTATCTACAATGCCGGAACGAAAAACGGTACGCTTGACGAACTCATGTCGATGCGGCAGTACCTCGACCCGGAGGAAATCGAACTGCTCAGTCTGACCGATTCCGTTATGGCAAAGCTGAACGCTATCTCGGACGAAGAATTCGACGCGCTCGACCTGATCCCCGATTTTGACCCGGAGGATGAGGATGCCGAGTAAGGTTCAATTTTACACGGAACTGGCGGAGCGGAGCGCGGGACGTCTGACGGAAAGCATCGAGAACTGGACGTCGTTTCTTGCGACTGCCGGACGGTTATACAAATACCCGTATTATGAGCAGCTCATGATCTATACCCAGCGTCCGGACGCTACAGCCTGCGCGGAATATGACGTGTGGAACGACCGCATGGGACGGTATGTGCGGCGCGGCTCAAAGGGGATCGCGCTGCTCGATGTGAACGGAGATAAACCGAGACTGCGGTATGTGTTCGACGTAGCGGATACGGGAGCGCGGGAGCAGTCGAAAAATCTCAATCTGTGGCAGCTCGAAGAAAGGCACACCGAAGCGCTTGCACAGATGTTTTCGGACAAATACGACCTGCATGACCGTGAGCCTGTCGCGGACAAAATCGAGCGCGCCGCGATGTCTGCGGCGATGGCATACTGGAACGATCACAGGCGCGATATTCTCGACATCGTTGACGGATCGTATCTTGAAGAGTATGATGAATACAACGTGAGCGTGCAGTTCCGAAATGCCGCCGCGGTGAGCGCCGCCTATTCGGTCATGACCCGCTGTGGTCTTGAGCCGGAGGCACATTTTCTCTACGAGGATTTTCTTCCGGTGTTCGACTTCAACACCCCGGAAACGGTGGCAGCCTTGGGGACAGCGGTCAGCGAAACGAGCGAAGAAATCCTGCGGCAGATCGAGATCACGATCCGAAACTATGAAAGGACACAGAATCATGAACAAGAACGAAGCGAGCAAACAGAACGAACCGAGCAGTCAGAGCAGTCCGAACAACCTGAGCAAACAGAACAGCCCGAACGAGAAGAACGAACTGACCTACACGCAGAACGGGGATTATCTGATCCCCGACCTGAGCCTGAGCGAGACGCAGACAACGCCCATCGGGAAGTACGGGAGGATGAGGCGGACGTACCTGAAGGAACACCGCCCGATCCTCTACAATCGGCTGATCCTGTCGGAGAAGCTGTACCCGCACCTGACGGAGATCGACCGGACGGCGAACGAGAGACTGGAGCGCCTGATGGACGAGTTGACGAAGCAGAACGGGGTGACGGAGAAGCTGAAAGCGGACGATCCGATGGAATGGGTGAGAACGATGAACAGCCTGAAAGCCCAAGCGGAGGAAACGATCCTGACAGAGTTGATTTTCAGCTAAACTTCACGCCCGTCGTCGGCGGGGAGCAGTTGACCATGTTTCCCACCGAGATGGAGCAAATTGAAGCCATAGATGAATATTTTCAAACGGAGAGCAGTGCGCCCTCCGTTTTTTCGTTCCCCCAGCGCGACATTGACACGGTTCTGCGGCAGAGCATCCCAGCCGATGGGCGAATGGAGATATACAACGAGTTTGCCAAAGGCAAAAGCGTGGACGAGATCGCCCAATTCCTGCAAAAAGAGTATGCCGGCGGGCGCGGGTTCGCTACCGGAACGGGCAAATTCGCGGTATGGTTCGGCGAGGACGGTATCAAGCTGGCGTGGGGAACTTCGGCGAGATATGAGAGTGTAAATCAAACCGTATCGTGGACAGACGCGGCGGAGCGAATAGGCGTACTGCTTGAAGCCGGGCAATTCCTCACGAATGTCGAAGCCGAA
>CANPXS010000163.1 GCA_947586625.1 uncultured Clostridia bacterium | reverse complement strand
TTAAAAAATGTGTTATTTATTTTTTCGGGGTTATGAAATTTTTTTGTTTTTCCTATTGACTTTTTATAGCTGGTCTTTCTTTTTCTTTGCTGATGTATCGTAACATTCAAACCGGAAAGGTAATTGCCGGTTTGAAAAAATATTTCAAAAAAATTTGAGAAAAGAAAAACCACCGGCAAAACAGCACTATTCCGCAGAATAGTGACTGCCTTGTCGGTGGTCTGAAAAGACTGCACCGCCTCTGATGACCTGATATCGGACTTATGCGGGCTGTATTCCCGCCGCCTTACCGTCGTTTCAGTTTTTCAAGACAAGTTCGATGCGTGAGCTGACACAGGATTTTTGCTTTAACTTTACACTGGTGGTCGCCGCATCGGTAACATCTTTCGGTTTGTTTATATATGTACCTGGCCTGTCGGCGCGTATACGTTGATCACGTCATGTTTTGACGATTTGATACTTCGTATCATTTTTGTATGACAGGTTCGGCATTCGATCTTGATGTCGCCGTTTTTATTTTTGTACCCCGTGACTACGCTGCCGCAGTTGACACAGTGCCACGAGTATGATTCCCACCGTTGTGTTTTCTCCATTTCTCATTGTTCCTCCGAAAAAGAACATTTGTTTTCTATGATGCCATTATATCACCCTCCGAAAACACTGTCAATAGGGCAAAAATAAGGTGTACATTTGAATGCACACCTTGAAAAAATTTTGAGTTTTTTATGCCTTGTTCTGTCCCATGAGTTCACGAAATTCCGTGATCGCGTCGTCTGGAGACAGTATCTTTATCTTACCGCCGGAAGCGAATACCCAGCCGTAAAAGTTGTTGCTCAACTCCACCGCTACTGTCACTTTGAAATGCATCATGTCATAGAGTTCCGTCTCTACGTTTTCACCGAAGCGGTCGATGATATTGCCCATCAGTTCGTTTTCACACAGCAGTTCGACGCGGTTCTCTTTGCCGTTCAGCATCGAAAACTCTTTTGTGAAATACTCTGACACATCGAAGTCTGCGGGACGTTCCATAGCCGCCTCATCGAGGATTTCAAGCTGCGTGATGCGGTCCACACGGAATGTTGAGACTTTTTCCCGCCTGTCGTGGTAGCCTATCATGTAATATGCGTCGTTATTCCAGAGCAAGGCATAGGGAGACACAGTATATAGCTGCCCGCCGTGGCGCAGCACCTTTTGCTTGTCCGGCGCGTAGTCGAAGTATTGGAATGTGATCTTCTTGTGCGCCTTGATGACAGTTTCGATGCGGTCGACGGTTATGTAAATGCTTTCATTGTCTGCCTTGAATCTGCTGTCGACGTAGAATCCGCTCCGCATGAGGTCGTTTTGATACGGGCTTGCGAACACTTCCAATTTGTCGATCAGCGCTTTGCTTTTGCGCGTCGTGATGAATCGTGACGACTGCACAGCGTCGATAAGAAGCCGCAGTTCGGGCATATCGAAGTGGCGTGAGGCGACGTGGTATTGGTTCTGCACTCCTCTCGCGGACACGATGTCGATGCCGAAGTCGACAAGCTGTGCAATGTCCTTGCGGATCGTGCGCGCGTCGGGCTTTGAGATCCCATGTTCGGCGAGATATGCGGCGATGTCAGCAATGGAGGCTGTATGTGCTTCGTCCGTTTGCTGCCACAGAAAGGCGAGGACGAGAAGGGTTCGGTTATCCATATGGTGCCTCCGATAATAATTTAATTTATATTATATCATATATTTGTTTACCTTAGAAAAACAAGACGAGTGCCGCAATAAAATGCTTTCCTTTTTCTTGCTCCTTCATTGAATTGAGTACTTAATGTTAATTAATACACCTTCTTATCGACAGTATCGCGGCGCAGTGCATTGATGAATGCTGTTCCTGCATAGACCTTATAACTGGATCTATACTAAATAAGTAGACACAGAAATGCAGTATATGATACAATAAAAAAGGCATCAAAAAAGTAGGGTGTTTATGGCGACCAATACCTACACAAAATATAATGAGGAATTCAAGAAATCCCTCGTCTCACTGCATCAGAATGGCAAGACTCAAGCTCAGCTTTGCAAAGAATACGGTGTTTCCCCATCCGCTTTTGGCAAATGGGTAAAGCAGTATTCTACTGTAGAAATCGATGATGGCGAAGTCCTTACCGCAAAACAGGTCAAGGAACTCCCAAAACGCAATGCACAACTTGAGGAGGAAAACCTCATCTTAAAAAAAGCGATTGCCATATTCACGCCACACTCAAGCAAAGACTGACCGCCGTACATAAACTGCGTTTCCAGCATGATATCAAGACACTCTGCCGAGTCCTTAATGTCAATAGGAGCACATACTACAAACACTTCAACTCTGTTTTGGCACCTAGAACATCCGAAAACCAGAAACTCCGGCAGTTGATTCTACATATATACGCAGACTATGACAAGCGGCTCGGCGCTTACAAGACCAGATACATTTTAGAGCGTGATTATGGCATCCGCATCAGTGTCGGACGAGTGTACCGCCTGATGCGGGATATGGAGTTGCCAAAAATGTCAACCGATAAGCCCAAATGCCGCAAGCGTTTACACGAGAACGAGGACTGCAAAAACCACCTGAAGCAGCAGTTCTCTCAGAATGCGCCGAATCTTGTATGGGTAAGCGATTTTACTTATCTCAAAGCCGGCGGAAA
>CANPXS010000162.1 GCA_947586625.1 uncultured Clostridia bacterium | reverse complement strand
AAGCCGGATTCGGCGCCGATCTCGGAGCGGAGAAGTTCCTCGACATCAAGTGTCGCATGGCGGGACTCGTACCGAGTGCCGTCGTCGTCGTCGCGACGATACGCGCGCTCAAAATGCACGGCGGACTTGCAAAGTCTGAGCTCGGAACCGAGGACCTCGCTGCGCTCGAACGCGGCATACCGAATCTGCTCCGCCACGTATCGAACATCAAAAACGTTTACCGTCTGCCGTGCGTCGTCGCTGTCAACAAGTTCCCGACCGACACGGACGCGGAGATAGATTTTATCATCAAGAAGTGCGCCGAGCTCGGCGTGAACGCGGTACTCTCGACAGTTTGGGAGGACGGCGGCGCCGGCGGGGAAGACCTCGCGCGCGAGGTCGTGCGTCTGTGCGATGAAGAAAAAGGCGACTTCACATATTCGTACGAGCTTGACGACACGATAGAGCATAAGATAGAAGCTATAGTAAAGCGCATATACGGCGGCGACGGTGTGAATATCACGCCTGCGGCGCAAAAACAAATAGACGAGCTCACAAAACTCGGATTCGCGGGTCTGCCCGTATGCGTTGCCAAGACGCAGTACAGCTTCTCCGACGACCCGACGAAGCTTGGCGCGCCTGACGGCTTCACTGTCACGGTCAAAAACGTGAAGGTGTCGGCGGGAGCCGGATTCATCGTCGTTCTGACGGGCGATATACTTACGATGCCGGGACTGCCTAAGTCTCCGGCGGCGGAGCGTATCGACGTCGACGACACGGGCAGGATAACGGGATTGTTTTGATAAAGAAAAAGCGGGGACCCAACGGGTCCCCGTACTGCTTTTGTTAGTGTTCGTTTCCATGCGACGCTGTCGAAAATAATAAAATCAGAATAATTGAACCGCGTACTTGCAAAATCGGTGTCTGCGTGATACAATAAGCTGTAAATAAAACGAGGGCGGAGGCGGTGGCCATGAATGTGTTTGACAGATATTTGAAGCCGGACTACATACTTGACACGTTCAAAGACGTCACACCCGATTTCTGCCGTACACACGATATAAAGGCGCTCATCTGCGATATAGACAACACTCTTGTCACATACGACGACCCGGAGCCGACCGAGGCAGTCACGGCATGGTACCGCTCGCTCGATGATATAGGTGTGAAGCTGTCGTTCGTGTCGAACAATGAGGCGGAGCGCGTGACGCGGTTCGCAAAGCCGCTCGGCGTACCGGCGTTTTATAAGTCGGGCAAGCCGTCGCGGCGCGGCTTACGGATGGCGGTCGAGGCGATGGGGAGCGACCCGATGTCGACCGTGCTGCTCGGCGATCAGCTTTTGACGGACGTGATGGCGGCGAAGCGCTTCGGAATACGCGCAATCGTCGTTCCGCCGATAAAGGACAAAACGACGCTCTTCTTCCGCGCAAAGCGCGCGATAGAACGACCGTTTATGAATAAATATACAAAACAGGGAGCAGGAAAAAATGTCAAGACTTGACCGTGCGAAGGAAAAGCTCGCAAAAACAAACTATGACGCGCTCTACGTCACCTCCGAGGTGAACCAGCGCTATATGACCGATTTCGCCTTTACGGACGGTTCGGTGCTCATCACGCATGAAAAATCGTACGTTATAACGGATTTCCGCTATATCGAAGCCGCGAAAGCAAAGGTCGTTGGCGATTACGAGATAATCACGCCCGACCGCAGATCAGGCGACTTTTTGCGCGAGCTTTGCCGCGAGAATCACGTAAAAACGCTCGCGTTCGAGGAGGGCTCGATGACGTATGCCGGATATAAGTCGCTCGCATCGCGTCTTGACGGCATCGAGCTCGTCGGCGTAGGCGGATTTGTCGAGGATCTACGCATGTATAAGGAGCCGGGCGAGGTCGAAAAGATAGTCGCGGCGCAGAGGATCGCTGAGCAGGCGTTCGCGGAGCTTCTGCCCGAGATAAAGCGCGGCATGTACGAGACCGACATCGCGCTCGAGCTCGAATATAAGATGCGCAGGCTCGGAGCGGAGGACAAGAGTTTTGAAACTATCGCCGTATCCGGCTCCGCGTCGGCTATGCCGCACGGTGTTCCGCGCCGTCAGCCTATCGAGAACGGATTCTTCACGTTCGACTTCGGCGCGCTCGTCGACGGCTACCATTCCGATATGACGCGCACCGTTGTCGTCGGAAAGGCTGACGATGAGATGAAGCGTCTTTATAACACGGTGCTCGAGGCGCAGCTCGCCGCCGAAGCCGTTATCACGGAAGGCTTCAAAAATGCCGACGCAGACAAGACTGCGCGTGACATAATCGAGAATGCGGGGTATCACGGCTGCTTCGGTCACAGTCTCGGTCACGGCGTAGGGCTCGAGATACACGAGGCGCCCGGTCTGCACGCTCACGCGGGCGATATGACGCTGAAAGCGGGTCAGATCGTGACGGTCGAACCGGGCATCTACATAGAAGGCAAGTACGGCTGCCGCATAGAAGACATGATGCTGATCACCGAGGGCGGCGCTAAAGTCCTCACGGACTGCCCGAAGGAGCTCATCGAGCTCGATATATAAGCGCCTTTATCGGACGCATATGTAGCGATACGGAGAGTTATCGCACATTAATTTCCCGTATTTTCTGATAAAACGTGAAAAACGATTGACAAAGGGTTGATTTCGTATTATAATTACTCAGTCAGACATATCGAAAGGATAATAATAACATGGTAACAGCAG
>CANPXS010000161.1 GCA_947586625.1 uncultured Clostridia bacterium | reverse complement strand
AGGCAGAACACGAATGCGGTGAGAAATAAGTCGGCGCTGTCTGTGAAAAGACAGTTATAGCCTGTGTCGTACACGAACGATGCGTCGGGCGCCTCGGTGCGCAGGTACTCGCCGTACTCGAAAACGCGCGCAATATCGTCGGCCTCCGCATACGCGAGCCAATACGAGTTCATAAAGTCGCGGTACGCTCCTTCGTCGATGTCGCCGTTTTTGTACATGTCGACGACGCTCTGACGCCGCGACACGATCTCTTCGAGCTCGAGCGCGCGCGCTTTTATTGCCGCCGACTTTTCCTCCGTATATTCGCCGATGTAGGGCGTCAGACATTCGCGGTACGCAGAGTCGTCGTCGCTTTGTTCGCCGTAGACGGACGCGCCGAATATGACCTTAGATGCGACAATCATTACGCACACGGCGGCCGTGAACCTGCCGCCCGATATCTTCATGATCTCCGCCCGCGTCATCGATACGGGGCGGGGAAGAGATGGGGCGCGTTTGGCGGCGGCGCGTTCGCGTCCGACAGTGCGGACGGCGCCTCTTACCGGAAGCAGAGCGAGCAGAAAAGTTATGACCGCGCATGACAAAAGCGCCGCCGCTGTTGTGACCGTCATGCTGCCGCATGACGCGCCGAACAAGTTAAGCGACACGTACTGACGGGACGGCTTGTCCGTGAAAAGCGCCGAGTAGAGATTCAGATTTTTCGAATAGCTGCCGTTCCACGGCGCGTCCGTCGACGCGAGCGCGTACCCGACGATGAAAACGAATAAAACGGCGGCTGCGGCGGCGAGCTGTGAGCGCGTCAGCCTCGTTATGAGCGCGGAGAACAGTCCCGTCACACACGTAAACAGTACCGTGACGGCGAGTCTTACGGCAAAGTACCCGCCGACGGTGAGCGCATACGGGCATAGCTCATACTGCGGGAGCAGTCGTATGTCCGCGCTAGCCCCGCGAAGGTCAGCGGCCACAGCGACTGCTGCCGCCTCCGACGCGAAGAAAAGCGCATAGACGGCGGCGGATGTCAAAGCTGTCGCCGCCGCCTTGCACGCGTACATCTTCCTTCGTCCGCGAACGCAGCTCGTGTAAAGCGGTGTCATTTTACACTCGTCCTCGATACCGGCGCATCGCACGGCGGCGACCACGACGATTACGACAGACAGCAGCGTGCATGTGCCGCGCATACGGAGCACGGTGTCCCATCCGGCGACGACGTAACGCTCGATATCGTCGGCGAGGCGATCCTCGTATATGCGTATCACGTCGAGCTCGTAGCCGTGCATGTATGTGCATGCCGGAAGCTCGCTTTCGTGTACGCGCGCGGCAAAAAGCAGCCGCTCAACATTTTCGCGGTATTCGGATATGTAATCGTCGTCCGCCTCGATAGTCCGATAACCGTCCGAGCCGCAGACATATGCTGTTATTGCGATATTCAGTATAAGGCAAGCCGACAGAATAAACAGAAACATTTTATCTGTTATTTTGCGTATCTCGTTTGATATCATAACTTTTTTACGGCGATCTGTTTTCCGTTAAATTTATATTCGGTAAAAGCCGCGCTTAAATCAATCCTCGCAATCTCCGTTCGTCCGTCATTATTCTGTTTTAATAATACATTATTTAAGATGTAAAGTCAATATCGTGAGCATCTGTTCGAAATTTTTTTGTGATATTCGCGAAAAGATTACATTTTGACATTTTGAGTAATTCTGCAATAATTTCTCGCGGCGCATAGATTAAAAAACTCAAAATTCCGCTTGACTCTCGACCAAACGTAAGGCTTATAATACACGCGTCAAGACAAAAACGCCGGCGGCTGTCAGACAAACCGCAAATCGAAAGGGGGTTGCCAAAGTGCAGATAGGAAAATTCGCCGCACTGTGCGGGACGAAGATATCGGTCCTGCGCCACTACGACAGGGAGGGACTGCTTGTCCCCGAATACATCGACAAATTCACGGGCTACCGTTACTACTCGGCGGAGCAGAAGGACGTTTTTATGCGGATAACGCTGTATCTTACAAACTTCGTCTCAAGCAAATAGGGAATCGCCTTACTAAAATATTCGTTTTTCTCCATCAAAACTTTGAACTTATGCAGCAGAGAGCTCATTGTTGCATTCTTACCCTCACTTAAGTGTCCTCATTGTGGGGAACAATATCATCCGCCAACGTGTTTCTTTATTAACCTATATACTGGTCGGAGCGGCTTCTTTATAATTCGTTTTATGTGTTCCTTCCTTGAAACCGAAATAAACGCCTTATTTTTCTGTAATCTGGTGTATACCGGCTTTGTTAGTTCTTTTTCCAATCCGCCCTTCATTTGGACATTATAAAGCCATCTATAGTATTCATCGATGTGGTTCCGATAATAATTAATATCAAAAACATTATTATACTGATCAAGCACACCTCCTTCATCCAGCATTAAAAGTGTGCGTCTACATTTATCACATATATTACAGTTGTATGGTTTATACAAACATACATGGAGATATTTTTGAGCAATGGGATTGTCAGAAATCGCCAGAATTTTCTCAAAGCGATCAAATGCACCTCCGTCAGAATATATATGCAAATACTTTGTGCTAAGACATTGCAGCGAAAGAAGATCATAATGAGAGGCTGCCTTATTTTTTATATCAACAACTGTAAAATTGGAGAAATCCAAGCCGCTGGAAGAATAATAGTATATTTTCCAAAGCTTTTGCATAGCATAAATTA
>CANPXS010000160.1 GCA_947586625.1 uncultured Clostridia bacterium | reverse complement strand
GGAAAGGAACTTTTTATGCTCTCCGTTTGGCAGTGCTATCTCGCCGCATACCCGTGATCTCCCCGTTTGATCTCAACTCGAAAACAAACCAATTCAAAAACGATCGGGAGGTCACACGATGTCTTGGAACAACGGATGCGAAAGAAGAAAATTTGAGGAAAACCAGAAGCGTCTCGCGGCGGAATACCGCGCGGCGGGAATGAACGAAGAACAGATCGCGGAGATGTACCGCTTTGATCTCGAAGTCTTTAATAGCGACCGCAGATACGCGGAACACAACGAGCAGTTTCCGGAGAGCAATTTTGAGGACGGCGGCGAGGACAATTCTCCGCTGATGAAGCGGCATCTTGACGCCATGTCGGTGGGGATCGAACAGTCGCTGTCGTTACTGCCGGACTGGTGGATAGAGGAAATCGACGACCCTGCGCTGGTCAAGGCGATAAAGAAGCTGTCTGAGGACGACAGACGGCTGCTTGCCATGCTCGCCATAGAAGGGTATACGCAGAGCGAAGCCGCGTCGGTATTCGGCGTCTCGCAGCGCGCCATCGGCAAGCGAATGCAGATGATCGAAAAATTTTTGAGAAAATTTCTAAAACGGTTCTAAAAATCCCGTTCTCGCCGGCTATCCTATGCGGGATGAAAAATCCCCGTGCCGGACGGTAACAGTTTAACTCCGGACGGCGCATGTTCATTTACAACTGAATACCTCAGTCAGACAACGAACTCTTTTGCGGGAGCCAAACCGAGGGGTACGCCATGATCCGCCTGTGCGGGGAGCGAGAAATACCAGCCTCGGAAAAGCCGGAGTGCCATCCGGCAGGCGAAGATCGCGGAGAGGTGAGACTCCCCACCAGGGACAGTCCGAGCGTGCTAACAACCGTCGCAGACAATCCGGTGAGAGGTCATGTAAGTCAATCATGAGCGGAGAAGCGAGCGTCCGAGGCGAAGGACGGTCTGACGAGTGAAGCAAAGACACGTAAACGCATGACGGACACGCGACGTCATGCGGACAAAATAGACAGGGCGAGTCTAATCTCTGACTCGCCCCATACATAAAGTCTATTCTTCCGTGAGCGTTTCCAGTCTGCGCAGAAATTCTTCCGGTGTGTATACGGTAATTTTTGCCTTTTTGTAATCGCTCACATTTCGTGTGACAATACAGTCTACTTCGGTTCGCAAAGCGGTTTCCACCATGACGGCGTCCTCGTAATCGGAGATTTCGGAAGGGATCGCATGACGGCAATCCATACCTGCGGTGTCTAAAACTTCAAAGATAGCAAACAGCTTTCCCAGCACATTCCGGGACGCTTTATCGTCGTGCAGACAACGGTGCGTCAGATAATAAACGTCGGTCGCGGCTTTTGCCGTGATACAGCCGACAAACTGGTTGTTTGCGACGGCAAGAAAAATTGTCTGCGCGCTTTTAGAGAACGGTTCGCGGTTTTGTAGGCCGTCGATTATGACGCAGGTATCGATCAGCGCTCTCATATCTGTTTGAGCCTTTCTTCTTTTGCTTCTTCAAGCGAGACGTCGTTCGGAAGAATGCCGAATAACGATTTGGCAATATCCACCCGCTCCTGAAACGGATTGGTCAGCTTGGAAATGACTTTCCCGTTGCGGGTGATATAGATGTCCTCCGTCGCGGAGAGCAGCAGGTATTTGCTTAGATTTGTTTTCAGCTCGGTCGCGGTAATCGACATAGCGAAGCTCCCTTCTGTTTGGGTTACACGACTATTATACCACGAATCGCACGATATTGTCAATCAAATCGCACGATATATTTGTAAACTTTTATTTGTTCATCACGGCTCTCAATATGAAGCCGTTTTTTCATTTCAAAAAGGAGGAACATACCCCATGAATGAAAATCACTACTACCGCCGCGGCAATATCTATCTTGCCGACCTCGACCCTTACGTCGGTTCCGAACAGGGCGGGACGCGCCCCGTTCTTGTGCTGCAAAACAACGCGGGCAATTATTTCTGTCCGACGGTCATCGTCGCGCCGATCACTTCAAGGGTTTGGAAGAAAACGAACCTTCCCACCCACTGTCGTCTGGTCAATGTCCCGTGTCTGAACGGCGAGTCCGTCGCGCTGCTGGAGCAGATCAAGACTATCGATAAACGGCGCATTATGCAGTTTCTCGGACGGCTCGACCGGATGCAGATGGAGAAGGTCGACCGCTGCGTCGAAGTCAGCCTCGGCCTGACGATCCCGGAAGAGATCGAAGCGCCGTGATGAGCGACGCTATGGAGAAAGAAAAATATTTGCCTATACGGAGAAAGGAACTTCATGCAGGAAGAAGAAAAAAGTAGAACAAACGCAACAAACATTGACCGCGATTCTCTGGTCGACATCCACGACGTCAGAGTGAACACCTCGCTCCCCAAGCGCGAAAGAATCCTCGACTATATCCGGCAGATCAAGAATCCGTACTGTTACCGGCACGGAAAGTACGTGGTCAAAATCCGCTTCACCGACGAGAATGTGACGCTGGAGGACAGGCTCGCCGGGTATCTCCGCTCCAAATGCTGACATCCTCGACAGAACGGGACAGACGGAATAAAATATATCCAGCGAAAGGAGACATGGATCATGGAAACAAAAATATGGAAAACGACCCTCTATCTCCGTCTGTCCCGCGAGGATATGCTCTCGGACGGGGCGGCGGACAAAAGCGAATCGAACAGCATCACCGGACAGCGGGAGCTTCTGCGGGATTA
>CANPXS010000159.1 GCA_947586625.1 uncultured Clostridia bacterium | reverse complement strand
GACTCGGCTACTGCCCGCTTGCCGTGACCGAGTACGTGATGACGCTGCTCAACTCCAACTTCGAGGAATGGCGCGCGCAGAATCCCGATAAGCCGTACACGGATTTTCCGTTCAGCGTGAAGAAGATGAGCGCGTCCGGGTGCCTCTTTGATCTGCATAAGCTCGACGACGTCGCGAAAAACGTCGTTTCGCGCATGACGGCGGACGCGGTATACGATCAGTTTTACGCGTGGGCGAAGGAGTATGCGCATGATTTCGCGTCCGTCGTGGACGCTATGGGCGCAGATTATGCCAAATCCATTATCAATATCGGACGCGGCAGCAAAAAGCCGCGCCGCGACTACGGCACATGGGTCGAGCTGCAAAGCTTCATGAAGCCGTTCTACGACGAGACTTTCGAGGTCGAGGACGATTACCCAGAGAACACCGACATTAACGACGTCAAAGCGGCGCTTTCGGCGTTTGCCGAAACATACGACGAGGACGACGACGCGGGCGCATGGTTTGAAAAGATTAAGGCGATATGCGCGCCGCTCGGCTACTGCGCCGACATGAAGGAATACAAATCGAACGCGGACGCGTACCGCGGCAGCGTCGCCGACGTCAGCATGATGATACGCGTCGCCGTCACGGGCAGACTCAACTCGCCCGACCTCTATACGGTTATGCACATAATCGGCGCGGAGCGCACATTATCGCGCGTGCGCGCCATGATAAACAAACTCTGATACGGGAGAATAGACAATGGCTGAAAGCACAAACTTCATTCACGAGATAATAGACGGAGAGATTGCGTCCGGCAAATACCGTCCGGACGAGATACACACGCGTTTTCCTCCCGAGCCGAACGGATATCTTCACATCGGTCACTGCAAGGCGCTGATGATAGACTTCGGCACCGCCGAGAAGTACGGCGGCAGGTGCAATCTCCGCATGGACGACACCAACCCCGCGAAGGAGGACACCGAGTACGTCGACGCGATAAAAGAGGACATACACTGGCTCGGATTCGACTGGGACGACAGATTCTACTACGGCTCCGACTACTTTGAGGAGACGTACCGCCTCGCATGCGAGCTCATCAAGTCCGGCGACGCATACGTGTGCGAACTGTCGCCCGAGCAGTTCAGCGAATATCGCGGCGACCTTTCGCATCCGGCGATATCGCCGTACCGCGACAGACCGATAGAGGAGAGCCTCGACCTTTTCCGCCGCATGAAGGAGGGCGAGTTCCCGGAGGGAAAATACACGCTCCGCGCGAAGATAGACCTTGCGTCCGGCAATTTCAATATGCGCGACCCCGTGCTCTACCGCATCCGCTACATCGAGCACCACAGACAGGGCACGAAGTGGTGCATCTTCCCGATGTACGATCTCGCACATCCGATACAGGACTGCATCGAGGGCATAACGCATTCGCTCTGCTCGCTCGAATACGAGATACATCGCCCGCTCTACGACTGGGTCCGCGACCACGTCGCGCCGCATATGGATATGAAGGTCATGCCGCGTCAGATCGAGTTCGCGCGCCTCAACCTCACGTATACGGTCATGTCGAAGCGGTATCTGCGCCGCCTCGTCGAGGATAAACTCGTCGACGGCTGGGACGACCCGCGTATGCCGACACTGTGCGGCATGCGCAGACGCGGATATACGGCTTCCGCCGTTAAAGACTTTCTCGGACGCGTCGGCGTCGCAAAGACTGATTCGATGGCGGAGGTCGAGCTGCTCGAGCACTGCGTGCGCGAGGACCTCGGTGCGTCGTCGCCGAGACGCGTCGCCGTCGTTGACCCGATAAAGGTCATAATTGACAATATCCCCGAGGACGCGGTCGAATACTTTGATCTGCCGAACAATCCCTCCGACCCCGACGCCGGTGTGCGCAAGGTGCCGTTCACGCGCGAGGTCTATATCGAGCGCGACGACTTCACGCTCACGCCGCCGCCAAAGTTCTTCCGCCTCAAGCCGGACGGCGAGGTGCGTCTGATGGGAGCGTACATCGTCAAATACGTCGGCGTCGACACTGACGAAAACGGCGACGTCGCGGCGATACACTGCACCGCCGACATCGAAACAGGCAGCGGCATGCCCGCCGACGGCAGAAAAGTGAAGGGAACCATACACTGGGTATCGGCGAAATTCGCCCACGACGCCGACGTCATATACTACGACAAGCTCTTCACCGAGCCTAACATGAACGACGTCCCGTCCGACGAGTACGACAAATATCTGAATCCCGCATCTGCGGTGACGTATAAAAACTGCAAACTCGAGCCGTCGATAGCGGAGGACGCGGACGGCGTACACTATCAGTTCGTCCGCCTCGGCTATTTCATCCGCGACACGAAAAAGCCGAATACGTACAACAGGATAGTCAGTCTCAAAGACAGCTATAAGGGAAAA
Source organism: uncultured Clostridia bacterium (assembly GCA_947586625.1). Taxonomy (GTDB): domain Bacteria; phylum Bacillota; class Clostridia; order Oscillospirales; family CAG-272; genus DTU064. The sequence goes on along the minus strand of CANPXS010000159.1, from coordinate 329 downwards.
TAATTCGCCCACACAGTGTCGGAGTTCGATGCCCGATTCGGACTCCGACACTTTCTTTACCGTGTCTATATTATACCATAAAATTTGTGATTTGTCAAGTACTTTTCACAAATTAATGTATTTTTACTTTTCGCGTAAGCAACATACCGCACCCATAACCTGTATCTCCGCTCACCGCGGTTCATCGTGCAGCCTGTTCCCATCGGCAGCTATCTTTGACTACCTGACGTGGTGACGTCTTTCACACCGTCAAATCGGTTTTTGACAAGGGGGACTTTCTCGCAAGAAAGTCCCCCTTGTCGAACCCGAAAGAGGCTCCCGTGTGTTCG
>CANPXS010000158.1 GCA_947586625.1 uncultured Clostridia bacterium | reverse complement strand
AAAACATCCGAGGACGGACTCGTCGAGGGCATGCGTTTCCATCTGTACGGTACTTCTCTTTCCGGCATAGCAGTCGACGAATACGCGACGACGGACGAGAGCGGAAAAGCATACTTCAAAAATATCCTCATGGGCTCTGGTTACACGCTTGAAGAGGTCGGTACGCCCGACAGATACGTTATCCCCGATACGCAGTCGGCGGCGATCGAGTGGAACACTGTCACGAACGCGTCATTCCACAACTCGCTGCGACGCGGAGAGCTGACAGTCACCAAGAACGCGGAAGACGGCAAGGTCGAGGGCGTGAAGTTCCACCTTTACGGCAAATCGTACAGCGGTATCGCCGTCGACGAATACGCGGTGACCGACAGCGAAGGTAAGGCACATTTCAAAAATATCCTCATCGGCTCGGGGTATACGCTTGAAGAAGTCGAGACTGGAGAGCGATATATCGTCCCCGACGGTCAGAGCGCCGACGTCGAATGGGACTCGGCGACGCAGAAATATTTCGAGAATAAGCTCAAGCGCGGAAGTCTCACGGTAACAAAGACGTCGGAGGATAGTCTCGTCGAGGGTATGCGTTTCCATCTCTACGGCACGTCGCTTTCCGGTATAGCAGTGGACGAGTACGCGGTGACAAACAGCACAGGTAAAGCATATTTCAAGGATATTCTCATCGGCACCGGCTACACGCTCGAAGAAGTCGATACGGCTGAGAAATATATCGTTCCCGACAGTCAGAGCGCGGACATAGCGTGGAACACCGTGACGGAGAAAGCGTTTGAAAACATTCTCAAGCGCGGCGATCTGACCGTCACTAAAACGTCCGAGGATAACCTCGTTGAAGGCATGAAGTTCCGTCTCTACGGCACATCGCTTTCGGGCATATCCGTTGACGAGTATGCAGTCACAGATTCAAGCGGCAAGGCATATTTCAAAAACATCCTCATCGGCTCAAATTACACACTCGAAGAAGTCGACACGGCTGAGAAATATATCGTTCCCGACAGTCAGAGCGCGGACATCGCGTGGAACAGTGTGACGGAGAAAGCGTTCAACAACATTCTCAAGCGCGGTGATCTGACTGTGACAAAAACGTCCGAGGATAACCTCGTCGAAGGCATGAAGTTCCGTCTCTACGGCACATCGCTTTCCGGTATCGCCGTTGATGAATATGCCATAACGGATTCAAGCGGCAAGGCGTATTTTGAGGATATCCTCATCGGCACAGGATATACTCTCGAAGAAGTCGACACGGCTGTGAGATATATCGTCCCCGACAGTCAGAGCGCGGACATCGCGTGGAATACCGTGACGGAGAAAGCGTTCAACAACGTCCTCAAACGCGGCGACCTGACTGTAACAAAAACTGCGGAGGACGGACTCGTTGAGGGACTGCGGTTCCATCTCTACGGTATGTCGACAGCAAACATCGAAGTCGACGAATACGCAACAACGGATTCAAGCGGTAAGGCATATTTCAAAAATATCCTCATCGGTTCGGGATATACTCTCGAGGAAGTCGGGACGCCCGAAAGATACGTCGTGCCGGCAGCACAGTCGGCGGCGGTCGAGTGGAATACGGTTACGCAGAAGTCGGTACACAATATCCTCAAAAAGTGGAATTTAACAGTGTCCAAGAGCGACAGCGGATCGGGCAAGGCACAGGGAGACGCGACGCTCGCGGGTGCCGTCTACGGCATATACAAAAACGGCGAACTCGTCGACAGGTACAGTACAGACGCGAACGGACAGTTCACGACGAAATGGTACGTCTGCGGCGGCGATTGGGAGCTGCGCGAGCTCACACCGTCCGAGGGATATATGATAGATACCGAAACGTACCACATCGGCGCCGAGGCGGGAAATTTCAAGGTCGAATACAGTCCGCTTTCAGAGGCGGTGACCGAGGATGTGATCAAAGGCATGATCTCGATAATCAAGCACAACGACGACGGCGAAACGAAGATCGAGACGCCGGAGGCCGGCGCTGAGTTTGACGTATACCTTAAATCGTCGGGAAGCTACGAGGACGCTGCCGAAACGGAACGCGCGCATCTCGTCTGCGATGAAAACGGATATGCTGAAACGCCTTTACTTCCCTACGGTATCTATACCGTCCATCAGACTAAGGGTTGGGACGGACGAGAGCTGATGCACGACTTCGACGTGTATGTGAGCGAGAACGGCAAGGTATACAGATTTCTCATCAACAACGCGGTATTCGAGTCGCTTGTCGAGATAGTGAAAAAGGACGCCGAGACAGGCGCGATAATTCCCGCGGCGGGTATCGGATTCAAAGTGAAGAATGTCTATACGGGCGAATTTGTCGTGCAGCACATCAATTATCCTACGCCGACAGACATCGACGTCTACTACACAGACGTGACCGGCAAGCTGATGCTGCCCGATACGCTCCCGTTCGGCAATTACGAGGTGATCGAGGTACAGACGCCGTACGGCTATGTTCTCGACGGGACTCCCGTGCCTTTCACAGTCGACGGAAATGAAACTGTCGTAACGGTCGAAAAATCGAATATGCCGCAGAAAGGAACGGTAACGGTCACTAAGAGCGGCGAGGTGTTTGCGACCGTTACGGAAATCGACGGCATATATGTTCCCGTATACGAGGTGCGCGGTCTTGCGGGCGCAGTATTCGAGATAGCAGCGGCGGAGGATATTTACACGCCTGACGGAACGCTCAGATATGCGGCGGGGACCGTCGTAGACACTATCACTACCGACGAAAC
>CANPXS010000157.1 GCA_947586625.1 uncultured Clostridia bacterium | reverse complement strand
AAGGCTCTTCGACCTCCGGCTCGTGGATGGCGGAGCGCGGTCATACCGCATGGCGGGACGGCAAGTTCTATCCGTCGCCGATGAACATATACGAGATGCATCTCGGCTCGTGGAAGACGAGGGACGGCAGATCGAACGTAGACGGCGACGCATATCTCAATTACCGCGAGATCGCGGACGATCTTGTCGCGTATTTATGCGAGATGGGATATACGCACGTCGAGCTTCTGCCCGTAGCGGAGCATCCGTATGACGGCTCGTGGGGGTATCAGATATGCGGCTACTATGCACCGACATCGAGATACGGCAGACCCGAGGACTTCATGTATTTCGTCGACAGACTGCATGAATCGGGGATAGGCGTCATAATGGACTGGGTCCCGGCGCATTTCCCGAAGGACGAGCACGGTCTTTATGAGTTCGATGGTCATCCGACGTACGAGTATCAGGGCAAGGACAGAATGGAGCACAAGGCGTGGGGCACGCGCTGCTTCGACCTCGGGCGCAACGAGGTGCAGTGCTTCTTAATATCGAACGCGCTTTATTGGCTGCGCCACTATCACATTGACGGACTGCGCGTCGACGCCGTCGCGTCGATGCTGTATCTCGACTACGACCGCAAGGCGGGCGAGTGGACGCCGAACATATACGGCGAAAACAAGTCGCTCGAGGCGATGGCGTTCCTGCGCAAGATGAACGACACGATACACGCCGAGTTCAACGACGCTATGATGATAGCGGAGGAGTCGACGGCGTGGTACGGCGTGACGAAGTCTCCGGCGATAGGCGGACTCGGATTCAACTTCAAATGGAACATGGGCTGGGCGAACGATATGTTCGACTACATACAGTGCGACGCGGCGTTCCGCGGCGGCTGTCATGACAAGCTCACGTTCCCGATGATGTACGCATATTCGGAGAATTATATCCTGCCCGTGTCGCACGACGAGGTCGTTCACGGCAAGAAATCGCTGATAGACAAAATGTTCGGCGAATACGACTCCAAGTTCGCGGGCATGCGAGCATTCCTCGTCTACATGATGACGATGCCGGGTAAGAAGCTGATGTTCATGGGACAGGAGTTCGGTCAGTTCCGTGAATGGGATTACGAGAATCAGCTCGAATGGTTCCTGCTCGATTTTAAGACGCACCGTCATCTCTGCGACTTCACGGCCGCGATAAATCATCTGTATCTTGCGACACCGGCGCTGTGGGAGGTCGACGACGGCTGGGACGGATTCGAATGGATAAAAGTGGACGACAGCAGTCACAACGTTATCGCGTATAAGCGCCGTGACAAGAACGGCGGGGAAGTATACGTAGTCGTCAATTTCTCCGGCTCCGCATGGAACGGATACAAGATCGAGGTCCCGCGCTCCGGCACTTACCGCATGCTGATAAACAGCGAGTGGCAGAGATTCGGCGGAAACGTCAGAAAAACGACGCTTTTGGCAAAGCGCGACCCTGAGACGGACAAGCGTGTCGTGACGGCTGATCTGCCGCCGTATTCGGGCATCATATTCGAGAAAAAGTGAACCTTTGACCGCGGTATGCGGCTAATACAGATATACAAACCGAACATATAGGAGGAATTATGTACAAGAAGAAAGAATGCGTTGCGATGCTGCTCGCGGGCGGGCAGGGCAGCCGTCTGTACAATCTTACGGAGACGATGGCGAAGCCTGCCGTCGAATTCGGAGGCAAGTACAGGATCATTGATTTTCCGATGTCGAACTGCGTCAACTCCGGCATCGAGACCGTCGGCGTGCTGACGCAGTACCAGCCGCTCATGCTAAATGAGTATATAGGAAACGGTCAGCCGTGGGACCTCGACCGCAACACAGGTGGCGTCATGGTGCTGCCTCCGTATCAGGGCAAAAAGTCCTCGGACTGGTATCGCGGCACGGCGAATGCGATATATCAGAACCTTGCGTTCATCGAACGCTACGACCCCGACTACGTTCTCATCCTCTCGGGCGACCACATCTACAAGATGGACTACTCGGAGATGCTCGACGCGCATAAGAAGAACAACGCCGACGCGACGATAGCGGTGCTCGAAGTGCCGATCGAGGAGGCGTCCCGCTTCGGCATCATGAACACGGACGAAGAGGGAAGAATATACGAGTTCGAGGAGAAGCCGAAGAAGCCGAAGAGCACGAAGGCGTCGATGGGAATATACATATTCAACCGCGAGCTGCTTGCGGATTATCTGAGAGCGGACGAACAGAACCCGAAATCGTCCAACGACTTCGGAAAGGATATAATTCCCGCGATGCTCGCCGACGGCAAACGCATGTACACGTTCCCGTTCCGCGGCTACTGGAAGGACGTCGGAACGCTCACGTCTCTTTGGGAGGCGAACATGGACCTTCTCGGCGAGGACCCGAATTTCGTGATCCACGACAGAGATTGGCGCATTATGTCGAGAAACAATGCGGAACCTCCGCATTATGTCGGCGGCGAGGCGAAGATAAGCAACTCGATAGTTACAGAGGGCTGCAAGATATACGGCGAAGTCGTCAATTCCGTGCTTTCAAACGGCGTCGTAGTCGAGCAGGGCGCTGTCGTCAAGGATTCGGTCATTCTCAGCGGCACGCACATCGGCAAGGGCGTGTATGTGAATTACAGCATAATCGGCAGCGATACGGACGTCGGTAAGGGCTCCGTTATTGGCAGACCGAAGGATGTGGCGGAGGATATCACGCTTGTCGGCGTCGGACTGACGCTCCCGAGCGGTACCGTGGTGCCCGCAGGCGCGAAATTCGGCG
>CANPXS010000156.1 GCA_947586625.1 uncultured Clostridia bacterium | reverse complement strand
TGTAACTGTTTTGCCGTAAACACTTCTTTTTTCAAACCACATTATGCTGATAATGTTATTCATGTTTATCGGGAAGGAGGCTGCACGGTGAGTATCGAACTTTACGAACATAATCGGATCGCATACGAGTCGGCTGTCTCTATGCTGGCGGAAACGGGCAAAGCCGCCGTTGTGCATCCTACCGGAACGGGCAAATCGTTTATCGGCTTCAAATACTGCGAGGATAATCCGGATAAGAAGATTCTTTGGCTGTCTCCGAGCGAATATATATTCAAGACTCAGATTGAAAACTACAAGGCGGCTGGTGGAAAGCAACTTGATAATATTACTTTTGCCACCTACAAGAAATTCTCTCTGTACTCCGATGAGGAAATTGCCTCGTTGCAATTTGACGGGCTTGTACTCGACGAATTTCATCGCGTAGGCGCGCGAATTTGGCAAAATAATATTCTTAAATTTCTGAGACTTTTCCCGGACGTTCCCATCCTCGGACTATCAGCAACGGCGATCCGCTATCTCGACGATCAACGAGATATGGCGGAGGAACTGTTCAACGGCAACGTCGCGTCGGAAATGACGCTCGGCGAGGCGATCGTGCGCGGAATCCTTCCCGCGCCGAAATATGTCATGGCTGCGTTCGTGTACCAAAACGAGCTTGACAGGCTGAAAAAGAAAATCTATTCACGCCGCAACAAAGCTGTCCGCGACGCGGCTGAAAAGTATTATGAAGCATTGCGCCGCACGCTCGAAAAGGCGGACGGACTGGACGTGATCTTCGACAAGCACATGGACAAACGCACAGGCAAATACCTTGTGTTCACGTCCAATATAGATGCGATGCGCGAGTGCATGAGCCATGTTGCAGAGTGGTTCGGCAAGGTTGACGAAAAAGCGCACGTTTACTCGCTATATTCGCTCGACCGCGAGACTTTGAAATCGTTCGACGAGTTCAAAGCAGACACGGATACGTCGCATTTACGTCTTCTCTTTTGCATCGACGCACTGAATGAGGGCATTCATGTGGACGATATTGACGGTGTGATCCTGTTCAGACCTACGGTTTCGCCAATCGTTTACAAGCAGCAGATCGGACGCGCGCTGTCCGCCGGCAAATCTCATACGCCGATCATTTTCGACATCGTCAACAACTTCGAGAGCCTTTACAGCATAGGTTCCATCGAAGAAGAGATGCGCGCCGCGATAACATATTACAACTATTGTGGCGACGGAGAACAAATCGTCACTGACCGCTTCAAGGTGATCGACGAAGTGCGCGACTGTCGGATGCTGTTCAATCAGCTTGAAGAAACGCTGACAAATTCGTGGGACACGATGTACGCCTGTGCAAAGGCGTATCACAAAGAATACGGCGACCTATATGTACCCGTTGATTACAAAACACCGGAAGGATACTCTCTTGGTGCGTGGCTGCAAACACAGCGACAGATCCGCGCAGGTAAGGCGATCGGCATTTTGGACGAAGACAGAATTGCGAAGCTGGACGCGCTCGGAATGAGGTGGGACAGCGTTAATGACGTGTCATGGGAGCGTCATTATGCCGCTTGCAAGGTTTACTATGCCGAGCACGGCGATCTTAACGTCCCCGGCGATTATGTGACGAAGGACGGGCTGGCGCTCGGCAAGTGGATCATTTCTGTTCGAAACTATCGCCGTAACGGGATTAAAAGTAATTACTTCACCCCGGAGCGCGAGCAGATGCTCATTGATCTCGGTATGATTTGGAATACAAACGATTATTTGTGGCAGCGCAACTACGATGCAGCGAAGTCATATTTTAGTGAGCACGGCGATCTTGAGGTGCCTAAAGGTTGGATTCAGGACGGCGTTAAGCTGGACAATTGGCTCCACGATCTGCGGAAGAAATACCGGCATGACCCTCATGTTCGCGGCAAGCTGACCGACGAACAGATCGCACAGATGGACGATCTCGGAATGCGTTGGGAATCAAAGAAAAATCTTGCGTTTGAGAAAGGCTACGTTTACGCAAAAGCATACTCCGCCGAACACGGCGCGGCTGACGCTCCGTTCTTCTATGTTACCGAAGACGGTTACAAGCTCGGTGTATTTCTGAGCAAATGCAGAGAAAAGTACGCGAAAGGCAAGTTGAGCGAGACGGAAATGGAGAGGCTCGAAGCCATCAATATGGTGTGGAGCAAATCCCGGAAGAACGATTGGGACGACTGCTTCGAGAGTGTGCGCGAATATTACCTTGAACACGGCACCCTTGCGATCCCGACAGATTACACGGTCGACGGCGTGTGGCTGAACAAGTGGCTGAACGAGCAAAGACAGATCCTTATCGGCAACCGCGGTGGAAAGCAGCTTACCAAAGAGCAAATCGAAAAGCTATACTCCATCGGGTTTACGCAGAGCCTGGAGCGGGACACAAGGTGGGAAAGAAAATATGCGGAGTTAAAGGAATATTACGATGAACACGGAGACTGCCGATTGCCCATTATGTATACCGATTCGCAGGGCGAAAACCTGTATGTTTGGTTGTACAATCAAAAGAAATACGCAAAAGAAGGCAAGATGAGCGCCGAGCGGAAAAGATTGCTAGCTGCGATCAATGCGATAGCCATGCAGTAAAAAGAGATATGACTCGCAGATATTGGCGTGGTGTTTGGGATATAGGTTCCAAAAATGAAACATTTCATTTGAGAGAAGAAACATAGGTAATGGACGACGAAAAGAAAACGACGCGGGATAAGTCGGGCGGTGCGGGGAAACGGAAAATAGAGCACTGGCAGATCATAACGATATACCTGATGCTGTATGATGCAATAGCTGTCAGTCTTTCATATTTTATCGG
>CANPXS010000155.1 GCA_947586625.1 uncultured Clostridia bacterium | reverse complement strand
ACCGTGCGCGCGATCTCCCCCTTTTGCGCCGCTATATGCGGCGTCGGCGTCGTTGATTTATGTTCGGACATTGTGTATTCCTCGCTTTTCGATTTATAAAATTTTACTCTGTGTTCATATGCGCCGCAGATGTTACTCTATTTGCCGACGCAAAGTTCGTCGATGAATTTTTGCATTCTCTCTGTCACAAGCTCCGACTTCTTCATCGAAACGAGCTCGTAACGGCTCACCCACCTGTAAGCTGATGTTTCGCCTTCCTGAGGCGTGACCGCGCGTTTGTCGCAATCGGTCACGCACAGAAACTCGATATAGATCCTGTCGTCCGTCGTGACTATTCCGAGCTGCGTCAACTCCGGCGCGTCGATCCCCGTCTCCTCAAGCAGTTCCCGATGAGCACATTCAAGCGGACTTTCACCGACAAGCGCCGAGCCGCCCGCCGTCGCCTCCCACATTCCGCCGAAATGCTTGCGCTTGTCGCGCTGCATCAAAAGGTATTCGCCGTCTGCATGCCTGACGATAACGTCGCATACGAGATGGCGCATGCCCTTCGGTATCGGCTCGCCGCGAACGAGCGTTACGCCGTCTATTTTGTTGAGATCAGCGTCGTATGCGTCCCACAATTCCATGATGTATTCCCCACCGTCCGTCATTTGCATGCAGACGCATTTTTTATCAGCTTCACTATCGAGCTCGTGCCGAGACGCGACGCGCCGAGCGCGATATAATCCTCGGCGTCCGCGAGCGTGCGTATGCCGCCCGCCGCTTTGATCTTCACATGCGGCGCACATTCGCTCGCCATCAGCGCAACGTCCTCGCGCGTCGCGCCGCCGCCACCGAAACCCGTCGACGTCTTGATGTAGTCGGCGCCTGATTCGGAGACGATATGGCACATCATGCGCTTTTCATCGTCCGTGAGTCGGCAGCACTCGATTATGACCTTGAGCACATGACCGCCGCACCCGCACTTGACCGCTTTTATTTCGTCGAGTAAAAATTCGCGCTCGCCGTCCTTGACCCAGCCGAGGTTTATTACCATGTCGACCTCGTCGGCGCCGTTTTCTATCGCATCGCGCGCCATAAACACCTTCGCCGCAGTCGTGTCGTACCCGTTCGGGAAACCGATGACAGTGCATATTTTCACGCGCCCGCGCGCATAACAGGCGGCGCGTTTCACGTACGATGCCGGTATGCACACCGACGCCGTTTTATATTTTATCCCGTCGTCGACGATCTCTTTTATCTCGTTCCACGTCGATGTCGGCGAAAGAAGCGTATGATCGACGCGCGACAGTATGTCCTGTACTTCCATTTTCACCTCTGTAAAGCACAAATCGGAGCCGCGCCGCGGCCCCGATCCGTTTTATTCTGCGTAAACGCTTACGAGCTTCTTGCCAGCGTTCGTGCGCTCGAACTTGACCTTGCCCTCGACGAGCGCGAAGAGCGTGTCGTCGCTGCCGCGTCCGACGTTCGTGCCGGGATGGATCTTTGTTCCTCTCTGACGAACGAGAATGTTGCCTGCGAGAACATGCTGACCGTCAGCGCGCTTTACGCCGAGCCGCTTCGACTCGCTGTCACGTCCGTTCTTCGTAGAGCCGACGCCTTTTTTATGTGCGAAATACTGTAAACCGAGCTTCAACATTTTAGTTACTCCTTTCCGTTCCCCTCGCGGATCTCCGTTTCGGGGTCGCGTTCTTCTGCCTCGACATCGAGGTAATCGTAATACTCCTCCGTCAGGTCCATGAGCTGATAATAGTACGCTTTGAGCAGTCCCGACAGCGCATACGCGCGTTTTTCGTCGCCCTCATAGCGCTTCAGTGCGGACTTTATCACGACCTTCACGTCTGCGGAATCATCCGCTATCGTGTAGTCGACCTCGCTGTCATACGACAGCTCGGCCGCATTGATTATGAGCATCGTCATCGCGGACAGCGCCGCGCACAGAATGTCGTCGCCTTCCTCGCCAAATCCCGTATGACCGTGCTCCTCAAAGCCGTAATAAACACCGCCGGAGGTGAAAAATGTGATCTTTGTCACGACTTTGCCGAAAAGTCAGGCGTTGATCGCAGAGATCGTTACCTTCGTATAAGGCTGTCTGTGACCGATCTTTTTCTTCTCGTTCTTCTTTGCCTTGTAGCGAAGAACGTGGATCTTCTTGCCCTTGACATTGCCGACAACATCAGCCGTAACGGTCGCGCCCTTTACATAGGGATCGCCGACCTTGAGTCCGTCGTCGCCGGAAACGGCGAGCACCTCTTCGAAGGTGTACTTGTCGCCCTCGTTTGCGCCGAGAAGCTCTACGTAGATAGTATCTCCCTCGGTGACCTTGTACTGCTTTCCGCCTGTTTTGATGATCGCGTACACGAAAAGCACCTCACTTTCACATAGACTCGCTGCCGACGGGCGCCGCGCCGTATCGGCGCAGACTTAAAAAGCCCGCTCGCAAGCGGCAATACATTATATCACGGTAATATTTGCCCTGTCAAGTATATTTGAAACAATTATATTAAATTTTTTGTCGGTTAGTACCCGCTTTATTCCCCGCCAAATGTCAAGAGAAATGCGTGTAACGTAAGCTCCCCGCCTAACATACGAACACAACGGCTCGCCGCAGCCGCTTCATCTCCTTAACTGCATATATTATACCACAAATTTTGTGATTTGTCAAGTGCTTTTTACAAATTTATGAATTATTTTTTATGTCATAGCTGATATATCCTACACTTTTCGCGTCAGCGGAAACGTGTCGCAGGTCGTAGCGTTAGCTGCGAACTGCCGCTCACCACGGTTCAATGTGCCGCCTACACCCACCGGCAGCTACCTTTGCACACTTGACGTGGTGACGTCTTTCACACCTATGAATAGGTTTTTGACAAGGGGGACTTTCTCGCAAGAAAGTCCCCCTTGTCGAACCCGAAA
>CANPXS010000154.1 GCA_947586625.1 uncultured Clostridia bacterium | reverse complement strand
TGTGATCTCGACATGAAGCTGAACGTCTTGGGAGGTGTGCGTATCAAAGATGAACGCGACTTCGTAGCTGTTGTCGATAATTTGTATCTGATAGACCTCGCGGGCGATGCGCTCCATACTGCCGAGGTATTGGCAGTCGGTAACACCCGCCACGCTTGATGAAACGTCGGCTGCTACGGCTTCACTGTATTTCCGCGACCGCAGCCTTGTTGAGATGAAATTGTTCGTTCCATCAAAGGGAGATTCCGTGATATGTTCTTCGGAAGCATACGGCGAGATCGCATCGCTTGGCGAATTCAACATAAACTTGATCGTCATCTGTGACCTCTCCCCCTTTTCAGTTTTTCAGAATCTTTTCATTTCATAAATTATTTAAGCACGACTCTCAGCCGAGAACAGTTCTGTCCTCGGCTGATTCAACCTCCTTATCAAGTTTTGTACGCTTATTAGATTGGGTCAAAATAAGCAATCAAGAAGCCGTTTCGATTTTTCTAAGGCTGCTTTTGCCTACTTTCAACCCCGTACAAAACCTCATAACGAAATTGATCAAGCCGCGACAACCCTTGAAAAACCTGCGTTTCTCCCGGTTGTCTCTATTATATCTCTTTCCCCCGTGAATATCGATGCAAGCTGCGGAAGCTCGTCCAATCTTGTTTTCCGCAGCTTACGTCCAAGCGGGAAAATTCGCGGATCGTCGTCGCCCTGCGACCACTGTGCGCCCGCCGCTTCTGCATCAACACTCATTGTTCTAAACTTTATAATTATTATTTTTCTGCCGTTGAGTCCGAGTCTTTCCTGTCTGTAAAGCGCAGGACCGGGAGATTTTATCTTTATCATGACTGCAATCACCGCCATCGGTATCGCCAAAACGATCAACGCGAGCGCAGAAATCACAATATCAAAAAAACGTTTGAAAAAATCATAAAGCGGTTTCTTTTTAATTTCGCCAAGCGATTCTATGTAATATTCCTTCGTCTTTTCATAGGGAAGAATGACTTTTGATGCAGCCGCTTCTTCGGTTTGCGGGGACATCATATTCACTTCCATCGTCGTATTATTCATGCGACACGATCCTCATTTCTGCCTTTTCTTCTATCTTTCTAACGCCAAACCTATATCAGCGAGCCGCGCAGATGTCGCCGTTCCATATTTCTTTTACTGCATCGCTATCGCGTTGATCGCGACAAGCAGCCTTTTCCATTCGGCGCTCATCTTGCCTTGTTTGGCGTATTGCTTTTGATTGCACAGCCAATCGTACAGATTCTCGCCCTGCGAATCGGTGTACCGCATGGGCAGTCGGCAGTCGCCGTGTTCGTCGTAGTGCACTTTTGCGCAGGCGTACATCGTATCCCACTTCGATGGAGCCGATATTGTACAGTCCTCGAAGTTGTTCACGACGTCGAAAATAATCGGCGTATAGGATTTGCCAGCAAACAGCGCGCGTCTGATCTGCCGCAGACATATCCCGCTGATTGTCAAGATAGCGGATCGCCGCCGCGGACAGCCCGAGAACCGGAACATTCGGGACAAGTATCAGAAAACTAAGGATGTTTTCTTGCCAACTTTGAGCGCCGCAACGGTGAAATTCGTCGAGCACAAGCCTATCAAATTACAGAGAGGCAATTTCTTCATCGGTGTATAGAGAAGTTTTTTTATGTGGCAAAAGTAATATTGTCCAGTTGCTTTCCGCCCGCCGCCTTGCCGGTTTCCGCCAACATAGAGGCAGCCGACTCATACGCGATCCGATTGTTTTCGTTAAGATCTATGCTCAACGTGCAGCCTCCATCCCGACAAACATGAATAACATTATCAGTATAATGTGGTCGATCAATAAAAATAGCAACATACGAGAAATTACATCTTCGGATATTATATCAAAAGTGTAACTATAAATCAAGTTGTTTTCCGCAGAAAAACTAATCACCGACGTAATAATTGTTGTCAATTCTGGCGAAAAGCAATATTTTTAAGAAAAATTATGCATGATGACAGAACCCTTGCAGCGGTGTTTTTTTGTAACAGATAGCTCTATCCCAAATTATGTGTAAACACCCCATCATGGCATAATGCGTGTTTCGCGAGCGGTCGGTGAAACAAGTTCTGTCGACCGCTCTATCAACAATACAAGCGGAAATCGGGACGCGTGTCAAGGGCAGCGGCATGTAGCCGTTCCGTTTTACCCTTGACGCGCGGCACGGTTTCTGCTATTCGAGGATGCGGTCTCCGAAAAACATCGATAGCTGTGAGTAGATAACGTCCATGTCCTGACGGCGACCCGCCCATTTTGAGTTGATATCCATCATCGCCGGATGCTGGATCTATACTAAATAAGTAGACACAGAAATGCAGTATATGATACAATAAAAAAAGGCACCAAAAAGGAGGGATCTTATGGCGACCAACAACTACACAAAATATGACGAGGAATTCAAGAAATCCCTTGTCTCACTGCACCAGAATGGCAAGACTCAAGCCCAACTCTGTAAAGAATACGGTGTTTCCCCGCCCGCTCTTGGCAAATAGGTAAAGCAGTATTCTACTGTAGAAATTGGTGATGGCGAAGTCCTTACCGCAAAGCAGGTCAAGGAACTTCAAAAACGCAGTGCGCAACTTGAGGAGGAAAACCTCATCTTAAAAAAAGCGATTGCCATATTCACGCCACACTCAGACAAAGACTGACCGCCGTACATAAGCTGCGTTTTCAGCATGATATCAAGACACTCTGCCGACTCCTTCATGTCAATAGGAGTACCTACTACAAACACTTCAGTTCTGTTTTGGCACCCAGGACAGCCGAAAATCAGAAGCTCCGGCAGTTGATCCTGCATATATACGCAGACTATGACAAGCGGCTCGGCGCTTACAAGACCCGATACATTTTAGAGCGTGATTATGGCATCCGCATCAGTGTCGGACGAG
>CANPXS010000153.1 GCA_947586625.1 uncultured Clostridia bacterium | reverse complement strand
CGCGTGCGCGACCCCGACGCGTTCTTCGGCTACGTGTGGACGATAGCGAACAACACGTACAAAAGCTTCCTGCGCCGGCGCGGACGAAGCGCCTCCATCGATATCGACAACATAGCAGAGACCGCCTCCGACGACAGCGTCGAGGACGAGGTAATACGCGCCGACGAGACGCACCGCCTGCGCCGCGAATTGGCGCTGCTCTCGCGCGAGTACAGGCTATGCACCGTCGCGCACTACTTCGACGGCCTCTCATGCGCCGAGATCGCGGACAAATACTCGATATCGCTCGAAATGGTCAAATATTATCTCTACAAAACGAGAAAAATTTTAAAGGAAGGCATCATCATGGAAAGAGAATTCGGAGAAAAAAGCTACCGCCCCGCGGAGTTTCATTTTGCGTACACCTACGACGGCATGGACAACAGCGAGTACAGAACGCTCTTCAACCGCCGTCTTCCCGGCAACATACTGCTCGCCGCATACTACACGCCGATGTCGGAATCGGAGCTGTCGGTCGAGCTCGGCGTCGCGTCCGCCTACGTCGAGGACGAAATACGCGTACTCGAAAAGTACGGACTTCTGACGCGTCTGCCGTCGGGAAAATATCAGACGAAGCTCGTCATATTCACGCGGGAATTTTTCGGCGAGCTTATGGAAGAAACGAAAGCCCGCATCGACGAAACATCGTCTCTGTTCGGCGCGATACGCGAAAAGCTGCCGGAGATACGCGCGCTCGGCTTTTACGGGTGCGACATATCCGACGACAGACTCCTCTGGGCGTTAGGCTGGGCAGTCATTCACAAAAACGGCTGGGAGTATGAGGATTCGCGTTATCCGAACTACAACGACGTCAGGCTTTACCGCGACGCGTTCGGCGTCTCTTACGGCTACGATTTTACATTAAAAGGCGACGAGCCGTTCGAATCTAATTCAACGGCGGGACGCCATACGATAAAAGAAGGACTGTATTTGTCCTACATATGCTCCGGCGTCATACCGGAGAAAAACAGATTCCGTGAAGACCGCGACGAGGAGCGCATCATCTCGCTCGTCGAGGGCAACGGCAACACGCCGTTCGCGGTCGTGACCGAGGAGCAGCTCGAGCAGATATGGACCATTCTCGCCGACGCGAACAAGCGCGCGAGCGCGCTCTATGCGCTCGTCATGGACGACGCCGTCAGGCTGATGAAAACGCACGCGCCCGAATGTGTACGCGGCGACGTCGAAAGAGTTCTGACGCTGTCGCTTCTCGGCGAGATAGTCTCGATACTGTTCTACGACGCAGTCAATGCAGGCGCGCTCGCGCTGCCGCCCGAGGACGACCGTGACCCGCTCGCGTTTTTAGCGATAGTCGAATGAGCGCATCTCCGCCGACAGTGAAAAACCGCTCTTTTGACGGTCGTTAGCAAAACAGAATATTTGATAAAACGACATGCCCGCACATCGGAAAAGCGGAAATGCTCCGCACCTCTCCGCAGGCGATCTCGAAATGGGAGTGCGGAGATTCCACAAGTTTTTGATACCGCACCGACGATCCGCGCTTACAGACAAAAGTCAAGACCACCGGCCGTGCCGGTGGTCTTGACTCGGATATTTTGAAAGAGACTCCGATTTGCGTTGCCAGTATGATATCCAAGGACCTCCGCTCGATTAGATTGATCGCATCATCGAAATTACCCGTCTAAAATACATAAAGGCAAAAACTACCTAATGGAGGCCGCCAGTCAGTCTGTGGGGACTTTATGTGTGACTTCCATCGGCCTGCCATTTGAAATTCAGACGGAGCTGCAGGGTTGGCGCCGTCCGAACGGTCCTTTTGTAGAAAATGAGTTTAGTCAGCGATGTTATCCGAATTATTACGGAAAGAAGTGGCCGGCATTTTCTCAAAAGGCAGAAGATAGGGATATCGCTTTTCTTCATTTACTTTCCCCACCGCTCACGGTAGCTTGATTCTTAATTTCATTTCCCCGTTACCGGCGCTTTGTGAAATGCGCACGCTCGTACATGAAGTCAAACGCTTTATCTTTCTCTAACGACTTTTCCATCCTTCACCCGGTAGATACGGTCGCAGCCGGATATAGCAGACATGCGGTGTGAAACGATGACAAAAGTTTTCTGCCCTTTCATGCAGTAGATGGAAGTCATCACGGCGGACTCAGTCTCCAGATCCAGCGCCGAGGTCGCTTCATCAAAAACGATCAGCGCCGGGTCCCTGTACAGCGCTCGAGCCAATCCCAGCCGCTGGCGCTCACCGCCGGAAAGCCTAATTCCCTGCTCCCCAATTTGCGTATCCAGTTCCTTCGGAAGACGCCGCACCGTCTCAGCCAGCGCCGCATCCTCCAATACCGACCACACGCGCTCATCGTCTATGTCTGCGGGTTCCTCGCCCATAGCAACATTGTCCCGAATCGTACCATCAAGCAAAAACGTATTCTGCAGTACATAAGCCGTTTTTCGCAGATAGCTTTCATAACACTGATCGATTGGAATTCCGTCTACAAAAACCTGTCCCTGCTCAGGTGCCAACAAGCCGAGCAGAATATCAAGCAGCGTCGTCTTGCCTGTGCCTGACGGCCCCACGATACCTACTGACGATCCCACCGGAATATCCATGTCCACTTGCGTCAGCACTGTCTCCGCGCTGCCTTCATATGTGTATGAGACGTCTCGCAAAGAAATCCCTGCGCTGAAATCCACTTCCCGCCGCTGATGTTCGTCAGTTTTCGGTTCAGTTTCTTCAAAAGCTCGGCATATGGATTCAACTGCAGTTCGGGCATATCCAAGCTGCGTCATACTCGTATTGATCCTGCTGCACGACGGAAGCAGACGCACTGCTGCAAGAACTAAAGCCGACAAGCCTGGCAGATAATGCGACAGATCAGCTCCGCCGAATGTCAAAAACAGCAAATATGCGAGGACTGAAAGGATCACAAT
>CANPXS010000152.1 GCA_947586625.1 uncultured Clostridia bacterium | reverse complement strand
GACGCAAGCTCGAGATTTGACGGCAGCAGGTCGACGCCCTCCTTATGCGTCAGTATACCGTCCGTCGGGTCGCGCACGTTGTCGCGTATGACATCAGACAGCTTTGTTGCAAGCGTCACTTGCAATGCGTCAGCGTCCCGCCATCCGAGACATGCGGTGAGATCGGCTTGCGGGTCAGCGTCCACGAGCAGCACACGCTTTCCCTGTGCCGCAAGTCCGACGCCGAGATTAAGCGCCGTCGTCGTCTTTCCGACTCCGCCTTTTTGATTGCATATTGCAATCGTTCTGCATTTCGCCATAAAAAATCCTCCTTAAATAGATTTAGCCGCCCGTGGCGAACGGACGGCTATGTATTGACTGTAAAAGGAAAAGCACGGTTTCAGTCGTGCTTTTGAGGTATGTTTAGTTTTTGCGGTTATCTGTAAAGCTCTCATATACTCGCATAACTTCGTATCGAGGCGGTTTCAAAAGTAGTAAATTTGTTGTAAAATCCGGCGTTTTGCGCCTCGTTATGCCAAATAAATCAAGTATTTACAGAGTTTTTTCTTTGTGGTCGACTTTCCTTGCGAGAAAGTCCCCCTTGTCAAAAACCTGTTCGTAGGTGTGAAAGACGTCACCACGTCTGATAATCAAAGGTAGCTGCCGGTGGGAACAGACTGCATAAACATCCGCGGTGAGCGGCAGTTCGCAGCTAACGCTACGACCTGCGAGACGTTTTCGCTTCGCGAAAAGTGTGGGAGAAACCAATTATGGCAACGGTTGAGCGATTACGCGAAAAGTAAAAAATAATACATAAATTTGTGAAAAGTACTTGACAAATCGTAAATTTTGTGGTATAATATAGACAGTCAAGGAGATGGGGCGGTTGTGGTGATTTGCTACGTGTGCAGGTATGGCGGGGGAGCCTGTGGCACGCGGCACGTCGACTGCGGTCGTGTCTGCGTCGAGCACCGCACGAGCAAATTGCGCATAGGTGAAACTGCGAAGCCTACGGCGCATTGCCATTATTTGGACGGCGGCGGTTTCGCTTCGCGAAAAATGTGCACAACGCCCGTCAGCGACAGTGTCAAACAGCGCGCGAGCACGGTGCGCGAGGGAGAGCTTCGCAAAATAAGTTTTCCCTCCCCCGCATAAATCCGCGCCCATTGACAAATACTACCGATGAAGAGTAACTTTATCGGAGGTTATAATGAAGAACATCTTCAAAACTTTGGCTTTCACGCTTTCGATTCTCCTTATTGCCGGCGCGCTGTCCGCGACCGCGTTCGCGGCGAGCACGACAGTGTCTCCGGCGCTGTCCGTTTTGGCTCGCGACGTGACCGTCACCGTGACCGGTATGAGCTCGCGCGACGCCGTCTTCTCCGTCGAGGACTTCGACTATTCGCTCGGCGCCGACGTCGACAAGATAACGGTCCTGACGCTTCCCGACCCCGCGTCCGGCACGCTGTGCCTTGACGGCGTACCCGTTTCTGCGAATCAGTCGATATCGCGCCGCTCGATATCGAAGCTTTCGTTCGTGCCCGCGTCCGCGACTGCTGACGCGACGTTCTACGTCACCTGCAACGACTCGTATGCGACATCGTGCCGCGTGCGCGTCATCGACTCCGTCGACCTTGCCCCGACTGTCGGCGGCGGCAAGGCGGAGCTTTATATGGAGACGATGAAGGGCGGCAGCATCCGCGGCTCGGTATCGGTCTTTGACCCCGAGGGCGGCGCGCTCGAGCTCGTCGTGACGAAGTCGCCGAAGAAGGGAAATGTGACGATCACGGACAGCGCGGCAGGCGAGTTTTTGTACACGCCGTATGAGGGCAAGAGCGGCGCCGACAGCTTCAGGCTGCGCGCCCGCGACGACTACGGCAGCTGGTCGGACGAGATCGACGTATCTGTCCGCATCAACAAGAACAAGACCGGCATCGAGTACACGGACATGGCGGGTAGCGACGCGTATTCCGCCGCCGTTAAGATGACGGACGCGGGCGTTATGGGCGGCGCGTACGAGAACGGCGACGCGTACTTCTACCCCGACCTTGAGGTGAGCCGCGAGCAGTTCGTCGAGCTTTTGATGAAAACGATCGGCCTTTCCGATATTCCCGAGGTGAGCGGCATCATGTTCGCCGACGACGGCGAGATGTCGGAATCGTGCCGCAACTATGTGCGCGCGGCGGCTAAACTCGGATTTGTGACGGGCGCGCCCGATGAAAACGGCGTCGTGTGCTTTAGTCCTAAAGCGATCGTGACGCGCGCAGAGGCCGCCGTGATGCTGAACAACATCATACGCGTTCCCGCCGACGGCGACGCGGTGCCCGTATTCGCTGACGGCGACTCGATCCCCGCGTGGGCGTCCGCAGCGGCGTCCTCGATGCAGAGGCTCGGCATCATGGACGCGCCCGGCGGCGAGTTCTCACCGTCTGCGCACCTGACGCGCGCCGACGCCGCGATGATACTTTCCGCCGTGATGGATATGGTGAAATAAGAGAAGGGCTTTTTGTGGAGAGAAAAAAGGAGGAAGGGGCGGGGGCCCCTTCTTCCTTTCTCTCCCCCTGCCCCCTCTTTTTCAAGAACTTTTATGACTATTTTTGCTTAATAAAGCAAGTGGGAACAATATCTTCGGAGCATAAACACTGTTTGGTCCGCTTATGGAAGAGAGCATATCCTAACTGTGTTCGGAGATGCGACTCTTTCCGCTGGCGCGGAAATGTTGTGCAACAGCCGGGCACCGTTCTCATTCCCTTTTGCAAAAAGGGAAATTTTTTTATTTTTCCCTTTAACCGCCTCCGGTTTTCTGCTACTATATTCATGAAAGCTTTCACAACGACCGTTTCGGGAGGACGTCATGACACAAGAGGAAGCCGCGCGGTTCGCGGAGGAAAACATGAAGACCATATTCGCGTGGTCGCTGTCGCGCGTCTCGCATAAACAGGACGCCGAGGATCTGGCGGGCGACATCATCACGGCGATACTCGAATCGGCGCCGCGCGTGCGCGACCCCGACGCGTTCTTCGGCTACGTGTGGACGATAGCGAACAACACGTACAAAAGCTTCCTGCGCCG
>CANPXS010000151.1 GCA_947586625.1 uncultured Clostridia bacterium | reverse complement strand
ACTCGCCGTAAAGATGCGGCATCAGCGCCGAACGCAACAGCTTCGCCGTCTTCTCCGCGATAGTCTCCGCGAACGGGCGGATCATCTCGGTCAGTCCGTCCGATACGTCCCACATTTTCTCCGCGTCCTCGCCGTCGACGACAAGGAACTTCGTGTAGAGCGTGTCGCCGTCACGGTATATGTATCCTTCCTCGATCGCGCGCGCCGCCTGCTCGCGCTCATTCTCGTCGAGCGCGTTCACGTCGATGCCGTCGACGGCGCGGACCGCGAGCGTCAGCGCCTCGTCGTTTGCGATATTATGGTCGCAGTAGAAGCTCGGCTTGATGTCGGGGTTGTGATAAATGACCGATATATCTACGTTCTTATAGCCGCAATAGTTCATCGCGGACGCTATGTCGTTGCCCCAGCCGAAGAGCTGTCCCGTGTATTCATATCCGGCTATGGAAAACGGACGGCCGGGCTTCGTTTCCTCCGCGAAATACTTCTCGCCGAGAAGCTTATTTACCTCTTTGCCGAGGAGATCTCCGATATAGTGCGCCTGACGCCACATTACGAGCGGAAGCGTCACGGTCTTATTCCTGTACGGGAACGCCAAATACTCGCTCTCATGCTCGGCGGCGTATGATTTTATCGCCTCGACCGCGCCCTGGATAACCTCGCCGTAGATATCGCAGCCGCGCTTAAATTCGCCGCTGTCGAGAAGCGGGAAATTGATCACGTACTTCCCGCCGTCGACGCGGCGCAGAGCGCCGTATTTGCCGTTTTCGCCTTCCGCCTGAAGTTCGCATTCTTCCTCGATGTACACCATCGGCACATCGAGCTCGTCCGATATCTCCTTCGGCGTGCGCGGCTTTTTGCGGCACAGCCAGAGGACGTGCTTCGAAAGCTGTCTGTCGAGCAGTCCTCTCGGGTCGCTCCACATCGGACTTCCCGTACCCCAAAGGGCAAGGTCGAGCCTCTGCAAAGATGTCGGTCTGTCCATCGTTTTCTTGTTTTTGTCTTCCATTTCCATGATCTCCTTTACCTCGTCCCTGATCTTGCCTCTTGCCGCCCGCAGCCGTTCGCGCACCGCGCCCTCGCTCGTGTTCTGCTGCTTCGCTATCTCCGCGACGGGCAGCCCGTCGAGATAAAACGCTATCATCACCTCGCGGTAGATGCGCGAAAGAAACGATATCCTATGCAGTATGAGCGACAGCGACTCGGCGTCGTTATCGTCGTCGTCCGCGTATGCGCCGTCACTGTCCGCTATGGTCGCCATCGCAAGTTCGGCGTCGCCGTGATATGTGCGCCCCGATGTGAGACGCTTTTTCTCGGCGAAGTCGGCGTAGACGCGGCGCGCCGCCTGCCATATGAACGCGTACGCGTTTTCTACCTCCGCGTCCGGGTCGCGGTTCGCGGTTTTTACTATCGCGAACGTGATGTCGGAGCAGAGCTCCTGCGCCTCCGTGCTGCCGCTCGTTTTCGAGTAGCACCAGCCGTAGAGGGAGTCGAGCAGCTTTTGGTCAAATAAATCTGTCAGTTGGGACTTTCTCATTTTGTTTTTTCCTTCTTGATCGCGGTCGATCGGCGCTTTCACCCATATAGTCGGCGCAAAAATCGTGATGTCAGCAGGTAAAGAAAGATTTTTTTAAAAAATTTCGGGCGGGAAACGTGAAATTTTCCGTTCCCGCCCGAATGATGCGTTATATTATGCGTTCTATCAGCTCCGGCGGGAGGTCAGGCACCGCGCCGAGCTGCGTCACGACGTAGTCCGACAGCGCTGTCGCGCGCAAAAGCGAGTTTTCGATACCCGCGCCGCGCAGATAGTTGACGAGGAAGCACGCCGAGAAGCTGTCGCCCGCGCCGACGGCGGACACGAGCTTCGACGACGGCTTAGGCGAGCTGTAAATGCGCTCCGCTTTCGTATCGTACACGACGGAGCCGTCCTTGTCGAGCGTCAGCGCGATGAGGCGCAGATTCGGATATTTTTCCGCGAGCGCGCGGCAGACGTCTTCCTCCCTGCCCGGCGTGTAAGTTACGTCCGTGTCCATCATCACGGCCTCTTCGCGCGACAGCTTTAGTATCGTCGCTGCGCTCGTCGACTCGTCGACGACGATGCGCGCCCAGTGATTGCCGCGGATGTTGACGTCGTAGAATATCTCGCCGTAGAGCTCGCGGTGCGCGAGCAGCTCGCGCAGCGTCGCGCGCGACACCTCGCCGCGCTGTGCGAGCGTGCCGAAGCAGAACGCGTCCGCTTTGCCGATTTTTTCCGGCATAGGTATCTTGTCGTATGCGACGCCGCCGACGAGCTCGTACGACGGCGAGCCGTCGCGGAGCGTGACGCGGCAGTACCCCGTGTCGATATCTATCGTTGCGACGTTTTCCGTATCCATGCCGAAGCCGCGCGCGATGTCGAGCGCCGATTTTCCGAGCTCGTCGCAGCCGACCGCCGATATCATGTCGACGTCCGCGCCGAGGCGCGATGCGTGGGCGGCGAAGTTGAACGGCGCGCCGCCTATCCTCTGTTTGTCGCCGAATATATCAAACAGTATTTCGCCGAATACGGCGAGCTTCACTTTTTTCATATTTTCCATGATGCATGCCTCACTTTGCCCGCGGGTACTCGTTGCAGAGAAGATAGAGCGGCGCCTCGTCCTCCTCTATCTTCGGGAACCGTCCCTGCGTCTCGTAAAAGCGGTTGTCTGTGTTGTCGTCGTTCACCATCGAGACCTCGCCTATCAGCACTTTTCCCGTTCCGCGCTCCGCCCAGAACGCGTGATACTGGCGCGGCGGCAGCGTGATGCTCTCGCCCGGCGTCAGGCACAGCTTCGTCCCCGCCGGGACCGTCCTCACTACGCCGTCGGTCGTGACGGTCACATCGGTCGCGGCAAGTCCCTCGTTTTCGTCGGAGTTGTAGACCTCGACGATGAGGTTGCCGCCGCCGCGGTTTATGATGTCCTCCATTTTGTGGAAGTGGAAGTGCATCGGCGAATACTGGTCCTCGTCGGAGATGAGGATCTTTTCCGCGTACGTCTTCATGCACGAGGGATCCGACAGCGAGCCATTTCTGAGCGTGAAGAGAAACAGTCCGATCTTTGAAAAGTCGCCGTGCCCGTAGTCGGTGATGTCCCAGCCGAGCATGTGTGTG
>CANPXS010000150.1 GCA_947586625.1 uncultured Clostridia bacterium | reverse complement strand
CAAGATAGCGGACAGCCCGCTCAAATTCATCATCTTCATCGACGACTTGTCATTCAGCAAAAACGACGACTCGTTCTCGATGCTCAAAGCGGCGCTCGAGGGCTCCGCGTCGGCGAAGGCGAAAAACGCCGTCATATACGCGACGTCGAACAGGCGTCATATCGTGAAGGAGACGTTTTCGGAGCGCGGCAA
Organism: uncultured Clostridia bacterium; assembly: GCA_947586625.1. Lineage (GTDB taxonomy): Bacteria > Bacillota > Clostridia > Oscillospirales > CAG-272 > DTU064. The sequence continues at coordinate 2,960 of CANPXS010000150.1, read as the reverse complement.
CAGTCTCGACGCCGACGACATACACAAAAACGACACAGCGCAGGAGCTTTTATCGCTGTCCGACCGCTTCGGCATGACGGTATACTTCGAACGCCCGAACAAGGCGCTGTACCTCGACATCGTCCACACGCTCGCAAAGCGCGCGGGGATCGAGGTCGACGGCGAGCTCGACGTGAAAGCTGAGACGTTCGCGCTGTCGCGCGTGTCGCGTTCGCCGAGGGCGGCGGAGCAGTTCATAAACAGCCTACTATAACAAACGAAAGAAATAACTTTTCATGGATCAGAAACTGACACTTGACAACGTATACAAGGCGCGGTACGCGCTGCGCGACGTCGCGATACAGACGGACGTGCTGTCGGCGCCGAAGCTGGCGCCGGGACTCGAGCTCTACCTGAAAACGGAGAATCTTCAGGTGACGGGCTCGTTCAAGGTGCGCGGCGCGTACTACAAAATGTCGCGGCTGACGGACGAGGAAAAGAGCCGCGGCGTCATCGCGTGCTCGGCGGGCAACCACGCGCAGGGAGTCGCGCTCGCGGCGCAGAAGAACGGCATCAAATCCGTCATCTGCCTGCCTGACAGCGCGCCCATATCGAAGGTGGAGGCGACGCGGAGCTACGGAGCGGAGATATGCCTTGTCGACGGCGTCTACGACGACGCATACAGACGCGCGCTCGAGTTGCGCGACGAAAAAGGTTACACATTCATACACCCGTTCGACGACGTCGACGTCATAGCCGGACAGGGGACGATAGCGCTCGAACTGAACGAGCAGATACCGGACATGGATGCCATAATCGTGCCGGTCGGCGGCGGCGGACTAATCTCCGGCATCGCGTATACGATAAAGAATCTCAACCCGAAGATAAAGGTCTACGGCGTACAGGCGGCGGGCGCGCCATCGATGAAAAATTCGCTCGCGGACGAGAAGATCGAAAAGCTCGCGTCCGTGTTCACTATCGCGGACGGCATCGCGGTCAAGGAGCCTGGAAGTCTGACGTACTCGCTCTGCCACGACTACGTAGACGAAATAGTCACCGTCAGCGACGACGAAATATCGGCGGCGATACTGGCGCTGATGGAGAGGCACAAGCTCGTGACCGAGGGTGCGGGCGCCGTATCAGTCGCGGCGGCGATGTTCGGCAAGCTCGACCTTGAGGGCAAAAAGACCGTGTGTTTGCTCTCGGGCGGCAACATCGACGTGACGATACTTTCGCGCGTCATAACGCGAGGACTGTTGATGTCGGGACGCAACTGCCAGCTCAATATAGAGCTCGTAGACAAACCGGGTCAGCTGATGCTCGTTTCGCGCATCATAGCGGAGCAGGGGGGCAACGTCGTGGCGGTGCATCACGAGCACTCGAACGAGGGCTCCGACGTCAACGGCTGTTATCTGCGCCTAACGCTCGAAACGAAGAATTTCGACCATATAAGAAGCATCAAAACCGCTCTCACCGACGCGGGCATAAAGATAATATAAATCTGTTAGTAAAAGTTACAGAAGCGGGGGTCCGGGGGAGAGCCCGCTTTCAAGGGGGCTCTCCCCCGGAAAGGATATAATATCATGACCATAATCAAAACAAGCGGCGCGCCGGGCGCGATCGGACCGTATTCGCAGGCGATAAAGCACGGCGGACTCGTCTACACGTCGGGTCAGATAGCGCTCGACCCCGAGACAGGCGCGATGGTGGGCGAGACGACGGCGGAGCAGACGGAGCGCGTGATGAAGAATCTGTCCGCGGTCTTAAAAGCGGCGGGCAGCGACCTCGGCAAGATAGTGAAGACGACGTGCTTCCTTGCCGACATCGCGGATTTTGCGTCGTTCAACGAGGTCTACGGCAAATACATAACGAACGCGCCGGCGAGAAGCTGCGTCGCGGTGCGCGATCTTCCGCGCGGCGCGAAGGTAGAGGTCGAAGCCGTCGCAATAGCGGAATAAGAGAGGGAGAGGGTGAGAAATGTACAGCGCATCTAAATACACACGACAGTTTTACCCGGTAGAGAACCCGCCGAGACGGTGGGCGAATAAGACCTACATCGACAAGGCGCCCGTTTGGTGCTCGGTCGATCTGCGCGACGGCAACCAGTCGCTGACTATACCGATGAGCCTCGAGGAAAAACTCGAATTCTTCCGCCTGCTCGTGAAGGTCGGATTCAAGGAGATCGAGGTCGGATTCCCGGCGGCGAGCGAAACGGAGTTCACGTTCGTCCGCACGCTCATCGAGCGCGACATGATACCCGACGACGTGACGATACAGGTCTTAACGCAGAGCCGCGAGCACATAATCAAAAAGACGTTCGAGGCTGTCGGGGGCTGCAAAAACGTCATCGTCCACCTCTATAATTCGACGTCGGTGGCACAGCGCGAGCAGGTGTTCAGGAAATCTAAAGAAGAGATAAAGAAGATAGCAACCGACGGCGCGGAGCTGTTCAACAGACTCGCAAAGGAGGCGGGCGTCCGGTATCAGTACGAGTATTCGCCCGAGTCGTTCACGGGCACCGAGCCCGAGTTCGCGCTCGAGGTATGCAACGCGGTGCTCGACGTGTGGCAGCCGACAAAGGAGCTGCCCGTCATAATCAATCTCCCCGTAACGGTCGAGCTGTCGTCGCCGCACGTTTACGCCGACCAGATCGAGTATATGTGCGACAACATCAAGTACCGCGACGCGGTCGTCATATCGCTGCATCCGCACAACGACAGAGGCTGCGCCGTCGCGGACTCCGAGCTCGGCATACTCGCGGGCGCTGACCGCATCGAGGGCACGCTGTTCGGCAACGGCGAACGCACCGGCAACGTCGACATCGTGACGCTCGGCATGAACATGTACGCGCAGGGCGTCGACCCGCAGCTCGACTTCTCCAATATGCCCGAGATCGCGGAGACGTACGAGCGCGTGACGAGAATGCACGTCTACGAGCGCCAGCCTTACGCGGGCAAGCTCGTGTTCGCCGCGTTCTCCGG
>CANPXS010000149.1 GCA_947586625.1 uncultured Clostridia bacterium | reverse complement strand
CGTCATGACGGTGCGACCCGCCGCCGACTGCGGCATCTCGTCGCGTGCACGCGCACGGTCGTACTCGCCCTCGATATTCGGCATGACGAGCGCGTTCATAAACCGCTTGATGAACGTGCTCTTCCCTGTCCGCACGGGCCCGACGACGCCTATGTATACGTCTCCTCCCGTCCGCTCCGCTATGTCTCTGTATATGTTCGTCTCCGTCATAAAATATCCTCCCGCATAACAGCTTACGCTATTATATGAGGTTGCGAAAGTGCATTATGACGATAGTGTAATAAAAGTTTTTGAAGAAGGGGTTTGGGGAAGGAACTTTTTTCAAAAAGTTCCTTCCCCAAGAAATCTTACATTCTTATAAACTCGTATTCGCGCACACCGATGCCGAGGGCGGCCGCCGACTCAATGGTGCGGACGCCGTTGCGGCTCTCGATGCGCTTCAGCAGATGCTTCTGTCCGGGATCGTCCGTCGCCGCGTACACGAGATCGAGGCACGCCTGATCTATCGCGACAGGGTCGGTCGACGCGAGTATGCCTATATCCTTCATGCACGGGTCCTCTGCGACGGCGCAGCAGTCGCAGTCGACGGACATGTTCTTCATCACGTTGAAGTAGACGACGTTCTCGCCGAAGCGGTCGACGACGCTTGACGCCGCGTCCGCCATCGAATCGAGAAATTTGTCGTGGTTCGCGCCCCAGAAGTTGCCGTGCGGATGACCCGCGCCGTGAATGTACTTCTTGCCGAACGACGACGCGATGCCTATCGAAAGCTGCTTCAGCGCTCCGCCGTAGCCTCCCATCGGATGCCCCTTGAAGTGGGACAGCACGAGCAGCGAGTCATAATTCGCGATGTTCTTCCCGACGTAATTCTTCTTTATCACCTTGCCGTTCGGTATCGGCAGCTCGAGATCTGGCCCTTCCCCGTCGAGCAGGTCGACGCCGAATCTGTTCCATCCGTGCTCCTCGAACGTGCGCAGATGCTTCTTCGTCGTGTCACGCGCGCCGAGATATGCCGTGTTGCACTCGACTACCGCGTACCCGTCCGCATGCGCGCTGACCTCGTCGATGACAGGCGCCCAAAAATCGGGACGAAGGAAGTTCTGATTCCCCGCCTCGCCCGAGTGGACCTTTATCGCAACGCGTCCGTGCAGCTCGCGTCCGACCGCGCGGTAAAGCTCCGCAACTCTCTCTGGCGTTATCTCGTCCGTAAAGTATACCTTCGATGCCATTTCATTGTCCTCCTTTTCAACGACCTGAAATGATTGATGAATATCTGCCTTTTTCTCTTTGAATAATCTCAGCGATATCGTCTTTTTCATTACTATACCATATCCTCCGCGTCGTAAAACCGCGTATTTTCCGCACACAGGCGGACACTCGCACGGAATATTCCGTATACGCATATATTTTATCAAATGCAAAAGTCGGTGTCAATAACGTACAACGGAAAAATCGACGTCTCCACACTGATTCTGCACATCTGCACTTGACTTTTCCGTACATTTGACTACAATATATTTCAGATACCGAAATATTCGGAGGTCACAAGTGAGTCTTACCGAAATAGTCCTTATGACGACGGAACTGCTCGGAACAGTGTCGTTTGCACTGTCGGGCGCGCTCGTCGCCATCGACAGGGAACTCGACGCGTTCGGCGTCGTTTTTATCGCGTGCATCACCACGACGGGCGGCGGCATCATCCGCGACGTCATGATCGGACGCACGCCTCCGTGGATATTCGAAAACGTGCATATACTTTTGATCGCCGTTTTTGTCTCGATTCTGACATTTCTCATCGCGTACAGATACCGCGACGAATATCACCGCTACCGCGCGCGCACCGACGCAGTCAACGGCGTGTTCGACGCGATAGGACTCGCCGCGTTCACCGTCATAGGCACGCAGACGGCGCTCGACGCCGGATTCGGCAGCAACGTCACGCTGTGCGTCGCCGTCGGCATGACGACGGGCATCGGCGGCGGCATACTGCGCGACATGATGACGAACGCGATGCCGTACGTTTTCATCAAGCACATATACGCGCTCGCCTCCATCGCTGGCAGCATCGTATATTATTTTGCGATAACGTGGGGCATGCCGACCGAACTTGCAACATTTGTCGCGATGGTGCTTGTCGTGGCTATCAGACTGTACGCCGCACGTTTCAGATGGAGCATGCCGCGCATACGGAAATGAACCGTTGACAAAACGTCCGATTTGTGTTACAATACGACCGTCGATGGGATATGGTGTAATGGCAACACAAAAGACTTTGACTCTTTCATTACAGGTTCGAATCCTGTTATCCCAGAAAAAGAGGGGCATCGCCCCTCTTTTTTTGGGATACGGACGAACCATAGAGGTCGCGGGTAGAAATAATCAAAATCGGAGAAAGAATGGCGGAACTCTACAGCGAAAACATCGTTTCCGCCGCTTCGAACTCCTGTTATCCCAGAAAAAGAGGGGCATCGCCCCTCTTTTTTTGGGATACGGTCGAACCTTAGAGGTCGCGAGACGAAATAAAGGAAACCGAAGAAAGAAAGGCGGAACTCTACAGCGGAAACATCGTTTCCGCCGCTTCGAACTCCTGTTATCCCAGAAAAAGGGAGGCTTCACGCCTCCCTTTTTTTGGGATACGGTCGAACCATAGAGGTCGCGGGGCGAAATAAAGGAAACCGAAGAAAGAAAGGCGGCCTCTGTTGCGGAAACGAAGTTTCCACCGCTTCGAACTCCTGTTATCCCGGAAAAAGAGGGACCCCATCGTCCGCTTTTTCTCTTGGAGCAATAGGCCAAGAGAAAAAGCTTGGCAAAAAGAGAATGCCGAAAAACGTTTCGCCGCCTGCGGGCGGCGACGAGGGCTCCGCGCCCTCGACCGCGCCGCCTTTTGAAAAAGGCGGGCGAAAACTGTTCCTGACGTGCCGCAGCATCCCACGCATAATGCATGCGGCACTTGCTCACTCTGTCACATTGCCATGCAAAATCCCCGTAAACCGATAAAATATGAAATTTTCAAAAAATCTTCCTGCAAAGCTATTGAAAAATCACTCGCGATTTGATATACTGTCTCTGTTGTTTTTTTGCGCGCCGTACAGCGCGTGAAAACCGAAATTATCAAAAGAGGCAATCACTATGACAAAATACATCTTCGTTACGGGCGGCGTCGTGTCCGGACTCGGCAAAGGCATCACGGCGGCATCGCTCGGCAGGCTGCTCAAATCGCGCGGACTCAAAGTCGCGGCGCAGAAGCTCGACCCTTACATTAACGTCGACCCCGGCACGATGAGCCCGTATCAGCACGGCGAAGTTTACGTCACCGAGGAC
>CANPXS010000148.1 GCA_947586625.1 uncultured Clostridia bacterium | reverse complement strand
GAGGATATTTACACGCCTGACGGAACGCTCAGATATGCGGCGGGGACCGTCGTAGACACTATCACTACCGACGAAACAGGCGCGGCACATAGCGGTGAACTCTATCTCGGCAAGTATGAGGTGAAGGAGGTTACTGCTCCGAAAGGCTTCGTGTTAAATGAAGATATCCGCTTTGTCGAGCTGTCGTATGCGGGACAAAATGTGTCCGTCACCGAGACGTCGACAGAATTTTCAAACGAGCGTCAGCGCGTATCGGTCGCGCTCGAAAAGCTGATGGAGGAAAATGAGAAATTCGGCATCACAGGCTCTGTCACAGCCGTCACGTTCGGACTTTATGCGTCGGAGGAGATCAAAGCCGCTGACGGGACCGTCATACCGAAGGACGGACTTATCGAGATACTGTCCGTCGATGAAAACGGTCACGCCGAGTGCAGGACGGACTTGATGTTCGGCACATATTATCTGCGTGAGATGACGACAGACGAGAGATATGTGCTTGACGGCGAAAAATATACGTTCAAGTTCGAGTATGCGGGACAGGACAAAGATGTCGTCCACATCGACCTCGGAGACATAGAGAACGAGCTGATACAAGGCAATATCCGCGGCGAAAAGTCTGACCGTGAGACGGGAGATCATGTGACAGGCGCGGTGTTCGGTCTTTTCATGTACGGTGAAACTGTATACACCGAAAAGACCGCCTTCATGCTCGCCGTATCCGACAGCGACGGCAGGTTCGGATTTGACGGTATCCCCTATGGGAAATACTTCGTCGTCGAGCTCAGTCCCGCTGACGGATATTTGCCGAACGGCAAGAAATACGAGATCGCCGTTTCAGAAAATGAGGCTGTAATAGAGCTCGAAATAGTCAACGACAAGATACCGGAAATAGGCACGACTGCGGCTGCGGACGGTATTAAGAGCACGCATCCGACAGAGAGCGTGACGGTGGAGGATACGGTCGCATATGAGCATCTTGTCCCCGGTAAGGAATATATGCTCAAAGGCGTGCTTATGGACAAGGCGACAGGCAAACCCTTCCTCGTTGACGGTGAAGAAGTGCGCGCAGAAACGACATTCACGCCCGATGCTCCGAGCGGTACTGTCAAAGTCTCCTTCACATTTGACGCATCTGCAATAACTGAAAATACCGACATAGTTGTCTTTGAAAGTCTGTATATGGGCGATATCGAACTTACCGTTCACGCCGACATAGAGGACGAAGCGCAAACCGTGACGGTGCTCGTACCCGAGATCGGCACGACTGCATCAGCAGGCGGCGAAAAGTCCGTGACGGCAAAAGGCGACGTCACGATAGACGACGCGGTGTCGTTTAAGAATCTGATCCCCGGCAAGCAGTACAAACTTGCCGGCGTGCTTATGGACAAGGCGACGGGTAAACCTTTCCTCATTGACGGTGAAGAGATAACGTCGGAGGTGACGTTTACTCCCGAGACAGCGGAGGGAGAGGTGACGGTATCGTTCACATTCAATGCATCGGGGATAACTGAAAATACCAACATAGTTGTTTTTGAAAGTTTGTATATGGGAGACATCGAACTTACCGCTCACGCCGACATAGAGGACGAGTCGCAGACAGTGACGGTGCTCGTACCCGAGATCGGCACGACTGCATCAGCAGGCGGCGAAAAGTCCGCCATTGCAACAGGCGACGTCACGATAGACGACGCGGTGTCGTTTAAGAACCTGATCCCCGGCAAGCAGTACAAACTCAAAGGCGTGCTTATGGACAAGGCGACGGGCAAACCGTTCCTCGTTGACGGAAAAGAGATAACAACGGAGTTGACGTTTACTCCCGAGACAGCAGACGGTGAGGTGAGAGTATCGTTCACATTCAATGCGGACATCATCACGTCGAACACGGAGCTCGTAGTGTTCGAAACGCTCTATCTCGGCGATGTTGAGCTGACGGCTCACGCAGACATAGAGGACGAAGCACAAACAGTGACTCTCACGCCTCCGCCGCCCGAAACGCCCAAGACGGGCGACGACAGCAGTCTTGCATTATGGATCGCCATAACAGGCATCTCATTTATGGGAGCTTTGATATCGGCAGCCGCATACTTCAAGGCAGGAAGAAACGGTAAGAAAAAATAAAAGTAAACGTAAACATCAATATCACGGGGCGGCATATTGCCGCCCCGAATAACTTCAAAGGAGCAAAAACATATGAAGGAAACATTTGAACAAAGGCTGTTCCGCGTATGTGAGGAAGCCGGCTGCTCGCCCGTCCGCATACTCACGCTCACGCCCGAAGAAATGGTGATGATACCGAACATCACCGTTCCCGATATCCGCGCCATTCTCTGCGCGCAGAACAAGATACTCGCCGACAGCGGCAGCGTACGCGCGTCTCATCTGCGCGACGTCATTATGAAAGGAGCGAAAGGACATGGAAGATAAAAAACGGATGGTCGGCTCATACGAGATAACGGGATCGTTCCGCATAGGCGGACGCGAGCTGCTTTTGGGCATAGACGAGGACAGAGACGGAGACGAAAAATATATATGCATGTACGAGGAAAAGGACGGCGGCATATCATCGCGCTACACAGGCTGCGTCGTCAGCGACGACTATCTCGAGATAGTGGGCGAGTTCGGCAGACGAATCGCCGCGGACGCGGAAAGACTGCGCGAAGAAGCCGCAGAGATAGGTGCGGATGACGATAACACGGTCATTCCCGCGTCGTCGTGCGTGCCGCTCGGAAACGATACCGACTTAAACGGCAAGGTCGTCGTCATAAAAGATAAGATGCTTTATCCTGAATACAGGCGTGCAGACAGACAGCTCTTTCTTGTAACGGGCGGTTTCGGCGCGTCTCCGCATCCGCACGGCAGAGCCGTATTCGCAGTCAATCTTTATTCGTGCAAAACGTCGCGGCTCGACAGAAGCATCATAGCGGGCGAGATAAGGCAGGAGCATATGCCGAAGTGGGCAAAGACGAGAGCGAAGCTGCTCTCTCACGCTCTCGGCAACGTGAACACCTTTTCCTTCGGCGAGTACAGCTTCTGTCCGTACCGCAGGCTCCGGGAGGCGGAGTCGACGGTCGAATATATATTGAGCCACTCATCGAACAGCGGGAATATCTCAGCGCCGTATACGCACAACGACTTCTACAGAAAAGCGTCGGACGATATGTGCGATCTTTTCGTATGCGTCGAGACGGGCAGACTGTATATTCCTGCGGAAAACGAGCTTTTCGTATGGAACGGCGATATCGGCGATCCGGACGTAGAGTATATCCGCGGGACTGTGGAACAAAAGCGATGCGTCGGCGCGGAAAGGTAACGTGACACATGAAAGAAAAAGATACGACCGTAACGTTCGCACA
>CANPXS010000147.1 GCA_947586625.1 uncultured Clostridia bacterium | reverse complement strand
GTCTGGCTTTCAATTCTTCGATTTTCATACTCTCATTTTACCATATCCCGTCAAATTTTTAAATGCTGTCGCCCTGATCTTGCCCCTCCTACCCCTTGACAAACGTTTCCTTTTATGTTATCATAACATAGAATTTGCCTTTTCTACTACGGCTTTAAGGCGCATGTCTGCGCCTGTTATACATATATTTATCAATATATGAAAAAATTAACAGAGGAAGCGCTGCTGTCCTCTTTTTTCCGCGTGAGCGCGGCAATACAAACGAAAGGAAATCTATGGCAAGAAAGAAAAAAACACAGCTTGGCAAGGTAAAGGTCGCCGCCCTCGGCGGCATCGACGAGATCGGAAAGAATCTCTACGTTATTGAATATGAATCCGACATCATCGTCGTCGACTGCGGGCTCGGGTTCCCCGACGAAGATATGCCCGGCGTCGACCTCGTCATCCCCGACATCACGTACCTTGAAAAAAACGCCGACAAGGTGCGCGGCATATTCATCACACACGGTCACGAGGACCACATCGGCGCGCTCCCCTACGTGCTCCGCACGCTGCACGTGCCCGTCTACGGCACGCGTCTGACGCTCGGCATACTCGAAAGCAAGCTCGCGGAGCATAAATTCGACTATAAACCGGAGCTCAACTGCGTCGCCGCCGGCGACGTTATAAAGGCGGGCGAGCTCACCGTCGAATTCATTCGCGTGAACCACAGCATCGCGGACGCGTGCGCGCTCGCGATAAAGACGCCGCTCGGCTATATTATCCACACCGGCGACTTCAAATTCGACCTCTCGCCGATAGACGGCGAGGTCATGGACGTAAAACGTCTCGCCGAGATAGGAGCCGAAGGCGTGCTCCTTCTGATGTGCGACTCCACGAACGCGGAACGCCCCGGATATACGCCGTCGGAGCGGACGGTCGGAACGTCGTTCGACCACATCTTCGCCTCGCACACGATGCAGCGCGTCATCGTCGCGACGTTCTCGTCGAACGTACACCGCGTACAGCAGGTCATCGACTGCAGCATACGCCACGGCAGAAAAGTCGCGATAACGGGACGCAGCATGCTGACCGTCGTCGGCGCTGCCGAGCGCCTCGGATATATGGACTTCCCGAAGGGCGCCATAATCGATATAAACGACATCAAAAAATACCCCGACAGCAGGATAACGATAATCACGACAGGCTCGCAGGGCGAGCCGATGTCGGCGCTGTCGCGCATGGCGTTCGGCGACCATCAGAGCGTCACCGTCGGCAAAAACGACATCGTCGTCATCTCCGCGAACGCGATACCGGGCAACGAAAAGCTCGTCGGTAAGACGATAAACGAGCTCTACCGCTGCGGCGCCGAGGTCTACAACGATTCGTCGACGCAGATACACGTCTCCGGTCACGCGTGCCAGGAGGACCTCAAATTCATGCATGCGCTGACGAAGCCGAAGTACTTCATGCCGATACACGGCGAGCGCCGTCACTTAATGGAGCACCGCAAGCTCGCGATGTTCATGGGCGAGGCGTCGGAGAACATCTTCGTGCCGGAGAACGGCAAGGTGCTCGAGATAGATAAAACGGGCGCGCGTTGGAACGGCGCAATCCCGTGGGGCAAGCTGATGGTGGACGGCACCGGCATCGGCGACGTCGGCTCGGTCGTGCTCCGCGACCGCATACTGCTCTCGCAGGACGGACTTATCGTCGTGTCCGCCGCCGTCGACATGCTCGCTCACGACGTCGTGACGCCGCCCGAGATATATACGCGCGGCTTCATCTACGTCAAGGAGTCGGAGGAGTTGATGGACGAGATGAGAGACGTCGCGCGCGACGCGCTCGAAAAAGCTGTGCTCGACTATAAAAGCGAAATATCGGACATCAAGACCGAGGTGCGCGACGCGATGTCGAAGTTCGTGTCGAAGCGCGTGAAGCGCCGCCCGATAATAATGCCGATAATAATAGAAGTATAAATCCGAAAGGAGCGTCCAGGTGACGCAAGGTATCGAAAAATGGTAAGGCATGTGATCTTATGGCGTCTTCGCCGCGACCACGACGAGGAGGATATGCGAAAGAAGATCGCGCTGTGCGAGGAGGGATTTTCCCGACTGCCCGGCGTCGTTCCGGGGCTCGTCTCGATGAAGCTTTATACGCGCCCGCTCGCGACGTCGACGTGCGATCTGATGCTCGACTCCGTCTTTGAGGACGAGGCGTCGTATATCGCATACAAATCAAACCCCGACCACATGGCGGTGGCGTCCGTCATAAGACCGCTCGTCTCCGAGCGCATCTGCATGGACTGCGAGGAATAAAGCCGGCGGCGTAAATTTGCGCACACGGTGGGGCAAAAATGCGTGAATATTGAAAAAAAGCGCGTGAAAATGCAAATTTAGTATTGCATTTTCGAGTAAATAGTGGTAGAATATCATCGCGCGCGCAAGCGGCGCCTTATGTCTTATACGTTTTTTTCGGAGGAATAACATAATCATGACAACAGCAATGATAGTTCTCGGTATAATACTTCTGCTCATCGCGCTCTTCCTTATCGTCGCGGTACTTATGCAGAACGGCAAATCTCACGGTCTGTCCGGAGCGATAGCGGGCGGCGCGGAGACGTTCTTCGGCAAGCAGAAGGGCGGTACGATAGAGAAGAAGCTCTCGAAGATAACGACCGTCGTGGCGATCATATTCGTCGTCATCGTGCTCGTCGTATACATCATACAGGATCAGACCGACTTCGACGCGCTCGCGAATGAATATCTCGCGCAGCTCACGGCTACCGATACGGCGGCTGACAGCGATACGTCCGCTCCCGACGAGACGACGGCCGGCACGGCTGCAAGCACAGCAGACGCATCGACGGACACTGATGCTGCGGAGTAAGCGATAATTTACGGAAAATTATACTGCAAAAAAACAGCGCCTCGCGGCGCTGTTTTTTTACTGTGTCTGCTTTTCCGTTACCGCACGACGACGCGCATCTCAAACGACGCGAGATTCGGGTCGACGTCCATGTCCTCGACGAGATCGAGACGCGGCGCGCCGTCGATGTCGAAGTGGACGCGGCGAAGTCCCGACGAGCGCGGCGCGTGTATGCCCGGCCTGCCGTGGTATACGTTCCAGATGTCGCCGTATTCGTCCCTGACGTAGGAGTTGTGCCCCGTCCCATACTCGCCGCGCACGCATGCGGACGACATTATCGGGTACCCGCACTTCTTCCACGACGCAGGGTCGAGCAGGTCGGCGCCGTGTTCGGCGGTGAGAAGTCCCACGACATATGTGCTGTCGACGGCGGCGGACGAGAAGGTGAGGTATATCTTTTCGTTCGTGATGAGCGCGTACGGCCCCTCGTCCACGAATGTGTGATTGTTCGCCCAGCC
>CANPXS010000146.1 GCA_947586625.1 uncultured Clostridia bacterium | reverse complement strand
CACAGGTCGCGCTTAAATGGAACATACAGTCCGGCAACACTCCGATATGTTTTTCAAAAAATATAGATCACTTGATCGAGAACAGAAAGCTTGATTTTGAATTGTCAACGGAGGACATGGAAGCAATACGTATGTGCAACAGCGCAGATGCACATAGGAAGACGTGGTGGTACCCGCGTCAGCAGATGTATTGAAAAATCAGATATGCATATAACACTGATCCGGACATAAAAAGGCATTAACGGGAGAAACGGAATGAAATATATAGACAAATACAAATTTTGGACTACCTCCCCCATATTCGACTCGCAGACGCGCGCCGAGCTTGCGTCGCTCGACCCGATCTGCGACGCGGCGGAGATCGAGGACCGCTTCTACCGCGATCTCGAATTCGGCACCGGCGGGCTGCGCGGCGTGATTGGCGCGGGGACGAACCGCATGAACAAATACACGGTCGGGAAAGCGACGTGCGGGCTTGGCAAATTTCTGCTCGACACATTCGGCGCGGAGGCGTGCCGCACGCGCGGCGTAGTTGTCGGCTACGACACGCGAAACAACAGCAAAGAATTCGCCGATGTGACAGCGTCGGTTCTCTGCGGTATGGGTATACGCGTCCGCGTCCACACGGACGCGAGACCGACGCCGCAGCTCAGCTTCTCGGTCAAATATTTTAAAGCCGTCGCGGGCGTCGTCATAACGGCGTCGCACAATCCGAAAGAGTATAACGGATACAAGGTATACGACGAGTTCGGCTGCCAGCTCGTACCGGATAAGGCGGAGCGCGTCATCGCATATGTGAACGGCGTAGAAGATTATGGCGAGATCGGCTTCGACGGCGACAGCTCGCTTATCAATACAGTCGATGTGACCGACGAATTCGTGAACGCAGTTCTCAAACAGAGCCGATACAGCGATACGGCGGCAAAAACCAATCTGCACGTCGTATATACGCCGCTTCACGGGACGGGGAATGTCCCGGTGTCAACGGCGCTCACGCGCGACGGATTTACAAATGTTGCAAAGGTCGCATCGCAATCGATCCCGGACGGAGATTTCCCGACAGTGCAGTCGCCGAATCCGGAGGACAGGCGCGCGCTTTTAATGGGCATCGCGCAGGCGGAAGAGACGGACGCAGACATCGTGCTCGGCACAGACCCCGACTGCGACAGAGTCGGCGTTGCGGTCAAGACCGGCGAGGGGTATAAACTTCTGACCGGCAATCAAACTGGCGCGCTGTTAATGGATTTTGTACTTTCGCATACGGATATGAACGCATACAGCCGTCCCGCGGTCGTCAAAACGGTCGTGACGTCGGAGCTCGGCGCAGAGATCGCAAAAAAGTACGGTATCACGGTATTTTCAACACTCACGGGATTTAAATTCATAGGCGAAAAGATAACACAGTTCGAGCATGCGAAGCAGACGGGAAACGAAGAACGCGACTACGATTTTCTTTTCGGCTACGAGGAGTCATTCGGCTACCTCGCGGGCACGCATGCGAGAGACAAGGATGCCGTCGTCGCATCGGTGCTGATCTGCGAGATGGCGGCGGAGGCAAAGGCAGAGGGCAAAACGCTCTGCGACAAAATGGACGGGCTATACCGCGAATACGGCTTCTACCTCGACGCGCTCGACAGCTTCACGCTCAAAGGCGCAGACGGCGCCGAACGCATAAAGTCTATGATGAAGGATCTTCGCGGCGGAGAGTCGCTGTTTGAGAATACAAAGACTGTGACTGACTACAGTATTCCCGTCCCGGCGGAACCCGGATTCGGCGAGCTGCCGACGTCGGACGTTCTCAAATATTCGCTCGAGGGCGGCTCATGGGTCGCAATACGCCCGTCGGGAACGGAGCCGAAGATAAAGATATATTACAGCATCAGAGACGAGGACCGCGAAGCCGCCGAGATAAAACTCGAAAATATACGCGGCACTATCAAAAAAGCGCTCGGCTTAGAGTAAGAGGATAAAAATGAACATCATTTTGCTTTCGGGAGGAAGCGGCAAGCGCCTGTGGCCTCTCTCAAACGATATACGCTCGAAGCAGTTCATCAAGCTGTTCAAAAACGGCGGCGAGTACGAATCAATGGTCCAACGCGTTTACAGACAGATCACGACAGTCGATCCGGACGCGAACGTAACGATAGCGACGAGCAAATCTCAGGCGAGCGCGATAAAGAATCAGCTCGGCGAGAAAGTCTCGATATGCGTCGAGCCGTGCCGCCGCGACACTTTTCCGGCAATAGTCCTCGCCGCCGCATATCTGCACGACGAGCTCGGTGTAGACTCGGGCGAATCCGTCGTTGTCTGTCCCGTCGACCCGTATGTCGACAACACATATTACGAGACTGTCGGCAAGCTTCAAAAGCTGGCGGAAGAGGGAATTGCGAACATAACGCTGATGGGCATCGAGCCGACATACCCGAGCGAGAAGTACGGGTACATAATCCCCGAGAGCGGGGATAACGTCAGTAAGGTGCGCGAATTCAAGGAAAAGCCCGACGTCGAGACGGCGAAGAAGTACATAGCAGAGAGTGCACTTTGGAACGCGGGAATATTCGCGTTCAGGCTCGGGTATCTGCTCAATAAAGCCCACAGTATGATCGAATTCGACGATTACCGCGGCCTTTTCGGCAAATACGATAAGCTTGAAAAGATCAGCTTCGACTATGCCGTGGTCGAGAAGGAGAAGTCGATACAGGTTCTGCGCTACGGCGGCTCGTGGAAGGACGTCGGCACATGGAACATGATGGCGGAGGTCATGGCGGACACCGCCAAAGGCAAGGTCATACTGGACGAAACATGCGAGAACACGAACGTCGTAAACGAGCTGAATATCCCTATCCTCTGCATCGGATGCAGGAACATGATAATTGCCGCAAGCGGAGACGGCATTCTGATCTCCGACAAGGAACGCAGTGCCTACATGAAACCGTATGTCGAAAAGATCGAGACGGAGGCGATGTACGCCGAGAAATCGTGGGGAACGTACACGGTCATAGACGTGCAGCCGGGCTCGATGACGGTCAAGGTCTCGATGCGAGCAGGCGAGCATATGAGCTACCATATGCACAACTATCGCGAGGAGGTTTGGACCGTCGTTTCGGGCGAAGGAAAGGCTGTCGTCGACGGAATGGAGCAGATCCTCCGCGCAGGCGACGTTATCACGATAGCGGCAGGATGCAAGCACATGGTGGAGGCCGTAACTGCGCTCGATATCGTCGAAGTCCAACTCGGCGACGAAATAAGCGTATCTGACAAGATAAAATTTGACCCGGAGCGCAGCTGATGGAGATATTGAAGCTGTCGCCGGCGGGGAAGGACTACCTTTGGGGCGGCACACGGCTTAAAGACGAATACGGAAAAAACATTGATAT
>CANPXS010000145.1 GCA_947586625.1 uncultured Clostridia bacterium | reverse complement strand
TGGGTGAACTTATTCTATCAGATCTCGATCACTTTTTCTATCCCTTTTTTAGTCTCACTTCTATTGTAACTATACAATTTTTTATAAATAAATTTCAAATTCCCCTTGACTTCGGCGTTTTACTGTGCTATCATAGTGAAACGCCCGTAAGGGGATAAATTTGCATCGAAGGATGTATGCGGAATGATCGACCACACCGGCGCGCTCGACGCGCTGTTTGAAACGATACTCGACCTCGGCACGGTCGAGGAATGTTACGACTTTTTCGACGACCTGTGTACCGTAAAGGAGCTCGACGACATGTCGCAGCGGTTAAAGACCGCGAAGCTCTTGAAAGCGGGCAAAAGCTACCGCGAAATAGCGGACGAGACCGGCGTCAGCACCGCGACGATAGTGCGCGTCGCCAAATGTCTCAACCACGGCAGCGGCGGCTACCGGCGCGCGCTCGAAAAGCGCGGCACGGACGCGAGCACGGCGCATGAGACGGCGCAATAACTTTCGCTGACGGAGATTGTATAATATGGATAAGAATACGGTGACGGAATCGCTCGCGAAGCTCTATTCGAGCTTCGGCTACGCACAGTACAGGATGGAAAAATTCGAGGAATACGACCTCTACGCGCGCCACAAGGAATTTCTGCCGTCGGGGTCCGTTCTGACGTTCACGGACACGAACGGCAAGCTGATGGCGCTCAAACCCGACGTGACTCTGTCGATAGTCAAAAACTCCGACGTCGGCGCCGGCGTGCGCCGCGTGTACTATTCGGAGAACGTGTACCGTGTCGCGGGCGACGCGAGCACGTACCGCGAGATACCGCAGGTGGGGCTTGAGGCGCTCGGCGAAATCGACGACTTTATGACGGCGGAGGTGATAAAGCTCGCCTCTCGCAGTCTCGGCGTCATATCGCGCGACGGCGGCGCGCTCGACGTGTCGCATCTCGGACTCGTCTCGTCCGCGCTCGCTGCTGCGGGAATCGCGGACGGCGCGGCGCGGTCGGAGGCGATGGCGCTGATAGGCGCGAAGAATATGCACGACACCGCCGCGTACTGCCGCGCTCACGGCGCTGACGGCGAAAAAATATCGGCGCTCTGCTCGCTTATGGCGGTCGAAGGCGCTGTTGCTGACACGGCGGACAAAATAAAATCGCTGTGCGGCGAACTCGGCATCGGAAGCGTCGCCGACGAGATGATGCGCGTTCTCTACGCTGTCGGCGAGAACAACATGCGCGTCGACTTCTCCTGCGTCGGCGACACGCGGTATTACAGCAGCTTCGTGTTCGGCGGCTACGTGCGCGGCGTACCGGGCAGCGTTCTGTCCGGCGGCTGCTACGACGGATTGATGGCGCGCATGGGGAAACAGGCGCGCGGGCTCGGATTTGCCGTATACGTCGACATGCTCGACGCGCTGTTCGACAAATGCGGCGGCTTTGA
Source organism: uncultured Clostridia bacterium (assembly GCA_947586625.1). Lineage (GTDB taxonomy): Bacteria > Bacillota > Clostridia > Oscillospirales > CAG-272 > DTU064. The sequence continues at coordinate 1,957 of CANPXS010000145.1, read as the reverse complement.
CGCGGACGCGGCGCTTTTATACGGCGACGGTGACGACGTCGCCGTCGTAATGGACGCCGCCGACAGGATGCGGGCGGGCGGCATGTCTGTCGCGGTGTGCCGCGACGCAGATAATGTGCGCGCATGCAGGATATACAGAATGAACGGACTTTCGACGGAGGAGATGGCATAATGCTGAACATAGCGCTTCCAAAAGGGAGGCTTGGCGACAAGGTCGCCTCGCTTTTGTGCGATGCGGGCTATGACTGCCCGACGCTCGCGTCCGGCGACAGACGGCTCACCGTCGACGATGTGGAGCACGGAGTACGGTATATATGGGTAAAACCGTCCGATGTGGCGATATATGTTGAAAGAGGCGCCGCGGACGCGGGCGTTGTGGGGAAAGACACGCTGCTCGAACAGTCGCCGGACGTATATGAGCTGTGCGACCTCGGCATCGGCAAATGCCGCATGGCGGTCGCGGCTCCCGCCGGATTTTACGACGACGGCGCGCGCAGGTTGCGCGTTGCGACCAAGTACCCAAATATCGCGCGCGGGTATTACATGAAAAAGGGACGCGACATCGACATAATCAAGCTGTCGGGCTCTATCGAGACGGCGCCCGTCATCGGCATGTCGAACGTCATCGTCGACATCGTCGAGACGGGGCAGACGTTAAAGGAAAACAATCTCGCCGTCACGGACACGGTGGTGGAGATAAGCGCGCGGCTCGTGGCGAACAAGTCGAGCTGCAAATTCGCGCGCGGCGAAATAATGAAGATCGCGGACGCGGTCGGCAAAAAATCGGATTTGAGGTAACGGAAAAGTGAAGCGGATACTTCGCCTCGGGCAGGACCCGACAGACAGCATACTCTCGCGCACGGATGCGACCGTGAACGTCACGGACGCAGTGCGCGGCATAATAGAAATGGTGAAAAACGGCGGCGACGGTGCGCTTTTAGACTGCACGGAGCGCTTTGACGGCTGCCGTCCCGAAAGCATACGCGTGACGGAAGATGAAATGGCGGAAGCGGACGCTCTCGTCGACAGCGACATGAAGCGCATAATGATGCGCGCCGCGGACGAGATACGCGCGTATCATTCGCGTCAGGTGCGCACCGGTTATATGACGGCGGAGGAAAACGGCGTCATACTCGGTCAGCGCGTGCTGCCCCTCGACCGCGTCGGAATATACGTGCCGGGCGGCAGGGCCGCGTACCCGTCGACAGTTTTGATGGATACGATACCGGCGAAGCTCGCCGGCGTCGGCGGTATCGCTATGACGACGCCGCCCGGACGCGACGGCAAGATAGCGCCCGTCATACTCGTCGCGGCGAAGATCGCGGGCGTCGACGAGATATACAAGGTGGGCGGCGCTCAGGCGATAGCGGCGCTCGCATACGGCACCGAGACGATAAAGAGAGTTGACAAGATCGTGGGCCCCGGCAACGCGTTCGTTGCGGAGGCGAAGCGTCAGGTTTACGGACGCGTCGGCATCGATATGGTGGCGGGACCGAGCGAGATACTCGTCGTCGCCGACGAGGGAGCGGACGCGGTGCATATCGCCGCCGACCTTTTGTCGCAGGCGGAGCATGACAAAAACGCGTCCGCGGTGCTTTTGACCGATTCGTTGAAGCTGGCAAACGCTGTCGCGGAGGAGGTAGAGCGTCAACTCTCGCTTCTGCCGCGCGAGGAGATCGCACGAGCGTCGTGGGAAAATAACGGCAAGATCATCGTCGCCGACACGATAGAGGACGCGATAGCGATATCGAACGAGCTTGCGCCCGAGCATCTCGAGCTCGCGGTGCGCGACCCGTTCGGTCAACTGCCGCTCGTTAAAAACGCGGGCTCCGTGTTCCTCGGCAACGACTGCCCGGAGGCGCTCGGCGACTACATGGCGGGACCGAACCACACTTTGCCGACCGGAGGCTCCGCGCGCTTCTCGAGCGCGCTCTCCGTCGACGATTTCGTGAAAAAG
>CANPXS010000144.1 GCA_947586625.1 uncultured Clostridia bacterium | reverse complement strand
GTCGGCGTTTTTCTCGGAACACTTGTTATGAGCGTCGCGTGGAAAGCGATTATGTTCAGCTACAGCGGTTGGTATACCTTTATGATGACTCCGGCAGGATATGCAAAAATGTTTTTGTTTGTACTGATCGGATACCTTATTGTTTTGCTATTTGATTTCAGGCGAATTAAAAGAATACCGCTGAACGAGGCACTGAAAAATGCGGAATAAATTTTAAAAATACTCCCTTCAATGAGGAGTTCTCCGCTCTGCTATCGATGCCACGGGGTATAGGGTGCTTTCCGTGGAGCGCGGGTCCATTGAGAAAAAGAGAGTTTTTTGGCTTTCGGAAATAAAAGACCAACTATTAAAAGTCAACCCCTGTACGAAAAATATTTTTCGTACAGGGGTTGAGCGGAGGCAAGTAAGCCAAAAAAGCCCGTCGTTCGGCGGGCGAAACACGAACGAAAAATCAGCGTTTGATGTACGGGCGGTTATCTTTTAAAATAGCAAAAATGATGTAGCAGAGCTTGCGTTCAACAGCACCGATAGCGGTTTTATGATGCTTGCCTTCGGCAATCTTCTTTTTGTAGAACTCAGAAAGCTCAGCATCGTTGAAAGCAGCCACAGTCGCAGCTTGGAAAAGCGCTTTTCTTAAGTATGGCGAACCACGCTTGCTCATTCTGTTGTTCGTAGAAGCAAATTCTCCAGACTGCGAAACAGAGGCATCAATGCCGGCGTAGGCAACGATTTTTGACGGATGGTCGAAACGACTTATGTCGCCGAGTTCGCCAAGTATTACCGCACCTGTGATTTTGCCAATGCCGGGGATCGTAGTAATCGGAGAATCCAAATCATCCATAACACGTTTGATCTCATTCTCCGTGTCCTTGACCTGCGATTCGATAAATTTCATCTGTTCGATCATCATACGGAGTTGAAAAGTGAAGCTGTCACGGCAAAAGGTTACGACAAAGGAATTCGCGGCAAGCTCGGAGAGATTACGTGCGGTATCTGCATTGATCTTCTTACGGCTAAGATCTGCAAGCAACCGTGCCAATGTGTCAACAGAAACATTTTCAAAATCCGCAGGACTTGAGAATTGAAGAAGTATTTCCTTTGAGGTCTTGCCGAAAATGTCTGAGAACACGCTTTGATATTCAGGAAATACTTGATCGAGGACACACAAGACCTTGCGTTTTAAATCTCCGATAGAGTCGATCAGGTAGCTGCGGAAACGTGTCAGATTCTTCAAGGTAAGGTATGATTCATCCGATAGCTGTGTTTCGATAAAATCACCATACCGGATAAGGTCGGCGATCAGCTGGGAATCAATGATATCGGTCTTGCGCTTGCGTATTTCTACACCTTTCCTCCAGCCGTCCGTCTGAATCGGGTTGATGACATGTATCTTGTAGCTTTTGTCATGAAGATATGAATAGACGGACAGCCAGTAATGTCCCGTCGCTTCCATGCCGATCTCCAGTTCGTCATGGACTGCTCCGAACTCTTCAAGCTGTCTGAGCAGGCTTTCGCCGCCCTCGACGGTGTTTGAGAAAGAGAACGCTTTGAAAACGACTTTGCCGTCGCTGTTCAGCATGGACGCTACGTGTGTGTTTTTTCCGATATCGATGCCAAGATAAAACATATCCTACCTCTTCTTTCTGTCGGAGAATGTTTTCCTCTTGACCGACAAGCGCCACAACCTTGTGGTAGATTCGAAGCGATACTTAATCCTTCATCCAACTCATTCGCAGCCTGCCTGCAGGCAAGAGGCGCCACTCTTTTATTTACGAGACTTTCTCTCAGGGAGGCCGCGGCGCCACTCTTCCAACAGGTCAATTATACCTCATTTGAAGTACATTGAGCAAGGTCATTTCAGGTTTATAGGTTACCTTCAACAACCTAAATACATTATACAAGGAGGACATAGTTTGAAGAATCAAGATCACTTGCCGTATTGCGGTCCCGGATTGGTTTTAGGTGTACTTATGTTCGCGCTTACAGCGGGTGGGATCACGCTGTCGGAGCTTGGAAGATTTCCGAAAATTGGGTTCGGAGTGCTGAAAATTCCGGCGACAGCGCTCGGCGTTTTACTTATCGTGGTCGGAGCAGCGATAACTGTAGCGGCACTGCTCGTCTCAAAGATCCACCGCTCCATAGAGAGCGGAAAGCTGCTCACGACCGGCGTTTACGCTTGGGTGAGGAATCCGATCTATTCGGGGATCATGTTTGTCTGCACCGGAACGATCCTGATCTACGGCAACCTCGCACTGATCGTTTTCTCCCTAATTATGTATCTCGCGATCACTGCGACGGTCAAAAATACAGAGGAAAAGTGGCTTGCGGAAAGGTTTGGTGAGGAATATGAGGACTACCGCAGGCGGGTGAACCGCTGCATCCCATGGATTCCAAGGTGGTAGGTCACGCCTAAAAAGACATCGGAAAGTGCGGATAAAGATGCCGCAGACAAAAGACAGGAGGTATTTTCTTTGATTTCTACTCGAAAAAAAGTGTTGTCGTTTTTCATAACTGGGGTCGGGCTGCTGTTGCTGTTTTTACTTGCGGTCAATACCGGAAGCCTGAAGGTTTCACTTGTTCAGCTCTTGCGTGGGCTGTTCGTGGAATACGACCCTGATGTAGCGACGGTGTATGACCTGCGGTTTCCCCGTATCTTTATTGCCATGCTCGGCGGCGCGGCGATGGCGGTTTCGGGCGTGCTTTTACAGGCCGTCATGAAAAATCCCCTTGCCGATCCCGGAATCATCGGCATCAGCTCCGGGGCAAGCCTTGCGGCGGTACTCGTAACGGCGTTTTTGCCGTCGCTATATTTCTTTACGCCGCTTTTTGCCTTTGCAGGCGGAATGGTAGCATTTCTTTTGGTGTACTCGCTTTCCTATAAGGGCGGTTTGTCCCCGCTGCGCATTATTCTTGTAGGCGTGGCGGTCAACACCTGTTTTACCGGGCTGATGAGCGCTTTTAATTCCGGCACAGGCTCGAATTATTCCGGAGCCGCCGCCATTGTAAACGCCAATATCACCATGAAAACATGGGATGATTTTGGGACGCTTTTATGGTACGCGCCGGTCGGACTTTTGCTGTCCCTGTGCGTGGCAAGCAGATGCAATCTGCTTGCTCTGGAGGACAAAACGGCAAGAAGTCTCGGTGTGAATGTAACCCGCAGCCGAATCCTTATCTCCTGCGTCGCCGTACTGCTTTCCGGCATTTCCACGGCGGTCATTGGCCCCATCAGCTTTTTAGGGCTAATCGTGCCGCATATCGCACGCCTGTTGGTAGGAAGCAATCATAAGGCGCTGATCCCGTACTCCGTTCTTTTGGGTGCGTTTACGCTGCTTTTGGCGGACACCGTCGGACGCACGATTGCCTATCCGTTCGAGATCAGCGCGGCGGTTGTGATGTCGGTGATCGGCGG
>CANPXS010000143.1 GCA_947586625.1 uncultured Clostridia bacterium | reverse complement strand
CGCGCGGCGAAATCGTAGCCGATCCTGTTCGCTTCTTTCGGCGTGACCTCTCCGGGACGGAAGGACTGCCGCACCTGATAGGCGATCACGTCGTTTCTCTCCCGCCGTCCGGTCAGCTGCTCATACTGTCTTTTGGAGAGCAGGAATTCCGCGTCCGCCGTTCTGTGGTCGCAGGCGTATGAAGCGATCAGCGTTTCGTTTTCGGTCTTGACCGGATTCTTGCCGTAGTCGATCCGCTCGGACAGGCACTGCGCGATGGTCTTTCCCGCCGAGATGTGCAGCGGAATGATTCTTGTTGTGGCGATACCTCTCACCTCCTATGTAAAACGGACGCAGCCGAAGCCGCGCCCGTATGGTTTTATTCGAGGATGGCAAGACGAGACAGAATTTCATTTGCCGTCGTCCATAGCTGCTCCTGCATATCATGGATGTCGTGTATATCTTCGGAATACACGCGGCCTGTCGCGTTTACCCGCTTGGCGATCTGATTGAGGTTTCCGTTGAAGCGGCGGAGCAGCGTCACCATTTCTCGCATCTCCGGCAGATTGAGATTGACGACATAACCGTCAAGCGCCATCTTTCGCAAATATGCCGCCGTGCAGTCCGTTCCCATCTGCGACCGTTTCTTTTCGATCACGTCGCGTTCTTCGGGCGTGACGTGAAATTTCAGTTCGACCGGCCGTCTGATCTGCGCCATTTTATCGTTGCGCCTCCTTATCTTTCCGCGGGGACTTCGGCTGTTTTTCTACTTTTGCTTCTTTTTCCGCGCGCAGTTTCTGTAAAACGGATGGCTTTCGCTCCTGCTGCTTCTCGACTTCCTTGCGGAACGCCGACACAAACAGATTCGTCAAACCGGGGTGTGAGCGGTCTACCAAAAACGCGGTGCTGTTTTCGGGACAGACCGGGACGGTTTTCGCCCACGCCTTATTGTCCTGCGAAATTCGCAGATCCCAGTCTTTTTGCTGCACGGTATTCGCGAGAACGTATTCCACGCGCTCCGCGCCGAATTGCTCGATCATCTCCTTCACCGCGCCGGTGTTGAGCCGCTGCCCGTCGTAATTATCCTCGATCGCTTCTTCGATTGCCATACGGCACTCGACATTCGCCCTCATCGAGCGGCGGTAAAGGTCGATCTCGCCATTGTCCATAGCATAGGCGGCGGTTTCTTTGTAGACGGGAGGCTTCATGAGAGATTCGTTCATTTCCTCGACCGCTCTGTCCTCCGCCTCCTGTACCTTGTCCATCAGTTCGCCGTGGTCAATTTCTTTCGGATTTGCGAGGCCGTTTTCTTCGCAGACCAGCATAGCGGCGTCAAGCGGAGAAAGGCTTTCGTCCTCGATCACGCCGCCGTCAACAGGAGCAAACTTCATGTCGTAAAGCGTATAGTCGATCCCCTCGTCGGTCTTGTGCGCTTCAACAAAGCCTGCCGCGGCCTGCAAAGCGACCTCCGTGCGGGGCATCGCTTCGAGGATGTCGTTTGCTCTTGTCTCGATACAGCCGCTGATCAGATCAAACATCCCGTCGTCAAGCTGTTCGTAATCCGAGAAAATATCCTCAAGCGGCGTCGGTGAAGTCAGCAGCGCGCCAAACTGTTCGTCGGTCAGGACTGCGTATTCAAACCCAATCAGAATATTTTCCTTGACCGTATATTCGTAGGTGTGATTCAGAATATCCGCGGGAGGCTGGGAGATCAGCCAGTCCTTGAATCGCGCAAATTCCTCCGCGACTTTATTGTATAACTGCTCGTTCAGTTTTTCGTTTTCCGCCATTATCTCGTCTCCTTTTCCTGATGCTTTGCCGGACTGACCGGCTCTTTCGGTACTTCCTTCATCGCGCGCAGCTTAGACAGCACAGACGGTCGTTCCGCTTTTGCGGTCACTCTGTCGGAGCCGCCGCGTTCCGTGCCATCGTCCGCCATGCGTTCTATGGCGCTTCTCTCGTCGATATTCAGTTCCGCGTTCAGTTCTGCCAGCCGCGCGGACTTTTCTTTCAGTTCTTCCTCCTGCGGGAAGGGCTTGTTTACTTCGGCATTGGCGTTATCTATCTGCGTATACAGATTTTCCAGTTCGCTTTTCGCCGTTTCAAGCCGTTTATCCAAGCCGTTCAATGCGTTTTCAATACGGGTCAGATTTCCGCGCGGGTCTTTGCCAAGTTCGGCGCGGTAGGTCATCTGTCCTTTCAGCGTCAATACATAGTCGTGACCGAAGTTTTCCAGCGTCACCGACATGGCAAAGCCGCGATAGGTGCCGATCGGCACGGGTTCGAGTCCCTTCACCTCTTTCAGCGCGTCCATCAGTGCGGCTCCGGCGTTTTCCTTATCGGTCAGTTTGTCTCCCCGTATCTCCATTCCCGCAAAGCCGTCTGTCGGATGGGGATGGGCGGCAAGCGTTTGTTTATCCGCTTCAAATCCGGCGATAAATCCTTTTGTTTCTTCGATTTTCGCCGGATAATACCGCAGAAGGTTGTCCTCCAACCTGTAATGCTGGCTTTGGTGGTTTGCCTTCATCAGCTTCAGCCGGGCGACGTCAACGTCAAGGTCCATCTTTTCTTTAATGCGCGGGTCGCCGGCACACAGGGCTTTGATCTCCGCAAAGGACAGCGCCGTTTCGTCAATATCGTCGCAGGCACGAACGGGGGATTTTGACGTCATGATCTGCGAGATAAACTTCTGCTTGTTTTCAAGTGTCTGCCACAGGTATGCGTCGAAGGTCGCCTCCGTGACATAACGGTAAATATGGACTTCCTTGTTGCGGTTCCCCTGCCGGATGATTCTACCGGAGCGCTGTTCCAAATCTCCCGGCCGCCACGGCGCGTCGAGATCGTGCAGCGCCACAAGCCTGTCCTGACAGTTCATTCCCGCGCCCATCTTAAAGGTAGAACCGATCAGCACCCGCACCTGACCGGAGCGGACCTTGCCGAATAGTTCCTTCTTTTTGACTTCGGTTTCCGCTTCATGGATAAAGACGATCTGCTCCCGCGGAATCCCCCGCGACACTAACTTTTCCCGAATATCGTCGTAGACGGAGAAAGGTTTTTCGGCGTCCGCTTTGTCCTCGGAGAGCTGCATGACCGCGTTCAATTCGGGACTGTCAAGCGTACCCGACACAGATTTTGCCGCTTTCTTTTCCGCCGCCGCTGTTTTCGGTGTGGACAGATCGCAAAAAATGAGCTGCGTCAGTTTATCCGCCTGTCCTTCATTCCAGATACGGTATACGTTCTCGACGCATTGATTTACCTTGCTTGCCGGGTCGTCGGGCAGATCGGGATTGATCACGCGCTGGTCAAGACCGAGCTTGCGCCCGTCCGACGTAATGCGGAGCATATTGTCGACCGAAGCGTCCACAGAACCGGTATGAACACGCGCGGCTCGCTCGGACAACTCCTGCACCATACCTTTCTGAATTTCAGTCGGCTGTGCGACGACATTATGATAGATCGGGGTGGGCGTGGGAAGATTCAACTGATCGGAGGTCTTGATGTCCGCCGCCTCTTTGAATAAATTCATGAGTTCCGGCAGATTGAAAAACTTCGCGAATCGCGTCCGCGCTCGGTATCCCGTACCCTCGGGGAACGGTTTGTCAAGAGGTTTTTGCGAGATTGTCTAAATTAAATTTTTGAGCGGTGGAAGTGCCGCCCA
>CANPXS010000142.1 GCA_947586625.1 uncultured Clostridia bacterium | reverse complement strand
CACACGGTGGCAGTGAACTACCGGGCAAGCCGGCTTGAGGCCGAGGCTCTGGCACGGGAGATCGGCGGCGTCGCCGATGAGTCCCGCGTCGATGAGGGACGCGATAAGCGACGGACCGAGCGTTTCGATGTCCATCGCGCCGCGTTCGGCGAAGTGCTCGATGTTGCGCGCGCGCTGTGCGGGGCACTGCGAGTTGATGCAGCGCACGGTCCCGCTCTCGCCGTTTTCATCGTCCTCGTCGACGAGCGGCTCGCCGCACGACGGACACGTCTCCGGCATGCGCCATACGACTTCGCTGCCGTCGCGCTTTTCCGTGACGGCTCCGACGACCTCCGGTATTATGTCGCCGGCTTTTTGTATTATCACCGTGTCGCCGACGCGTATGTCGCGCTCGCGGATGATGTCGATGTTGTGAAGCGTCGCGCGCGAGACAGTCGAGCCCGCAATCCTTATCGGGGCGAGTATCGCGGTCGGCGTGAGCACGCCCGTCCTGCCGACGGCGGCGACGATGTCAAGCAGCTTTGTAGTCTGGCGTTCGGGCGGAAATTTATATGCGACCGCCCACTTCGGCGTCGTCGTGCCCTCTCCGAGCGTCTCGCGCAGCGAAAGCGAGTCGACCTTGATGACGACGCCGTCGATGTCGAACGAGAGCGCCGCGCGCATCCCGCCTATCTTTTCGATGTGGGCGATTATTTCCTCGTCTGTGCGCGCGAGCGTGCGGAGGGGAAGTACTTTGAAGCCGAGTTCTTCCATGCGGGAGAGCGTCTCCGAATGGAGCTGCGGCGCCTTGTCCGCGTACAGGCTGCCGCCCTGAAAGTTGAAAACGAATATGTCGAGTCCGCGCGATGCGGCGACTTTTGAATCGAGCTGGCGCAGCGAGCCCGCGGCGGCGTTTCGCGGATTTGCCATCAGCGGTTTGCCGAGCGCCTCGCGCTCCTTGTTTTGGCGCTCAAACGATTCGCGCGGCATGTAGACCTCGCCGCGAGCGGTCAGCGTCAGCGGTTCAGTCAGACGCAGCGGTATCGTCGGGACTGTGCGCAGATTCTCCGTCACGTCCTCGCCGACGACGCCGTTTCCGCGCGTCGCGCCCGTCACGAGCACGCCGTCGACGTACGAAAGCGACACCGACAGTCCGTCTATTTTCGGCTCGACGGAGAACACGGCGTCTGCGTCTACCTCGCGGACGCGCGATGTGAACGCGGACAGCTCGTCATATGAGAACGCGTCCGTCAGCGAGCGCAGCGGGTAGACGTGCGTGACCTTTTCAAATCCTTCGAGCACGGCGCCGCCGACGCGCTTTGTGGGAGACGTCGGCGAGTCGAGCTCGGGATGTTCCGCTTCGAGCTTTTGCAGCTCGGAAAACATCGCGTCGTACTCGAAGTCACTGATCTCGGGGTCGTCGAGCACATAATACCGCCGCGCGTGATATTCGACGCGGCGGCGCAAATCTTCGATATACTGTTTTATGTCGGTTTTATCATCCATGATAATATTCTGCCCTGTATGTATATAAATATATCTGTGAAAAGTTTTGAAGAGGGGAGTGTGAGGGGGGAAAGGCAGATGCCGCTTTCGCGGCATCTGCTGCTTTTCCGTTTTGCGGAAAAGCCAACTTTATTCAAAAGTTCCCCCCTCGCATAAAAGCTTTAAATTACAGCGGTTTGTTCGTCGGCTTCGGGATGACGTCGTGTGCGCCGCCCTCGACGATACTGACGGAGGATACGAGCGTGAGCGTCGCTTTCTCCTGGAATTCGGGGATAGTGATCGCGCCGCAGCTGCACATTGTGGACTTTATCTTTGCGAGAGTGCGCTCGACGTTGTCGGCGAGTCCGCCCGCGTACGGGACGTATGAGTCGACGCCTTCCTCGAACGAGAGCGTCGCCTTGCCGCCGAGGTCGTAGCGCTGCCAGTTGCGGGCGCGGTTGCTGCCCTCGCCCCAGTATTCCTTCATGAGCGAGCCGTTGATATTGACGATGTCGGACGGCGATTCGTCAAATCGAGCGAAATAGCGTCCGAGCATTACGAAGTCGGCGCCCATCGCGAGCGCGAGCGTGATGTGATGATCGTGTACGATGCCGCCGTCGGAGCAGACGGGTATGTAAACGCCTGTTTTTTCAAAGTATTCGTCGCGCGCGCGGCACACCTCGATAACGGCGGTAGCCTGTCCGCGTCCGATACCTTTAGTCTCGCGTGTGATGCATATGGAGCCGCCGCCGATGCCGACCTTTACGAAGTCGGCGCCGCACTCGGCGAGAAATTCAAATCCGTCTCTGTCGACGACGTTGCCCGCGCCGACCTTGACGGTGTCGCCGTACTTCTCGCGTATGAACGCGAGCGTGCGGCGCGTCCATTCGGTATAGCCCTCGGACGAGTCGATGCAGAGCACGTCGACGCCCGCGTCAACGAGCGCGGGAACGCGCTCGGCGTAGTCGCGCGTGTTGATAGCGTTTTTTCTCGTCGAGCAGCTCGTTCGGATTCATCTTGTGGCTGTCGTAGTCCTTGCGGAACACGAAGCAGACGAGGTGGCCGTCGTCGCTAAGTATAGGCAGGGAATTGAGCTTATGTTCCCAGATTATGTCGTTGGCGGTCTTGAGCGACGTTCCCTCGGGCGCGGTGATGAGCTTATCGAGAGGCGTCATGAACGTTTTGTCGCGCTCGGTCGGGGCCATGCGCGACACGCGGTAGTCGCGACCGGTGACGATGCCGAGCAGCTTGCCGTTCGCGGTGCCGTCGTCGGTGACGGCGGCGGTCGAGTGCCCCGTCTTCGCTTTGAGAGCGAGCACGTCGGAAAGCGTGCTGTCGGGACGCAGATTCGAGTCGCTTTCGACAAATCCGGCCTTGTGGCCCTTGACGCGCGCGACCATCGTTGCCTCGGATTCGATAGTCTGGTTGCCGTAAATGAACGACATGCCGCCCTGCTGCGCGAGAGCTATGGCGAGCTTGTCGCCGGACACGGACTGCATGATGGCGGATACCATCGGAATGTTGAGTGACAGCGCGGGCTGCTCGCCGCGCTTATATTTGACGAGCGGCGTTTTGAGCGATACGTTGTCGGGTATGCAGTCCGCCGACGAATAGCCGGGGATGAGCAGGTACTCGTTGAATGTGCGTGAAGGTTCGTTGTAGTATTTAGCCATGATGCTCCTTTTGCCTTTCGGCGGTCCTTTGTGCGTCGTTTTTGCGACCCGTAAAATGTTATTCTTCCACACTTATATTATATCGCCGCATGCGCTTCAAGTCAACGGGTAAATTGAATAAAACATGAAAAAATCCGGACTTAAAATGACGCTGCCCGTAAAACAGAATAAAAGACCGTCGGCTTTTTCACCGGGGAGCCGGTGTGTCAACGGTCTTTGTTCGGTGTTCGGTTGCGTTCGGTTCGACAAACGGGAAATGGTCAGCTTTCCACAAACACCATGTCTCCTTCGTGGCATATATCAATAAAACATTCATGGTGTCCACGGCTTGATGAGAGATACCCGTTGAATATCGTTGTGTTATATCCATAAGTTTCTTCCATCACAGAAAAGCCGAACGGGGCGTCCTTTGAGATAAAATCCCTCAAAAACATTTTTTCGCCCGTAAAGGTGCTTTCATTTCCTGTTACTCCCAGAAGATAAATAAAGCTGTGGTTCCACTGAACATTATGAAACTCCACATACCCATCTACCTGCGAAAACGGGGGAGTAGTCTTGACCATGCCTGATTGTGTTCTCATTACAATATCGTTCCCGTTTACTTCAAAAGCGATTACATTCATGTCATGTAAGCTGTATGCGG
>CANPXS010000141.1 GCA_947586625.1 uncultured Clostridia bacterium | reverse complement strand
AATTGGTCGACAAACGGCAGGATCACGTTTCCGTAAAACAACAGTCCTTCGCCCTCGCCGGAGTGGGTGACGTAGGACAACTGATGCGGGCTGATGCCAAGCTGTTTCGCGAGGATTTGCCGGTCGCCGGACGCCTGATTCAGCATACAGATATAGTCCGAGTTCTCGAATACGTTCTCGATCTCGCGGGAGGCCAGCAGGTCCTTGATATTCTGCGTGATCCCCGTCGGAACGCCGCCCCACTTTCGGAATCGTTTCCATATCTCCACCGTATAGGCCGCCGTCTGTTCCTCTTTTAACAGGAGGTGCATCTCGTCGATATAGTACCGCGTGGACTTTCGCGCCTCGCGGTTTACCGTTACCCGGTTCCATACCGCGTCCTGCACGATGAGCATCCCGATTTTTTTAAGCTGTTTGCCAAGTCCCTTGATGTCGAAGCTGACGATGCGATTCTGTACGTCGATATTTGTTCGGTGATTGAATACGTTGAGCGAACCGGTAACGTAGATTTCCAGCGCCGTCGCGATATACTGCGCTTCTTTTTCCTCCTGCCGTCGAAGCTCGTCGTACAAGTCGCCGAGGATGGGCATCTTTTCGGGGCGGGGGTCGAGCAGATAATCGCGGTAGACGAGCCTGACGCAGCGGTCGATGATGGTTTTCTCGACCGGCTGCAACCCTTCTTTCCCTCCGACGATCAGCTCACAGAGCGACAAAATGAAGTCCGATTTCAGCGACAGCGGGCTTTCGTCCTCGCTGTAATTGAGGTTCAAGTCCATCGGATTCAGGTAGTCTGTGGAGGTGGGAGAGATTTCGATCACCTGACCGTTCAGCCTGCCCACAAGCGCGCCGTATTCGGATTCGGGATCGCAGATAATGATGTCGTCGTTTGTGACGAGGAACACATTCACGATCTCGCGTTTTGCGGAAAAGGATTTTCCGGAGCCGGGCGTACCGAGGATCAGGCCGTTCGGGTTTTTCAAGAGTTTTCGATCCACCATGATCAGGTTGTTGGACAGCGCGTTCAGCCCGCAGTAAAGGGCTTCTTTGCCCGTCTGGAACAATTCCTGCGTGATAAAGGGAATGAAGATCGCCGTTGAAGAAGTCGTCAGTCCGCGCTGAATATCCACCTGATTGAAGCCGAGCGGGAGACTGCTCATCAGTCCGTCCTCCTGCTGAAAATCAAGACGGACAAGCTGACAGTTGTATTTCTGCGCGATGGAACTCGCCTGAAAGACGTTGTTGTCAAGCTGCTGCTTGGTGTCGGCGATGTTGACGACGGTGAAGGTCAGAAGAAACATTCTTTCGTTGCGGCTTTGCAGCTCCTGTAAGAGTTTCTTCGCTTCAACGCCATAGGTGGCGAGATCGGACGGGATCAGGTCCATATCATACCCGGCGCGCACCGCCTTTTTCTGTTCCTCGATGGTCATCTTCTGTAAGTCGGTGATTTTTCGTTTCACCGTCTTGATCGCCCGCGTCTGGTCTACCGACTGGACGTGCATCGTCACGATCAGATTCGATTCCATATCGAGAAAGTCCGCCAGCATCCTGTCGTTTAACTCCGGAGCCGTGATCTGCAAGAACGAAACCGCGCCGAGCTTTTTCCCCATGCCGAAGGTCTTTCCGTTCGTGAACGAAAAGGAACTCGGCGCGATAAAATCCTTGACGGACAAACCGCTTGGCGCGAGCCAGTCCCAATGAAAGAGAAAGGGAGATTGCTCGTCCATGTGGAACATGCCGTACATCACCGCAAGACGTTCTTTTCCGTTGAGCGGCTCCGCCGTCACGCCGAGGCGTTTGAAATTGTTCATAATGTCCGTCTCGATACGCTCCAGCCTGGGCTTTGCCGTTTTGATATGATCCGCCTCTATGCCGAAGGTCAGATATTTTGTCTTGATCAGTCCGTTGCAGCCCTTTGCCAGTTGAGCGCGGAGCATTTCCGTGTATTCCTCGCGGATACCGTCGAATTCGTCTCCCTGCGGTTCGATAACGACGGTCTTTCCGTAGCTGTCCTTATCCGCCGCTAAATTCATAAAGGAAAGCTGAAAATGGACGGAGCTGTCAAAGTAGTTAAGGAAATCGCACCAGCCGTCAAAGATCGCGGTTTTGTCCTCGTTCTGGTTGAGCAGATAGTTGATGTCCTGAAAGCGGATCGTTTTGGAGAAATATCCGGGCTTCACAAGGCAGATGCCGTCCGGCCACATCCGCTCGAACGGGATCGAATCCTGCGCGGACATTTTGTTCTTTTCGCGCTCTCTTGCCCGCGCGATGGCGTGTTCAATCTGTCTTTTTTCCTCCCGTGAGAGTTTTCTTTTTGCTGTCAATCGGTTTACCTCCGTTTCCTTTTGTTTTATTCAGAATACGCCATACCTCGCGGTCGAGCCTATCCTGCCTTTCGAGCGCGTCATAGAAATTGCGCGTTCGGTAGGGACGCTGCTTCGGGCGCAGGAAACACACGCGGAGGATATGGCGCGCGACGACCTCAAGAGGCTGTCCGTTTTTCTCATACAAGGCGAGCAGCATAAAGGGCAGAAGCGCGATGATCATGATGATCGAAGCGGCGCTTGTGTTCATCACGGCTTTGCAGAGAAAGAACAGCGGGACCGCCGTCGCCGCTCCCGCGCCGAAGCAGATCAGCTGCCGCTTGGTCAAGTTAAATAACGCCTTTGTTTTGACGGCGTTCAAGTCTTTTGGAACGGGTACGTATGCCATAGTCCACCTCCGTTAATGCGCGGCAAATATGCTTTTTGCCATCGAACCCGTTTTGAACAGCGTAAAGCACAAAAGGACCGTGTATCCCATACAAGTCCAGATCGCCGAACTGATGTCGGCGTCGACGGCGATATTGTGAACGAGCGCCGCATATATCGCGACGCACACGATGATGAGAAACGCTTGGAACGCCAGAGCGAACAGGGAGCGCAGATAATTCTGCCCCATGCCGCCGGATTCGCGGCTCGTCATCGCCGCCATCGGGATCGGCGCGACGGAGGTCACGATATATATCTCTATCATACGCCCGTAGACGATAATGAAGATACAGATCGACAGCGCCCACATCGTGATGCCGACAAACAGGCTCTGGAACCATAGCCCGATCAGTGGACCGACGTCCATCTCCATGAGTCGTTCCTCCATATCCACGATCACCTCGTCGATATTGATCGACGCGCTGCCCGCGATCACGCCGGACGCGTTGCTCACCATGTTCTGCGCGATGTTGAACACGCCCATGACGATGTTCCACGTATTGGTGACGAGCAGAACGGCGCAGAAGGTTTTGAATATCCACTTGAAGAATATCCAAGTGTCGATGTCGTGCAGATTGTTTCGGTCGGTGACCATCTGGATCAGCTCCACCGTCATGACGAGCGCGAGGATCAGTCCCGCGATCGGAACGACGACATTGTCCGACAGTGTGCGGATCATCGAATAGATCGAACTGTTCCACGCCTGCGGCGTTTTGCCTACCTGTCCCGCTATCTCGCCGACCCGCTGATTCACATTGTCGAACATTCCCGAAAGGTTTCCCGTAATGCCGCCGACAAGCAGTTCCTTGAACCACTCCGATATGGCGTCAATCAGTTTATCCACGGCGCGGTGTCCCTCCTTTCCGCCCCTCCCGCGCGAGGCGGGAGAGGCAGGGATTTTTCAGCCGTTCTCACGCAACGGTGAACAGACCGGAAAGCAGCGGTACAAGCGTAAGACCGATCAGGGCAACGCCGCCGCCCGCCATGAGCTGCTTCATCCCCTGAGACTTAGCTTGTGTGAGATAAAGAAGCAATAGAAGTGTAAAAAATTTTGCCGTTCCCGTCCGGCGTTCCCCAGCGCC
>CANPXS010000140.1 GCA_947586625.1 uncultured Clostridia bacterium | reverse complement strand
TCTATGAGGACGACCGCCTCACCGCCGACTACGATGCGTCGGGGATAACGGAGTATGTATTCACGAACGGCGTCGGCTGCGTGTTCGCGGAATGCGTATATAACGGCGAGCACATGATGCTCTGCCGCGCGTCTATGTCGCACAAGGACACGATAGCGGCTATAATCTGGCAGCTCACGCGCAGGCTCGAACGCGGCACATACAGCTACGCCTACGAGGAGGACACGGACGTTAAGTGTCCGACATGCGGGCGCAAGTATCCGCCCGGCTCGCACGTATGCCCGCACTGCACGGCGAAATCGGGTTATCTTCGCCGCATATGGCAGATAGCGAAGCCGTACCGCGCGTTCATATTCTTCTCTATCGCGCTCTACTTCGTTTCGTCGATAGTTCAGCTTATACCGCCGCGTCTCAACCGCATTCTCGTCGACGATTACATACGCGTCGACGGAGCTTACGAGCTGTCGTTCACGCAGACGTTCATTATCGGATTCGTCACGGTTGTTTTGTCCATACTCGGCGTCAACATTCTCCAGCGCGTTATCGGCATCGTGCGCGGACTTACGCTCATCGAGGCGGGCACGCGCATGACGGTTGCGCTGCGTTCAATGGTATTCGACAAGATACAGCAGCTTTCGGTGTCGAAGATATCTAAGCGAACGGCGGGCGAGCTGATGAACCGCGTCACCGACGACACGAACCAGCTTCAAAACTTCATCAAAAACGACATCGGCGGCTTTTTCGAGCAGGTGCTGATATTCGTCGCCGTCGCGGGCATACTGTTCTTCTATGACTGGAAGCTCGCGCTCGTGATACTCGTCCCCGCGCCGATAGTCGTGATGGCGAACAGGATATTCCATCAAAAGATGCGCCGCATGTTCCACCGTCAGTGGGTCATGAATTCGCGCTCGAACACGATACTGCACGACATATTCAGCGGCATACGCGTCGTGAAGTCGTTCGGCATGGAGCACCGCGAGATGGAGCGCTATGACGATGCGACGCGTCACGAGTGCGAGGCGCAGATAACGGCAGAGACGTTCTTTGCGAAGTTCTCGCCGCTTATGAGCTTCCTTATGGGACTCGGCGAGTTCTTCCTACTTTACTATGTCGGCGACAAGATCATAGGCGGCACTATGACGCTCGGTCAGATGCAGGAGTTCACCTCTTACGTCACGATAATATACGGGCCTCTGCGCTGGCTGTCCAACTTCCCGCGCCGCTATGAACGCACGATGACGAGCGTCGTCAAGATATTCGACATCATCGACGAGGACGTCGACGTCAGCGACAAGGAGGACGCGACGGAGCTCGACATCAAGGGTCACATTGAGTTTGAGGACGTTTCGTTCGGCTACGACAGCGGCAATAACGTGCTGCACAACATCAACCTGACAGTCGAGCCCGGCGACTTTGTCGGCATCGTCGGACGCTCCGGCGTCGGCAAGTCGACGCTCATCAACCTTGTTATGCGTCTGTACGACGTCGACGACGGCGTGATACGCATCGACGGCGTCGATATACGCGACATATCGCAGTCGTCGCTGCGTTCGCAGATAGGCGTCGTTTTGCAGGAGACGTTCCTGTTCTCCGGCACGATATACGACAACATCGCGTATGCGAAGCCGTCGGCGACGCGCGACGAGGTGCTCGCCGCGGCGAAGCTGGCCGGCGCGCACTCATTCATCATGAAGATGCCCGACGCGTACAACACTCACGTCGGCGAACGCGGGCACACGCTTTCGGGCGGCGAACGTCAGCGCATAGCGATAGCGCGCGCGCTGCTTCATGATCCGCGCATCCTGATCCTCGACGAAGCGACGGCGTCGCTCGACACCGAGACGGAGAAGCAGATACAGGACGCGCTTCAGATACTGTCGCAAAACCGCACGACTCTCGCCATCGCGCACCGTCTGTCGACGCTGCGCAACGCGACAAAGCTGATAGTTCTTGACAAGGGCACCGTCGCCGAGGTCGGCACGCACGACGAGCTCATGCGCCGCCGCGGCATATACTACGGTCTTGTCATGGCTCAGCGCCAGATGTCCCGCATGAGTCAATAATTATTATAATTTTTTCGGGGGAAGTAACTTTTGAAAAAGTTACTTCCCCCGAACCCCTATCCTCAAAACTTTTCAAAAATAAAGTGGTAAAAGTCCTTGAAAACATAGGTGTCGGGGGAGAAAACTTCTTAGAATGAAGTTAGCTTTTTCGCGGAGCGAAAAAGCAGAAGAAGGGGCGTATGCCCCTTCTTCCTTTCGCTCCTGCACCTCGCTCTTTTCAAGAATTTTTATAAAAATTTTTGAAGATGGGGTGCGGGGAAGGAACTTTTTTCAAAAAGTTCCTTCCCCGCAAAAGTTCGTTATTCTTCATCGTTCTCCCAGTTATGCCATACTTCGGAGACGTCGTCGTTGTCCTCGAGCATTTCGAGCAGCGTAGACATATTCTTGATATCGTCCTCGTTATCGAGCGTGACATAGCTCGTCGGCACCATCTCGCGGTCAGCGGAGACTATCGGATACCCCTTCGCCTCGAGCGTCTCACGCACGAACGTAAGGTCGTTCTCCTCGGTGCTTATCTCAAAACACTCGTCATCTGCGACGAAATCGGTCGCGCCAGCTTCGAGCGCATCCTCCATGAGCTGATCCTCGGACACAGGCTTCGGCTTCGTACCGCGCGGCGCTTTCGCGTCGGGCTCTATCTCCTTAGCGACGACGATAAGTCCGCGGCTCGTGAACATGTACGACACGCACCCCGTCGTTCCCATGTTTCCGCCGTATTTATCGAAGTAATGACGCACATCGGACGCGGTGCGGTTGCGGTTGTCGGTCGCTGTCTCGACAATCACGGCGACGCCCGACGGTCCGTAACCCTCGTACGTGACCTCCTCGTATACGGCGCCGTCGCCGCCCGCCGCTTTCTTCAGCGTGCGCTCAATGTTGTCGTTCGGGACGTTGTTCGCCTTCGCCTTCGCGATGAGGTCGCGCAGCTTTCCGTTCGATACGGGATCTGCTCCGCCCTCACGGACCGCTATCGCTATCTCCTTACCGATCTTGGTGAATACCTTCGCGCGCTGCGCGTCGGTCTTCTCCTTCTTGTGCATTATGTTTTTCCATTTGCTGTGTCCGGACATCTTGTTCCTCCGTTTTATACTTATAGATTTATTGTAAACTCAGATCTTTTCCGTCTTCTTTATGCATATCAAATCGAGCGCGCGCCCGAGCACGGAATTGACCGCGCGGCAGATCGCCAGTCTCGTCGCTCTGACGTCCTCGTCCTGCGCCGACAGTATCGGGCAGTCATGATAGAATTTGTTGAAATCGGTGCAAACGTCGAGGATGAAACGCGTCACGAGCGACGGCTCGTAGTCGTGTACGGCGTCGTCGACGACCTCGCCGAAACGCGACAGTGTCAGAAGCAACAGTCGCTCGGACTCGTCCGTCGTCGTACCCGCTTTCGGCTCGATACCGTCAGCCTCCGCTTTGCGCATGATGCTGCATGTGCGCGCATAGGTGTACATCGCATACGGACCCGTGTTGCCGTCGAAGTTTAGCGCATCTTCCATTATAAAGTTCATGTCGCGCATACGATTGTTGAGAAGATAGTGGAAAACGACTGCTCCTACACCGACTGCTTCGGCAGTCGCTGCCTTTTCCTCGCCCGACAGCGTCGGATTTTTCTCTGTAATAATATCCGACACTTTCTCTATCGCCGTGTTGAGCAGATCCTTGAGAAGTATCACGTTGCCGGTACGAGTTGCTAATTTCTCGCCGCCGATGGACACCATGCCGTACGGCACATGAACGAGCCTGTCGTACCACGGATATCCCATAAGCTCAACGACGCGGAACCACTGTGCGAAATGCAGG
>CANPXS010000139.1 GCA_947586625.1 uncultured Clostridia bacterium | reverse complement strand
CCCTTATAGGGGCTAAGCCGGTAATAGCCCCTTATAGGGGCAGTGCAAGCCACCGGTTGAACCGGTGGTCTTGACTTTGTCACGCTCAAGCCACGTCAGCCACACCGCTATAGCGAGTGCGGCACCCTCGGCAAGTAGCTCGAGGATCGCCGACACCGTAACCGTCATTTTGACCGCTCTGTAAAAAGCTCGGTCACAGCGATCGCGGCAAGCATAACCGCAAAGCCGATGACGATGATAATTGCCTCTGTCATGATTTCACCTCCCGTCTGACCTTTCTATAGAATGTACTCGGCGACATGTTAAGCCGTCGCATTGCCTCAACAGCTGTGATACTCCCGTTTCGCCAAAGTGACACGACAGGTCCGAAGTCGAAGCGCTCGATAGGTTTCCTACCTTTGTATATATGGCGCTCCTTTGCGATCTCGATACCCTCGCGCTGACGCTGCAATATGTATGACCTCTCAAGCTCGGCGACAGCACCGAACACGGTCAGCATGAATTTTCCCGTCGGCGTAGTAGTGTCGATCGACTCCTTCTTGGACATGAACTCGACATTACGCTCTGTAAGCTTCTCGATAAGATCAAGCAGGTCTCGCGTATTGCGTGCGAACCGTGATATCGACTCGACTATGACTGTGTCGCCCTCACGTACAAAGCTCATCATGCGCTGGAGTTCGGGCCTGTCCGTAGACTTGCCGCTCATCCTGTCGATATAGACAGCATCGACCCCGAGCGTCTGCATAAGGACCTCCTGCCTTGCTGTGTTCTGCTCTGCTGTACTTACACGTATGTACCCGACCTTCATTCGATCACCCCCGTATATGTAATGTCTGTGTCTTTAGAGTATACCCTATTGGCATAACGAAAAAGTGTGCCAATAGAGTCGATTTTGATATTTTGGCATGTGCCACTTTGGAGACGGACCCTAACGGTATGATTCGTCATACAGCACCTCCTCGATGTCCATGAATGAATATCCCTCACGCATCAGGTAATCGACGAACGACGGCGAGTAGCCGAGATACGTAGCAGTGCACTTGAGGTCAGCTACATATGCGTCGGTATCAGATGACTTCTTGTGCTTTGAGCTTGGACTGTATGCTGTACCGTAATTGAATCGGTAGTAGCTGCTGCCGAAGAAGAGGTTGTCCGTATCGAAGCGTTCGGTCTCCCGCTTGCCGTGATTGTCTATACGCATGATCTCGCCGCATACGAGCTGTACCTTTATGCGTTCGCCGAGATCGAGGCGAGACCGCTTTATGCCGTCAAGCAGGATCTCCTCTGTCGAAGCGTAGACATAAGCTCCTATCTTCGGCAAGTGCGCGATGCACATCGGGTTGTCGCCTTTGATGAAGTATACGTTGTTGCTACCGTCCATAACGGTGATCGTGAAGCTGCCCTCAAGTTGCTCCGCCATATTGCGTAGAGTATCAAAGTTGACGTCGCCCTCTTTCTCGATAAGCTGTACCGCTACATACGAGTCAGTCAATATCTGAGTCTTAGGCAGATGCTCAAGTCGTCGGATCATTTCGTCGTTATACAGTACGCCGTTATGTGCAAGTGCAAACTGTGATGTCCCTGCCATGCCTTTGAATGGGTGGTTGTTTGCGTTGAACTTTTCGTCCCCCTGTGTCGTAAGACGTGTGTGACCAATAACGACATCGACGTTTTCGGGGATACGGAACTTCATTTCATGAGCCGGGAGAGGGCGTTTGTATACTGTGAGATGACCGTGACTGTTGTATGCGATACCGGCAGCATCTGTGCCTCTGGCTTCGCTTGCACGTGCGAGCGAGTTTATGAGGCGGTTCTTCTCCCCTGCGGAGAGAGAATGTGAATAGTCAATGAATCCGAATAAGCAGCACATACTCACGCCTCCTCCATAGCTTCGACAGGATCATTGACGTATAGCCGACGCTCCTTGAGGTAACGGACAAGCTCCGGCTCGGTGCAGTGCTCGACGAATGTCGTCCATGCGAGAGAGCGCATCTCCTCGTCCGTCAGCATCACGGCGACGTCGCATATACGGTTTACGAGCTGCACGGTAGCTATAAATGTGTTGTAGCGGAGAGTACCTCTGAAGATACGGAACTCTATCGTTGATTCATTCTGAAGATTGACGCAGTAGTAACGACCGAGAGACGTTCCCTTCTTTACGTGTTCGAGCATTTCTTTCGGGTGATCCTTGTATCCGTACCGTGCCGCCCACTTGTCGAGCTGACGTGATGTTCGGCGTGAGAACTTGAGCAGCTCATTCCAGAACTTTTCGAAGAAAAACAGGACACGCGCTATCGTCGTGTCCTGCTCTTCCGTTGTATCTCCGAGAGATGTTCTGTTTACATGGACGTGAAGTCCGCATGTAGATGCGAGATGCGAGAGGTATCCCATACCCCGCAGCCTTTCAAGCATATCTGCCCACGGCATCTCGTGTTCGTGATAGTCGAGCGTCATCGGATGCGACACTATCTCAAAGCCGTCATCGAGGGAGCCGTCATGCTTGCAGTATACGCGGACCTCGTTTCTGTTTGCGATGTCGGCGATCTCGTTCGCGTTGCCGCTGTCCTCGCCGGCTTTGTCTACTTCGAGCTCTACCCCGAAATAGCGGTCGCCCGAGCCGTAGAAGATGGGCTCGGGCTTGTAGTAGTAATCCTCGATGCCGCCGCAGTACCGGCGGTGGTAGCAGTCGCTGCAATAGGCGTCATCGTCACTGCCGTAATAGGCTTCGTCGCGATGAAGGAGCACGCCGCAGCGGTCGCAGTTGGTGTAGTAGTCGTCGTAGCAGTCCTGACATAGCGGGAAGCTGTCGGTACCCGCGTTGTCGCTGTAACAGATGCGTACTCCGCAGTGGGCGCAGACCGTCGTGTACCGTGCGGCGCAGTCGGGGCAGTAGGCGGCGCCGTAGACGTATACAGCTTGGTCGTCCCCGACTACCGCACCGCATACCGAGCATACTCGGATCGTTGACGCTGTTGTTTGTTCTGACATGTTGATTTACCTCCATGGATTTAAGATAAGATTTCGTTCGTCCGGAGTGCGTCGCTCCGGGCTCCATGGAGATAATATGTAGTTGAAAAAAAGCAGATTTGCGATAGATGACGATGCTTGCGTTGCGGTCAGCTTTGTGTTACACTGATGGGGAGAGGAATGTTGTGACTTGATACGATTTCAACGAAAGAAATGCAAAGGCGGGTGGAGTTGTCACAACGGAGCAGGTAAGAAAGGTATAAAATGAAAGAACACGGCAGTATCTGCCCGTGTTCGTAAAGGGGAAACAGTCATGACGATAATTGTCACCGGAGGCGCCGGATTCATCGGCTCAAACTTCATATTTCACATGATGTCGGCGCACCCGGACTACCGCATCGTTTGCCTCGATAAACTCACATACGCGGGCAATCTGTCAACGCTGGCGTCCGTCATGGATAAGCCGAATTTCCGATTTGTGAAGCTCGACATCTGTGACCGCGAGGGAATTTACAAACTGTTCGAGGAGGAACACCCCGACATCGTCGTAAACTTCGCGGCGGAGTCACACGTTGACAGAAGCATCGAGAATCCGGAGATATTCCTTCAAACGAACATCCTCGGCACGCAGGTGCTGATTGATGCGTGCCTCAAATACGGCATCACGCGTTATCATCAGGTCAGCACTGATGAAGTTTACGGCGATCTGCCGCTCGACAGACCCGACCTGTTCTTAACCGAAGAAGCACCGCTTCATGCGTCCAGCCCCTACAGTGCGTCAAAGGCTTCCGCCGATCTGCTCGTGCTCGCATATCACCGCACATACGGGTTGAATGTGACGATCTCGCGCTGCTCGAACAACTACGGACCGTATCAATTCACGGAAAAGTTGATACCGTTGATGATCGCCAACTGCTTAAACGACAAGCCGTTGCCTATTTACGGCAACGGCGAGAATGTGCGGGATTGGCTCTACGTTGAGGATCACTGCCGCGC
>CANPXS010000138.1 GCA_947586625.1 uncultured Clostridia bacterium | reverse complement strand
GCATCAACGACGGCGACGCGCTGCGGCGCACTATGACCGATCTGTCGTACATGTACCCGGGCGTCACGAGCGTGTCAGTCGTGCCTGCAGGGTTGACGGGGCACCGCGACGGTCTTTATCCTCTCGAACCGTTCACGGAGTCCGAGTGTGCAGACATAGTGCGTCTCGTCGACGATTTCGGTTCCATGTGCGAGGAAAAGTACGGCGCGCGCATTTTCTATGTGTCGGACGAGCTCTACATCAAAGCGGGACTGCCGCTGCCGTCCTCCGAATATTACGGTGCGTACGATCAGGTCGAAAACGGCGTCGGCATGATACGCTCGTTTCTCGACGATATAGACGCGGAGCTTGAGTTCATCGACACATACGATTTCGACCCGCAAAAGATGCGCCGTGTTTCTATCGCAACGGGGGAGGCATCGGCGCAGTTTATAAAAGCCGCGGTTGAAAAGCTGCGATGTGTGTGCTATAATCTCGAATGTAACGTGTATACGATAAAGAACAATTTCTTCGGCGGCGAGGTGACCGTTGCGGGACTGCTCACGGGCGTCGACATGGCGGAGCAGCTTGCAGACAAAGATCTCGGGGACGAGCTTTTGATACCGTCCTCGACGCTGAGGGCGGAGGGCGATCTGTTCCTCTGCGGGCACACGCCGGAGTGGCTGTCGGAGCAGCTCGGCGTGAATGTCAGAACGACCGGGACGTCTCCGTCCGAATTTATATCTGCGGTGATCGGCTGCGACGATCCCGACAAAAAGGAAGGTGAATACTTTGGCACAGAAGCGTAACAGTACCACGGGCGGGAAGAAAAGCGCCCATAAAAACGAGTCGTCGTTTGTACCGCTGCTCGGTATATGTATAGCGGCATGCGCAGTCTGCATAATACTTGTAGCGATAATGGCGGGCGGCAAAAGACAGGAAACGAGCGATACCGGCACAGGTGACGGCAGCGCACAGTCGGGCTCGGGCACGTCGTTATCTTCCGGTACGGACGGTACGGCGAATGTGCCGAATGTGACAGACGGCGTTGAAACAACTCCGCAGTCGGGCGTCGTGCCGTCGACGGGCGGCACGTCGTCCGGTTCTGATACAAGCGCCCCCGACACGGCGGGAGCACCCGGCACGTCGGGTGTGAGTGACACAAATAGTGGTGAAACGACAGCTTCGCCCGCGTCGGGTGTGAATATAACGACAAAAAAATCGTCGTACGACGATAACGGCGCGCATGTGACGATGATATATCCGACAGTAAGCGGTATAGACGGCGCCGATACGGTAACGGGACTTTTGCGCGACGAGATGGACGAACGTCGCCGCGAGGCTCTGATCGGCATGGCGGGCGGCGAGGTGAACTATACTGTCGAGGATACGTCGGTCAAGCTGTGTACAAAGTCGTTTATTTCGCTCGTAGTGTCCGGGTACAGCTATGTCGGCGACGCGTCGCACCCCGAATACTTTGTGTACGCGCTCAATTATGACATAAAGTCAAAAAAGCTCATGACGGGCAGCGACCTGATAAAGGATTTTGACGCTGTTAAGAGCAGCTTTACAAGCGGCAAATTTTTCCCCATGTACAGTCAGGACGGGCTGCTCGATGAGATGTCGTATGAGGACATGATAATGGAATATCACGTCGAATACGGCATATACCCGGAGGTATATTATACAAAGGACAACTTCGGCATCGCGGTCGAGCTTGTATATTCGCTCGGCGGATACGCGCTTTTCGAAACATCACAGTCGTCGCTGTCGGGCGCGATATATGTGCCGCAGAACTGAAAGAGAGTTGAGTTTATAATGTCTAAACCTATAATCGCCATTGTCGGCAGACCGAACGTCGGCAAGAGCACGCTTTTCAATAAACTGATCGGCGAGCGCCGTGCCATCGTCGAGGACACGCCCGGCGTCACGCGCGACCGCATATACGGCGAGACAGAGTGGCGCGGGCGAAGGCTCGTTATTGTCGACACGGGCGGAATTGAGCCGAAAACGGACGATGTGATACTTTCAAAGATGCGCGAGCAGGCGCAGGTCGCGATAGATACTGCCGACGTAATCATATTCATGTGCGATATCCGCACGGGTCTTGTCGCCGACGACAGAGACATCGCGACAATGCTGCGAAAGTCGTGCAAGCCCGTCGTCGTTTGCGTCAACAAGGCGGACAGGATAGGAGACGTCGAAGAGGAGTTCTACGAGTTCTACGAGCTCGGGTTCGATACGGACCCTATTGCGGTGTCGTCACTGCACGGAAGCGGCTCGGGCGACCTGCTCGATGCCGTTATAGACGCGCTGCCCGATGATTCGGACGAAGGCGAGGACGGGGACGTGATAAACGTCGCCGTTATCGGCAAGCCGAACGCGGGCAAATCGTCGCTCGTCAACAAAATGCTCGGCGAGGAGCGTCACATCGTATCCGAGATAGCAGGTACGACGCGAGACGCCGTCGACTCCGTCGTCGAAAATGAGTTCGGACGGTATAATTTCATCGACACAGCTGGCATACGACGCAAGAGCAAGGTAAACGACAGAATTGAAAAATACAGCGTCCTGCGCGCGCAGATGGCGGTCGAACGCGCCGATGTTTGCATAATGCTGATCGACGGCGCAGGGGGTATAACGGAGCAGGACGAGAAGATCGCGGGCATCGCGCACGACGCGGGCAAGGCGTGCATAATCGCCGTCAACAAGTGGGACGCGGTAGAAAAGGATAACGACACCGTCAAAAAGTTTACGAACGATATCCGCACCGCTCTCGCATATATGACATACGCGCCGATACATTTCATCTCGGCAAAGACCGGTCAGCGCGTGTCGGGACTGTTCGAGCAGATAAACAAAGTTCATGAAGCCGCAAATACGCGCATCACGACGGGGCTGCTCAACGATATGCTTTCGGACGTGACTATGCGCGTACAGCCGCCGTCGGACAAGGGCAGACGGTTGAAGATATATTATATCACGCAGGTCGCGGTCGCACCGCCGACGTTCGTCATATTCTGCAACCGCGCGGAACTGTTCCACTACTCATATCAGCGCTATATCGAAAACAATCTGCGCGAGACGTTCGGCTTTGCGGGCACGCCGATAAAGCTGACGATACGCGAGCGCGGGGAAGAAAAGGATTAGGTTCGGGGTGACGTATATGAAGCGCATTTGCGTTCTTTTACTGCTTTTGACTTTTACGTTTTCGCTGGTCGCCTGTGGCGGGGGCGGCGGCTCGGAGTCGGCAGTCCCGATAATAAAAGAGGCGACGGGACTTGACGACGGCGACGCCGAACGGCTGTATGAGCTCGTCGTCGATTCCGGCTTCAAGGGCACGCTCAAAGAGGTCGAGGTCAGGAGCGCTGCCGACGATAGTCCCGTTTACAGGTTCCGCGCCGACAGCAGCATACGCGACGTCTACGTCGGCAGCGCCGCGCTCGGGACCGAGAACGCGGACTGGAGCAAAATTGGCACGACGGGCGGCGATATCATGCACGACGGTTTTATCGGGTTCCGCCTCATTGACGGCTCCGACTTGCCAACGACGCTGTTCGGAGCGCTCTATATCGGCGGATTCGTCGTATGCATAGTGGCAGGGTATCTGCTCGGAAGCATTAACACGGCGATAATTCTGTCGCGCGTCAAATACGGCGCTGATATACGGTCGAGCGGCAGCGGCAACGCGGGCATGACGAACGTGCTGCGCACGTACGGCGCGGGTTCGGCGGGCGTGACGCTCGCGGGAGATGCGGCAAAAACGCTTATCGCATATATAGTCGGCACGCTCATATTCGGCATACGCGGCGCGTATTTCGCGTGCTTCATGTGCGTCGTCGGACATATATTCCCACTCTATTACAAGTTCAAGGGCGGCAAGGGCATTGTATGCGCTGGCATGATGATACTTCTGCTCGACCCGCTCGCGTTCCTAATAATCCTCGCCGTATTCATAATCGTTCTTATCGGATTCAAATACGTTTCGCTCGCGTCTATAATGGCGGCGATGATATACCCGATGGCGCATTCATGGACGATGGCGTATATGCCGGACAGGCTGTGGCTCGGCTCGC
>CANPXS010000137.1 GCA_947586625.1 uncultured Clostridia bacterium | reverse complement strand
CTTGGACGCAACTATGAGGAAATACAGAATCAGTGGCGCATCATCACGAAGGAAAAGAAATGCGACGTTGTCGTGATCGACATGCCCCTGCTTGATACGCGGCGCGAAAAGAATCTTCTCGGGACATTCATCAGCGATATTGTTTTGCAGCTTCTTTCGTTTGTGGCGCAGAATGAGCGCGAAAACATCCGCAAGCGTCAAGCCGAGGGTATCGCGGCTGCAAAACTGCGCGGAGTGAGATTCGGTCGACCGCCGAAAGAAGCGCCGCCCGATTTCGGAGATCATGTACAAAGATGGACGAAAAACGGGGCCTTGCTAAGCGATATTCTTGTAGAACTCGGCATGAGCAGGTCCACGTTTTACAGGCGGCTGAGGGAGTATAATCTATCTCTCAAACAGTAAATCGGTTTCAAAAAGTTTACCTTTTGACATCGTGAGAAAAACTGTATTATATTGGGAATAATGCCTTATTATAGCTCATTTTACTATTTTGAAATACATATATTGACATATAAAATACAGTGATATAGCACATCGAAATAATTGCCAAAAGGTAAACTTTTGGAGAATATAACGAAAGCAGGGTGTGCATATGCTTCCTATATTGATTTTTAACTTTGAATAATGTATCATTAATATATGAAATAAATGCGGTCAGGTGACCATATGGACGAAAAAGACAAAGATTTTGAACAGTTCTACATAAGCACCTATGGGACAATGCTCTATTATTGTAAATCTTGCGGTCAAAAGAATGAAGACGCGGACGAGATCGTAGACGAAGCGTTCGTCAGAATGTGGCGCGCATGGGACAGGTGTTCTGCTCTTGACAGGATCAGAAGAAAGAAATGGATCTTCTCGGCGATAGATAATATCATTCGCGAACGGAGAAAGACGCATACTCCGGTGATAGAGGATATTGACGATCATATCAGAGAGCTTGAAGATGAAGTCGGAGACGAACTTAAAATAGCATTTGAAAAAATCAAATTTGATATATATGTTGACAGAATAAAAGAAATGTTGCCGCCGGGTGAATGGGAAACATTCAACGAGATCGTAATAAAGCAGCACGATTATAAAGAAGCGGCGGTGGAACTCGGAAGAAGTATATCTGTCGTTTATTTACAGATGGCAAGAATACGCAAAAAAATCGAAAAAAAAGAAAAAAGATGTCTTTAAATAAAAAAATTTTTCAAATCTTGATATAAAGTCATGATAAAAATGCCATATAGGTAATATAGGAGGTGTTTTGTTATGACAGATTTCAAAAGGTGGTTTTATGATTCAGGATGACAATGATGTATTAAACGAAGAGCTGATATCTGAATGGATATGCGAAGTTATACATCGCGAAGTATCGAAACCGGACGATGAGGTCGATTTAGAGCTTATTGATGAGTGTGAAAAAACCTTGGTATGCTTAAATGACGGCAGCGGAGTTTCTGAGGAAGAACTAAAAAAGCGGCTTGAAAAGATAATGAAAAAGAGCGACTATCGAGCTGATTCGGTTCATAAACTCAGGACCAAATCAATACGACGAGTCGCACTTGCGGCCGCATGTTTAGTTGTCGTTATGCTTATCGGTATGATCACCACATACGCTTTTGTTCCGTCTGTAAAGAATTATATTTACGAAGTAATGGCGGATAAAACCGGGCATCACACAGATATGGCCGGAGTCACGTTTATATATAACGGAACTTTTACGAATTATTCGACTGTTGATGAACTGCTTCATTCGACAGAACTGCAAGAAATGAACTTGATCCTGCCCGATGGTCTTCCCTCCGAAATGGCGCTGTCAGAGCTTGAAATTGTGAAAAATGAGAGCGCTACGGAGATTACTGTATTTTTTGCGGATAAAAGCATTTCTATGGAAATTGAAAATTGCAGTATCATTGATATCGACGAGGTCATCACACGCTCAGAAGTGACAGTATATAACGGGATCACATCGTATATTTCCGAAGAAAACGGCGTATACAGCTCCGTAACGGTATACGGCTCAAATGTATATTACATCACATCGACTTCAAAAGATAAGATCACAAGAATACTTAGTTGCATGAAACCGGAGGATTAGCAAATGAGAAAAATTTACACGGCGGCAATTGTCATTATATGCCTTATAGTGACAATGAACATTGTGTTTGCCGATTCAAGCCGAGAAATCAGAATGGAATATGAGGATGAAGGCATTACTGTCATTTTTGACGGTTCGTCATCTGATGACGAGCTATTATGTAAAAAAATAGCTGATCGCATAGTATATGGCGATAATGAAAATGAAAATGATAATGATAATGATAATGATAATGAAGTCGAGCCTATGTCGTTATGCTGGCTGTTTGGACATGACATTACTACGTCCTCGGTTACAGTTATTACGCATAAGGCAAAAACATATTCTCCAAGATGTCTGAAAGAACTATATCATGTTCAGACATGCAGCAAATGTGATTATTATAAAGAAGAATGTTTATCTGCTGTTTACATCGTATGCCATCCGAATGACTGATTTTTTCTCGATTTGAGGCTGCTCTCTTTATGGGGGCAGCCTTTTTTTATGAAACAGAAAACCACCGGCAGTGCCGGTGGTTTTGACACTAAAAGTTTTTTGCTTACGAGATTTTTATAAAAAATTGTGCTAATAGTAGAAAATTCCTGATTTTGATATAAATTTTGGAATAATATGTCATATTGTAAGTGAGAGAGTAATTCAAATGTTGCCTGCAAGTTATGTATAGCTTACGATATACAGTTTTGTAAGTGTGAAACAAAAAGACCTGTTTTGTTAATTCTCTTGTTGAAATAAAAAACCGAGCAGTTTCTAATTCTGTTTTCAAATGACAGAGCGTTTGACAACCGTTTGAAAAATGAAAGCAATACATTTCGACATTTTTGTCGTAAAATAAATTAATATGGAGGGAAATGTATGAGATTTCATTATGTCCTGCTTGAAAGCAGATTGGAGCACCGTACATGTTACGGTATCGCCGCCGTTACTATGAATGACGGTGTCGAGATCATTTTGCAGTCTTTTGTTGATTTATCGTCTGACCGCCGTTCAGTCGAGAAACTTGTCAGACTTTGCAACGAACTCAAGCTGTCGCTGTGTCATTTGCAGGATGTGGTCGAGGATTTTTGCGTCGGTGGAATTGACGAAGACGGTTGAATGAAGTGCTGATTTGGTCGTGTCATGGCGTAAAGCGGACAAAATAGGCATAATTTGCGTTGACAAAACGAACAACAGAATAAATACAAATCCCCGTACGGTCGTGTTGATCGTGCGGGGTTTTGATTTGAGAACGGTTCATTTTTTCGCTAAAATATAGCTGACCGCACTTGTGCGGAAAATCAAAATACAAAGGAGTGTCGACCAATGATAAATGATAAAACAGAAACGTACATCACAGCAGAAGTTATAGCTTCGTTCCGTTCGTATCTGATATTTGAGGAAAAATCGGAATTCACCGTTGACAAATACATCCGAGATGTCAGCGCATTTGCAGCATTTTTGAGAGGTGAGCCGTTGTCGAAGGAGAGGGCGCTCGCGTATAAGGTGCACCTCATGGAGTGCGGGAAATTCGCCGATTCGAGCATAAACTCGATGATATCGTCGATCCGCGCGCTGTTGAAGTTCGTCGGACGATCGGATTGTGCCGTGTCAAATCTTAGGATACAAGAGCTGCCGTTCAATCCCGAGGAAAAGAATCTGACGCAGGACGAGTGCGAGCGTTTGCTCGACGCGGCGAAGGGGGACCGGCGGCTGCATCTCTTATTGCTTGTGATCTTTTCGACGGGTATACGTGTGTCTGAGGTGAAATATTTTACTGTCGAGTCGTTTTGCTCGAAGCTCGATAAAGTGCGCGTGACGGTGCGCTGCAAAAAGAAAAACCGCCGCGTGATCGTGGCGGATGAATTGAAGCGAGAGGTGATGAAGTATATAAAGGAAAACAGAATCGAATCCGGTCCTATATTCCGCACGCGAGGCGGCAGACCGCTCGACAGATGTGCAATTTGGAAGCAGATGAAGAGGCTCTGCGCCAAAGCGAACGTTGCGCCGAGTAAGGTATTCCCGCACAATCTTCGCAAGCTTTTTGCGCGGACATTTTACGCGGAGACGCACGATATCGTTCAGCTTGCCGCGCTGCTTGGTCACAGCAGTATTAACACGACGAAAATTTACGTCAAAACGACAGAAGAAGAAGTCCGTGAGCGTGTCGAAATTGTGGTAAACAAGCTGATTTTCACAAAAATAAAGACCACATTATCAGCATAATGTGGTT
>CANPXS010000136.1 GCA_947586625.1 uncultured Clostridia bacterium | reverse complement strand
GGCGGAACTGGCAGACGCGCACGTTTGAGGGGCGTGTGGTTCACACCGTACGGGTTCAAGTCCCGTTTCCCGCATAGAAAAGGCATCCACAGAGTGGATGCTTTTTCTATGCGGCGGAAACGTCGCGCCGTTTCCGCTGTCGCAAGCTCACGCCAACGGCATAACGAAAACGTCCGCTCTGCGGACGTTTTTGTTATGCTGCGTAATGTTCCCCGTTGCGGTTCGACTCCACCCGCCTTAACTCACAGAAGCACGATGCCGCCCTTCGCGCACTCTTCCCTGTCTGCCGGCGACCAGTACGAGGACTGCACCTCGCCGATGTGCGCCTTGCGCAAAAAGAACATGCATATGCGGCTCTGACCGATGCCGCCGCCGATCGTATACGGCAGCTTGCCGTCGAGCAGCGCGCGGTGGAACGGCAGCTCCGCCCTCTCCTCGCAGCCGCTTATTTTTAGCTGACGGCGCAGCGACTCCTCGTCGACGCGCACGCCCATGCTCGAGATCTCGTACGCCATATCGAGGACGGGATAGTAGACGAGTATATCGCCGTTGAGCTCCCAGTCGTCGTAGTCGGGCGCTCTGCCGTCGTGCGGTTTGCCGTTCGACAGCGCGCCGCCGATGCCTTCGACGAACACGGCGCCGAACTCGCGCACGGCTCTGTACTCCCTCTCCTTCGGCGTGAGCGTCGGGTATTTTTTCTCGAGCTCGCGCGACGAGATGAACGTAATGTCCTCGGGGAGGAATCTGTCGATGAAGTCGTACTCGGTCGCTATGTAGTTTTCGGTGTGGCGGAGCGAGCGGTATATGCGCTTGACGTAGCGGCGGAGCGTCGTGAAGTTGCGCTCCTCACGCGTGACGACTGCCTCCCAGTCCCACTGGTCGACGAAGATGGAGTGGATATTGTCCGTTTCCTCGTCGCGGCGGATGGCGTTCATATCGGTGTAGAGACCCTCGCCGACGCCGAAGCCGTACTGACCGAGCGCCATGCGCTTCCACTTTGCGAGCGAATGCACGATCTGCATCGACTCTCCGCCCGGCAGCTCGAAGCCGACGGGACGCTCGTAGCCGTTCAGGTTATCGTTGAGACCGCTTTTCTCATCGACGAACAGCGGGGCCGTGACCCGCGTCAGTCTGAGCTGGACGGCGAGGTCGCGCTCGAAGAAATCCTTTATCTTTTTTATCGCCTCCTGCGTCTGGCGCAGGGACAGCGCCGATGTATACCCCTCGGGGATAATGACTGCCATATCGTAGCCTCCGATGCAAAAATTTACATAAGTATACCACAAAGCGCGCGATTTTGCAAGTGGGAGAAAGAAAAATTGCAGAATGGCGTGTGAAAGAGTTTTGTGCGAGAGAAACTTTTGAAAAAGTTTCTCTCGCGCTCTTTTCAAAACTTTTTATTGACTTGGGTTTGAGTTGCCGTATCGAAAACTTGTGCGGGGATTTTTTACATTTTACATACTGTATCGTTTATCTGTGCGTTAATTTATTATCTGTACGTGTCGTTCGGTGCTCGTCTCCGACTCCGCGCGCCTCGCAGAGGCGCCGGCTTCGCCGAGTTGTTTAAGATATGATATTATATTTGGAAAAATGAATTTTATGCGGGGATAATACATCATTTTCCAAATCACGTCGCGCTTTTATATGAGCCGAGACAATATAGTCATATCGACAAGATTTTCATACAATGTCCCCGTCGCTTTTTTCCTTTTGTTTATTGACTTTTGCGCGCAAAAGTGCTATAATCTAACCTCGTTAGAAAACACGCGCCGCGAGGTGGGAAAAATGGCTCGTCGTGAAGACGTCGAGATGATAATAAAACGGCTCGATGAATGTAAGCCGGACTTTTTTTTCAAAATATGCGACGGAAGCAGCGTCGGCATCGACTGTATGCTTCGTCTTTTATATGAAGCAGGACGCGACGTTTCGTCCGGCGAGATAACGGAGAAGATGGGCGTCAGCACTGCCCGCGTCGCAGTCCTCGTGCGAAAGGCAGTTGTGCGCGGACTCGTCGAGCGCAACGTCGACCCCGTTGACGCGCGCAGGACGTGCATACGTCTCACCGACGTAGGAGCCGCCGCCGTGCGCCGCACGATGACGGAGGTCGAGGACGTCGTCGGCAAAATAATCGACAGTCTCGGGCTCGACGAGATAGAACGGTTCGTCGAGACGTCGCGCCGAATAAAAGAAATAGTTACCGAAAAAGCGGAGTAAGCATACATAATCATGACGGAAAAGAAACACGGTTCGGATATAAGGATAGGCATAGACATAGGCTCGACGACGATAAAGATCGTCGCTGCCGACGAAAACGGCACTATATTATACAGCGATTACCGCAGGCACAAGTCGCACACGCAGGAGGTAATGGCTGAGCTTTTGCGCGAGTTCTCGATGGCGACGGGCATCACGTCTGCGCGCATGCGCATGACGGGCTCCGGCTCGATAAATCTGTCGTCGGCGCTCGGCGTCGGCTTTGTGCAGGAGGTCGTCGCCGTCGCGGAGGCGCTGAAATCAAAGGCGCCGCAGACCGACGTCGCAATCGAGCTCGGCGGCGAGGACGCGAAGATAATATATTTCACGGGCGGGCTCGAGGAGCGCATGAACGGCGTCTGCGCCGGAGGCACGGGCGCGTTCATCGACCAGATGGCGTCGCTTTTGCAGACGGACGCGTCGGGACTTGACCGCGCGGCGGAGAATTACCGCGAGATCTACCCGATAGCGGCGCGCTGCGGCGTGTTTGCCAAGACGGACATTCAGGCGCTCGTAAACGAAGGCGCGAGCACCGCCGACCTTGCGGCGTCGATATTCAACGCCGTCGTCAATCAGACTATATCGGGACTCGCGTGCGGCAAGCCGATACGCGGTCACGTCGCGTTCCTCGGCGGACCGCTCCACTTTCTGCCGCAGCTTCGCGCCGCGTTCGTGCGCACGCTCCATCTGACGGACGAAACGGCGATATGCCCGGAGGGCTCGCATCTGTTCGCCGCGCTCGGCGCGTCGATGAACGCGCGCGACGCCGAGGTATCGGATATAACGGATATTATATCGAAGCTCGAATGCGGCGTCACGCTCGCATACGAGATAAAGCGTCTGCCGCCGCTGTTCGGCAACAGGCGCGAATACGACGAGTTCATCGCGCGCCACAGCCGCGCCGTCGTCGGCAGAGCGCGTCTCGAGGACTACTCCGGCGACTGCTTTCTCGGCATCGACGCGGGATCGACGACGACAAAGTTAGCGCTCATAGGCAGCTCCGGCGAGCTTCTCTATTCATTCTATGCGAACAATCAGGGCAGCCCCGTCAAGACGGCGATACGCGCGATGAAGGAGTTGTCGGAGCGCATACCGAAGACGGCGCGTATCGCGTACTCGTGCTCGACCGGCTACGGCGAAGCGCTGCTCAAATCGGCGTTCGGGCTCGACATGGGCGAGGTCGAAACGGTCGCGCACTGCGAGGCTGCGTCGTTCTTCTCGCCGAACGTCGACTGCGTGCTCGATATAGGCGGCCAGGACATGAAGTGCATACGCCTCAAGGACGGCGCCGTCGACACGATTCTGCTCAACGAGGCTTGCTCGTCTGGGTGCGGATCGTTCCTCGAAAACTTTGCCGCATCGCTCGGCTACTCGGCGGAGGATTTCGCGACAGAAGCTCTGTTCGCGAAAAATCCCGTCGACCTCGGCACGCGCTGCACGGTGTTCATGAACTCGAACGTCAAGCAGGCGCAAAAGGAGGGCGCGACCGTCAGCGACATTTCAGCAGGCCTCGCGTACTCGATAATAAAAAATGCCCTTTACAAGGTCATAAAGCTGACGAGCGCCGAGGACCTCGGCGAAAACATAGTCGTACAGGGCGGCACGTTCCACAATAACGCCGTTCTGCGCGCGTTCGAGCGCATCGCGGGCGTCGACGCCGTCCGCCCCGACATCGCGGGCATAATGGGCGCGTTCGGCGCGGCGCTTATCGCGAAGGACGCGTACCACGGACAGCAAACGTCCATCCGCTCGTTCGACGAGATAATAAACCTCACGTACACGACCTCGACCGCACGCTGCGGCAGATGTCAGAACAACTGCATGCTGACGGTCAACAAATTCTCCGACGGTCACCGCTTCATCAGCGGCAACCGCTGCGAGCGCGGACTCGGCGGCGACGTTACATCGTCCGCTCCGAACCTCGTCGCATACAAGCGCCGTCGCATCTTCGACTATGAGCCGCTTCCCGAAGCGGACGCGCCGCGCGGCGTCATAGGCATACCGCGCGTACTCAACATATACGAAAATTACCCCTACTGGGCGACGTTCTTCCGCGCTCTCGGCTTCTCCGTCAAGGTCTCGC
>CANPXS010000135.1 GCA_947586625.1 uncultured Clostridia bacterium | reverse complement strand
GACATAGTTCGCGCGTTCAGGCGCGATGCTCTTGAAATAACGACCGAGGGAAGGCGCGGCACGATAGTGTGCAATCCGCCGTACGGCGAGCGCATGATGACTGTATCCGAAGCGGAGGATTTGTACCGCCGCATGGGAGATCATTTCAAGACGCTTGACAACTGGCAGATATACATCATCTCGTCGCACGAGGATTTTGCGCGTCTTTACGGCGCGCGCCCCGACAAGGTGAAAAAACTGTACAACGGCATGATACCGTGCTGGTACTACCAGTATTTCAAGCGCAGACGTTCACCGCGCTGACGTCATACGACGTACAAATTTATGCCCCATGCGGGCAGACCGCGCTCGCGGCGCAAGTAAAATCTGCGCCCGTGACAGAGTTCGTCGACGAGTGCGGGAAGTTCAAGCAAGTCCTCGGTGCGGTGATATACAGACACACACATAGCGGGACGGCACCGCATTATTGTAGCGGAAGCGCCGCGCAGTGCGCGCGCTTCCGCCCCTTCGACGTCGAATTTAATATAATCAATGTTATCATGCGCTATATCGTCAACGTCGTCGAGCGCAAGTGCATTTACTGTTATTTCGCGCGTTTTTGAATGACCTTTTGCGTCGGCGGAGCTGCCGCGTCCGGACGCGGCGGTGAATGTGAGCGTGCGCGATGTGTCCCACGCAGCCGCGTTATATGTGCGAATACACGGTACATCGACCGTATCGGCATACGCGCGCAGTTTTTTGTATGCGTGCGGTTCCGGCTCGAATGCATATACGCGTTCGAGCTTCTTCATTTTGCATAGGGCCTCGCGCACGGTGTCGCCCGTGTATGCACCGAAGTCAACGTATGAACGCACTGCATCGAAGTCGACGACTCCGTATGCCGGGTCGTCAACGCCACAATCAAGAAGGAATTCTATATTGCCCGTCAGCTTATATTCAAGTATGCATGACAGCACACGCCGCGATTCGTCGTCGGCAAGACGTGCATAAAGAGCATTGAATTCGTCAAAGTGCGCGCGGTAGTATGCGCTGTCAAATATGACGTCCCCGAACGCGGGAACGTCGGGGCATATCAGCGTATGCTCCGACGCGATGCGGACGATGTTGTCCGTCACGTCGTCGCGCGATGTCCCGAATGCAAGCACAACCGAAAATGCATCGTGTTCACGGCACACGTCGCCGTATGAACGGACGCGGAAGCCGCGAAAGCTGCGTTTGCGCACGAAACCGTCAGATGCGAACACACCGGCGGCACGTATTTGCCGGCGCTCCATTTCATTGAGTATTTTGTCGGCTCCGTTTCCTGTGCCGTATAAGAATATCGGCTCGCGTACGGCTGCGAGCCGTTCCCATACGTCCTCAGTGTCGGGCGCGGGCAGACCGTATGTCTCAGTCATTTATTCCGAAGAAACTGGCGGCGTTGTCCCACAGCATCATTTCACGTTCATCGTCAGTCATAGGGACTTTATCGAACAGCTTCAGATACGATTCGGCGTCTACGACGGGATAGTCTGTACCGAACATGATGTTTTCGACGCCGAGCGCATCATAAAGGCGGCGCGCGAGCTCGGGAGTCATTGCCCAGAACGAGCTCGACGAGTCGAAGATGACATTTTCTCGATGCGCAAGATATTCGATCGCATCATCCCATGCGCGGTAGCCGCCGAGATGCGTCGCTATAACGTGC
The DNA here is from genome assembly GCA_947586625.1 of uncultured Clostridia bacterium. Taxonomy (GTDB): domain Bacteria; phylum Bacillota; class Clostridia; order Oscillospirales; family CAG-272; genus DTU064. The sequence continues at coordinate 2,672 of CANPXS010000135.1, read as the reverse complement.
AGACGCGGAAACATATCGAGTACGTGAGCGAGTTTTTTCGGTTCGCTGTAACGGTACTCGGGGCGGTCGTCGCCCATGTGGATGCAGAAGGGAAGATTGCGTGCGGAGAGTATCTCGTAAAGCGGATAAAGGCGCGCGTCGTCTATGTCGACACGCTGTATGTCGGGATGTATCTTCGCTCCTGTCAGACCGGCGGATATAGCGAAGTCAAGTTCTTCCTCGAAGTTTTCGGTGTCCTGATGAACTGCCGCGTAGCCGAAGGCGCGGAATCCTTCTTTGCGCGCGCGTATCACATCGGAGGCGACAGCCTCGTTGACATGGCGTACCTGACGTGCGTTCGTTGCGACACCGAGGATAAGAAAGCCTTCGACGCCCGCGTCGCGGCTCGACGCCATGAGGTCGTCTACGGTGCCTGCACGCTGGCAGACGAAATTATAGAATTTGCCGAGGTTGTCCGTCGCCCTGACGGAAAGGAGCTCGGGGTATGTGTGCGTGTGCGCGTCAAAAATTCTGCTCATTTTACGTTCCTTCCGCGCCGCATCTATTGATATCGGCGCACATTTATGTTAAACTAAGAAAAACTGCATAATTCAAAGGAGACTACAATTTATGGACTGCTTATTTTGCCGCATAATAGACGGCGAGATACCTTCGAACAAGGTATACGAGGACGACGACATACTTGCTTTCCGCGATATCGCGCCGGAGGCGCCGTGCCACGTTTTGGTGATACCCAAAAAGCACATCGAGTCAGTGGATGCGATAACGAGCGAAAACAGCGCTATCGTTTCCAAGATATTTGAGAAGATACCGTCCATCGCAAAAGCGGGAGGCGCCGGGAACGGTTACCGCGTTATAACGAACTGCGGCGAGGACGGCTGTCAGTCAGTGCATCATCTTCACTTTCACATTCTCGGCGGCACGAAGCTGCCGGAGCATGTGGTGTGAACTGTGAGACGGGGAGGAAAACTTCTGTAAAAAAGTTTTCCTCCCCTTTCTATCATGCGTTTTTTTACTTTACAAAGCGTTTGATTCCTGTTTTACGAAAGCGTCATATATCGCACGGAGAGCAGTCTCGAAGTCGGCTTCGTCAACGCCGACGATAACATTGAGCTCGCCGAGACCCTGATCCATCATGCGGACGTTGACGTGCGCTGCGGCGACCGCATCGAATATACGCGATGCGACGCCGGGTTTGCCGACCATACCGCGTCCGACGACGGCGATCAGCGCGAGTCCGTCCTTTATCTCAAGATAATCGGGTTTAATCGAACTGACGAGCGAATCGCGCAGTATATCATATTTACCCGTTAGCTCATCTGAATGGACGATGACGGATATTGTGTCGATGCCTGACGGAATGTGATCGACGTTTATGCCGTTGAGGTCGAGGACTTCAAATATACGCCGCAGGAAACCGCGATGGTACGCCATTCGGTCTTTTTCTATGCGTATGACGGAGAAGTTCTTTCTTCCCGCGATTCCGGTGATAATGTGCTCGTTGTCGACGCAGTCTGTGCCGGAGACTATCATCGTGCCGGGATTGTCCGGCTCATTCGTGTTTCGTATGTTGATCGGTATGCCGGCCGAACGGACGGGGAAGACGCTGTCCTCATGCAGCACTCCCGCGCCCATGTAGGAAAGCTCGCGCAGCTCGCGGTATGTGACCGTCTTTATTGGCAGCGGAGACGGGATAAGTCTCGGGTCCGCCATGAGAAAACCTGAGACGTCGGTCCAGTTCTCGTATATGTCCGCGTCTGCGGCACGCGCGACTATCGCGCCCGTTATATCGGAGCCGCCGCGTGAGAATGTCTTGATCGTGCCGTTCGGCATCACGCCGTAGAACCCGGGTATCACAGCGTAATCATGACCGCGCAGGACGGAGGAAAAGTTAGGATATGTCTGCGCGTCGTCGAAGCTGCCGTCGTCACGGAAGAACACGACGTCGGCGGCGTCGATAAAGTCAAAGCCGAGATATGCGGCAAGTATTTTTGCCGCTAAGTATTCGCCGCGCGATGCAGCATAGTCGCGTCCGGCACCGTGCATCAGCGCCGATATGATCTCTTCGTAGTCGGGGGAAAGATCTATGTCGAGTCCGAGCCCGTCAACGATCGCTTCAAATCGGGCGCAAATGCCCGCAAAAAACGCGCTGAAATCGAGTCCTGCCGCCGCCATATCATAGCATGCGTAGAGCATGTCGGTCACTTTTGTGTCTTCGCCAAACCGTTTGCCCGGCGCAGACGCGACGACAAAGCGGCGCGTAGGGTCACTTTTTACTATGTCGTAGACTTTGCGGAACTGTCCCGCGTCGGCAAGGGAAGTACCACCGAATTTAACTGCCTTTACCTGCACAACTGCCACCTCGTGGAAATCGTAGTTCCTTATATTATATGTGATAATGCGGTTTCTGTCAATTCATGTTTTGTGAAAAAAAATTCGGTTTGTTTGCACATTTTCGTGCGATTGCGACATATTCAAATGAACATAACGATACGGAAAAGCACGTTATATTTTATCCGGTTTGCGTGTAAATTTTTCTTACATTAGGACTTGACAACAGAATAATTGTGTGATATTATATTTGAGCGTGCGAAACTCTCCTTCCTGCGGGTGTAGTACAATGGTTAGTACGCCAGCCTTCCAAGCTGGATACGTGGGTTCGATTCCCATCA
>CANPXS010000134.1 GCA_947586625.1 uncultured Clostridia bacterium | reverse complement strand
AATAGAGCATTTATCCGGCAAAGCAGACTTGACGGCAGACAGCGACATAGTAAAGAAAACATCACCCGCAGAGATAAACATCACCCGCAGAGATAATTGAATATGTCCAAACAAATCAAACCCCGCACGGTAAACACATGTGACCATGCGGGTTTTGATTTGAGAACGGTTCATTTTTTCGCTAAAATATAGCTGACCGCACTTGTGCGGAAAAATGTATAGCGAAGGAGAATCACATGTCAAACGCAGTAACCGAAACATACATCACAACCGAAGTTATAGATTCATTTCGTTCTTACCTGATCTCCGAAGAAAAATCCACGTTTACGATAGATAAGTACATCCGCGACGTAACCGCGTTCGCCGGATTCCTCGGCGGAGAACCGCTGTCGAAGGAGAAGACGCTTGCGTATAAGTCGCATCTCATGGAGTGCGGCAAATTCGCCGATTCGAGCATCAATTCGATGATATCGTCGATCCGTGCGCTGTTAAAATTCGTCGGGCGGCAGGACTGCGCGGTGTCAAATCTGCGCATACAGGAGATGCCGTTCAATCCGGAGGAAAAGAATCTGACGCAGGATGAGTTCGAGCGGCTGCTTGATGCTGCAAAAGGCGACAGACGGCTGTACCTCTTATTGCTCGTCATATTCTCAACGGGCATCCGCGTGTCGGAGGTGAAATATTTTACTGTTGAGTCGTTCCGCTCGAAGCTTGACAAAGTATGCGTTACGGTTCGTTGCAAAAAGAAAAACCGCCGCGTTATCGTGGCGGATGAACTGAAGCGAGAGGTGATGGAGTATATAAAGGAAAACAGAATCGAATCGGGACCGATATTCCGCACGCGAAGCGGCAGACCGCTCGACCGATGCGCGATTTGGAAGCAGATGAAACGCCTGTGTGCAAAAGCAAAAGTTGCGGCAAGCAAGGTGTTCCCGCACAATTTACGCAAACTTTTTGCGCGGACGTTCTATGCGGAAACGCACGACATCGTGCAGCTTGCCGCACTTCTCGGTCACAGCAGTATAAATACAACAAAGATTTACGTCAAAACGACCGAGGAAGAAGTCCGTGAGCGTGTAGAGCTGGTGGTAAACAGACTCATTTTCTCAAAAATAAAGGCCACATTATCTGCATAATGTGGTGTAAAAAAGAAAAAATACGAAGGCAAAACAATTACATACATAAAAAAGCGCCCCCGAGAGCGCTTTTCAAGCATACCAAAAGAGCCCTTACAGATCTGTTCAAAAAAACACTTCCGCAAGGGTTCTGTCAGCATGCATAATTTTTCTTAAAAATATCGCTTTTCGCCAAAATTGACAACAAAAAGTGCGTGTTCAATTAGATTTTATGCGGAAAACATCTTGATTTCTACACATATTTCTGTTATAATCCTAACGATATAGTTCCCCGTATGCCGCAAATACCGTTGATTGACCACATTATGCAGATAATGTGGCAAATAAGACGGGGGATTTCAAATTAAAACGGTCAGAGGATAAATGGCGGCGGAAAAACGCGGAAAAAACGTTTTAAGCCGTCGTTATTCATGTCTGTCGGGAAGGAGGCTGCACGGTGAGTATCGAACTTTACGAACACAACAGGATCGCATACGAGTCTGCTATCTCCATGCTTGCAGAAACCGGAAAGGCGGCGGTCATTCATCCGACCGGAACAGGCAAGTCCTTCATCGGTTTCAAGCTGTGTGAGGATAACCCGGACAAAACCGTTTTGTGGCTGTCGCCCTCGGAGTATATCTTCAAGACCCAGCTTGAAAACCTGAAAGCGGCGGGTGGAGACGAGCCGAAAAATATCCGATTCTTGACTTACGCCAAACTCATGAACATGAGCGAGGACGAAATCGCGGAAATCCGGCCAGCGCTGTGCGTGTACGACGAATATCACCGAGCAGGCGCCTCCCAATGGCAACTTGGCGTACAGCGATTTTTGAAACTGTTCCCCGACGTGCCGATTCTTGGTCTTACCGCCACCGCGATCCGCTATCTCGACAATCAGCGTGATATGTCGGAAGAACTGTTCGACGGGAACGTCGCGTCGGAAATGACGCTCGGCGAGGCAATCGTGCGCGGAATTTTGAATCCGCCGAAATATGTGCTGTCGGTTTTCGCCTATCAGAAAGACCTTGAAAAGTACGAATGCCGGGTCAGAACCGCAAAGAACAAGGCGACCCGCGACGCCGCCGAGAAGTACCTCGAAGCGCTTCGCCGTGCGTTGGACAAGGCGGACGGCCTTGACGTCATTTTCGACAAGCATATGACCGACCGGACGGGCAAGTACATTGTGTTCTGTGCCAACAAGGAACACATGGACGAGATGATGGAAAAGACAGGCGAATGGTTTCACAAAGTGGACGAACATCCGCATGTCTATTCGGTTTATGCTGACGACCCCGGCGCAAGCAAGTCTTTTGCCGACTTCAAAGCGGATGAGGATAACACTCATCTTCGTCTGCTCTATTGCATCGACGCGCTCAACGAAGGCATTCACGTAGAGAACGTGAGCGGTGTGATCCTACTCCGTCCCACGGTTTCCCCCATTATATATAAGCAGCAGATCGGACGCGCGCTCTCGGCGAGCAAGTCGAAGGAGCCGGTCATATTCGATATCGTCAACAACATCGCGGGGCTTTACAGCATCGACTCGATCGAGGACGAGATGCAGGAGGTCGTGCAGTATTATCAGTTCCTCGGCGAGTCGAAATATGTCGTCAACGACAGGTTCCGCGTAGTCGACGCGGTCGAGGACTGCCGTCGGTTGTTCGATGAGCTTGAAGATACACTTTCTGCGTCATGGGATTTCATGTACGCGGAGGCGAAAGCGTATTACGAGGAAAACGGCGACCTTCTGCCGACGCAGAGCTATGTCACCGAAAACGGCATGAAGCTCGGCAAGTGGCTCGTAACGCAGAGGATAAATTACCGAAACAGAAGCGGCATATCGCAGGCGCGCATCGACAAGCTGAATGCGATCGGCATGAACTGGCAGACACTGCACGAACGCCAGTGGGACGAGGGTTTCGCACTTGCGCAGTCATATTACACCGACCACGGAAACTTGGAGACATCTCCCGATATGTCGGAGAAACTGTCGGACTGGCTCGTGCGTCAGCGGCAGAAACAGCGCGAAGGCAAGCTTACGGATGAGCAGTTTACGAAGCTGTCCGCGCTCGGCATGGTGTGGGAGTTTGAGGATGCGTGGGAGCGCAAGTTTGAACTTGCGAAAGAATATTATGAACAGCATGGAGACCTCGATATCCCCGCGACATACAAAACCGACGACGGGACATGCCTCGGCGCATGGTATCGCGGCGTTCGCAACCAATATAACGGCGGCACACTGACGGAAGAACGCAGGCAAAAGCTCGAATCGATCGGTATGCAGTGGGAATCTGTGCAGGCACGCAACTGGATGCAATATTACGCGCTGGCAAAGAAATATTATGAAGAACACGGCGACCTCAACGTCAATGCGAACTATACGACGCCGGACGGTGTGAAGCTCGGCGTGTGGATCTCAGGGCAGCGTCAGAACAGGAAAAAATGCGTCCATATCACGGACGAACAGATCCGAATGCTTGATGAGATCGGCATGAGTTGGGAGCGCTCCGCGAGCAAATGGGACGCGGCGTTCGATTATGCGAAGGCGTATTTTGACGAGCATGGCGCGCTCGACGTCCCCGCCGAATACAAGACCGACGACGGCTTTGCACTCGGCAATTGGATAGTATCACAGAGAAAGAAACACGCATCGGGCAAGTTGAAGCCGATGCAGATAAAACGGCTCGAATCGATCGGCATGTTGTGGGACGTGTCGGATGAGCAGTGGCGGCGCGGGTATGAACACGCGAAGGAATATTTCGATAAAAACGGTAACCTTGACGCGGGCGCACGGTACGTTTCCGAGGACGGATATAAGCTCGGCGTGTGGCTTGCAAATCAGCGGACAAAGTACAGGGCGGATTCTCTGACTGACAAACAGCGTGAGCTTCTCGATAAACTCGGCATGCGGTGGCAGGTCCTGCGCGACAGATGGCAGATTGGCTATGAACACGCGAAGGCTTACTTCACGCTTCACGGAGATTTGAATGTGCCGTCAAAATACGTCTGCGATGACGGATATGCACTGAACAACTGGATCGCAGCACAGAGAAAAGCGTACAAAGACGGTAAGCTTTCGGAGGAACGAATTCGGATCCTCCGTCAGATCGGCATGGTATGGAACACGAACACTGACAAGTGGAACCGCGGATACAACTATGCGCAGATATACTTTACGCGCGGCGGCTCCATCCCGATACCGCAGACATATGTGACAGGCGACGGCTATCCGCTCGGCGAGTGGATGCGTTCGCAGGAGCGACGTTTCCGCCGCGGCGCGCTCGAGAGCGACAAGGTGAAGCGGCTCGCGGATATAGGCGTCGTATTCGGGAGATAAACTCAAAATGAACTATTACAAACGAGAGAAGAAGCATAGATAATGGACGACGAAAATAAGACACCCACGGATAAATCGGGCGGTGCGGTAAAAAGAAAGATAGAGCACTGGCAGATCATAACGATATACCTGATGCTGTATGATGCAATAGCTGTCAGTCTTTCATATTTTATCGG
>CANPXS010000133.1 GCA_947586625.1 uncultured Clostridia bacterium | reverse complement strand
GAACTTGTTCCGCCGACCGCTCGCAAGACACGCATTATGCCATGATGGGGTGTTTACACAAAATTTGGGATAGAACCGAGCTGACGCCCACGATCCTGAACGATCTGGTCAAGGCGGTCTATGTCCATGCGCCGGACAAGTCCAGCGGACATCGGGTACAAGACGTAGACATCAGCTACAATTACATCGGGATACTCCCGGCCTCGCTTTTGAACGACCTCATAAACGGAACTGCGGCATGACCGAAATCATGCCGCCCTCCGAAAACAATCTGAACTTGTTTTATTGGATGACGCCCTCGGCGGTGCTTTTTTGCTTCAGGGGCAGGAGGATTCGAACCCGCGACCCACGGTTTTGGAGCGGCTCCGGTAAAATTTTACTGGTCACAATTTTGTCAGTGCTTGTAAGGATTTTTCGCCAAGACGCTTTAAAAAAGAGCCGTTTTGCTGATATTTTGCTGATGCAGCTCGAAATCAAGGCGGTTTTCTCCATCTAATATGGGCGGTTGCCCGATTGATGACAAGCGTCAGAAACGGTCATTTTTTGCGCATGGCTGCCGTCAAAATGTGCATCACTGTAAACAAAGAAAAGGTGCAGGACAGCAGATCACAGTCCGTCGCTTTCTTCAAGCTGAGTTTTGATATCCCTGCCGCCATACATTATTCGAACTATTTTTACAGTAGAAGTCCCATCGTCGATCATGTAAAAGACCAAATAATTATTGACGGGGACAACATGAAGTCCGCGGCTTTTCCACGGCTCCGATTCATAAAATCTGAAACGTGACGGCATTTCTTGAAGCGAGCGAACGGTTTCCATGATCCGTTTTGCCTGATTTGATGCGATCAGCGGTTCCGACAGCTCATAGGCAATATACTCATAGATCCTCCGCAAATCGTCCTTCGCCGCACCGGAATATACTACTCTGAAACTCATATACCGTAGTCTCTGTTCATTTCAGCTTCGACTTCTTCTGCCGAAAACGATATGCCGTTATCGAGATCCGACAGTCCCGCCTCGATTTCGGCGTCAAACTGTTCGCGGCTGAGCGAGCTGACGGACAGCGGCGCCGTATGAGGAAGTTTCACTTCAAACGGTATTCCCTGATGCAGCACGATCTGCCTCAGATACATGCTGACCGCGCTTGTCATCGGTATGCCGAGTTTCTTTAGTATCATTTCCGCTTGTTCTTTTATTTCCGGCTCGACGCGTACAAATACACTTGTTGTTCTTGACATGATATTTACCTCCCGATTGATGAGTATAGTATACCACATCTGATAGCAAATCACAAGCTATTGATATCATTTTGTTGAACGATCTCTGCCGTCAAATTTTGCGTCGCTGTAAACAAAGAAAAGACACGGACGCAACAGGCGAACTATGCCGCCGTTCAGAGTTCGTATTGTAATTTCGCTCCCGAAAATTGTCAAGTCCCCTCGAAATTTTGTTTCACCCCTCTTGACAAACATATGTTCTACGTGATATAATACTCACACAACCGAATAGTGCCGCCTTTTCACACAAACATACATATCAAGACTCGTAATACATAGGCACGGAACAATGCAAAACGAACGATCTCGTCCGTTTCTTTTTACTATGCTCCGACCTCTGAATACGGGTCTTTTTTGATTTACTGTAAGTAAATCAAAAAAGAGACCGAGAAAGGAGAGACACAGATGAAAAGCATGTCAAGATCGCCCGCATCAAACTTCTTCCCCATGCCGAATGAGATATTCAGCCTCGGACTGTCAGCGGGAGAGATTGCTGTCTACGCCTATCTGATGTTCTGCGAGGACAGGGAAACGTATACATGCCACCCGAGCTACAAGACCATCGAAAAGGCTCTGCGTATCAGTCCGAACACCGTGAAAAAGTATGTGCGGCAGCTCGAAAGCAAGTCGCTGATAACCACGAAACAGACGCGCATCCTCGTAAACGGGCGCTATCGGAACGGCAACCTGATGTACACTATCCTGCCGATTTCAATAGCGTCTGATGAGCATTTCAAACGTCAGCTTGAGGCAAATTCACGCCGATCCGGGTGAGTCGAATTTTAAGCAGCCGGCTATAAATTGTCAAGAAGAAAACGAAAGATTTTTTCTTAAGCCCATGCATAAAAATACAAATTTCTCAGTGCCGGTCAAGGGTAAAACAAGCGTGCTTCGCCCGCCCTTGACAGTCACATCGAAATTTGTTAAAGGCAATCAAGGGCTTAAGAAAAAATGTGAATCTGCGATTCATGTATTTTCACGTGAATAGTATGGTTTGTTGTCACGAAGAACAGCAAAAATTATGTTGGTGATTTTTCGTGTGACATGACCGACGGCATTCATGTATGGTTTGCCTTCCATGCGCTTCTTCTCGAAAAATGCTTTTAATGCAGGATCGTGGATAACGGCACATGTTGAAGCCTGCCATAGTGCTCTACGCAGATAAGGCGACCCGCGCTTAGACATGTGGTTATGTGAAGCAGTAAATTCACCTGATTGTTTTACGGTCGGATCTATTCCTGCAAAAGCCGCAAGCTTAGCAGACGATGAGAAACGAGAGATATCTCCAATCTCACTCAGAATGGTGGCTCCGAGAATGACGCCGATACCGGGAATGGTTGTGAGATAGGTATCAAAGTGAGAATAAAGCTCTGCGATTTTTTCCTCGAGCTCGGCAATTTGCGTTTCTGTGTAACGGATGTGCTCCATGTACTGCCTGATGAGAAGACTTGTTGTGCCATACTCCATAACGATACCGAACGAGTTGGCGGCGATCCTTTTGATTTGTTCAGCCTTTGGTGTGCTGAACCGCTTACGACTCGGAACCTCTATGATTTCTGTGAGTTTCTCGGTGTCAATGGCGAGGATCTCTTCAGGTGTGGAACAGTTCAAAAGCAATTCGGATGAAGTCGATCCGAAAATATTCGTAAAGATGGTTTCGTATTCGGGAAAAACTTGATCGAGCAGTGATATGACTTTTCTTTTCAGATCGGCTGTCATATCCACCATAAAGGATCGTGCTCTGCACAATTCTCTCAGCTCATACAGTTCCGAAGGCGGCATTCCTCCTTCGGTATATCTTCCAAAACGGATGACATCGGCAATGATGAGCGAATCATGTTCGTCGTTCTTTACCTGCCGTATGTACATTCCGCGCAGAGCATTTGATTGTATGGGATTCAAGACGTAAACAGTGTATCCGCTCTTGCTGAGGCCCGAATACAAAGCGAGCCAATAGTGCGCCGTGGACTCCATACCGATGACAAAGTCGGATGGATCGGTACTGATACTGTTAAGTACCTCGATCATTTTCTTGAAACCTGCGGAATCGTTTTTGAAGTTGAATGCTTTTTTGACGATGCTGCCGGAATCATCGATCACAATGGCTTCGTGGTTTCGCTTGGCAACATCAACACCAACAATGAACATGGATCTGACCTCCTTGATTTTTTCGGACAGTATCCTCGATTCCTTATGGATCATAACCTGCTTGGACATTAGAAGAAAGCACCCGGCTTCGACATCCGGCTGATAAATGAATTTCCATAAGGTAGAGGTCTCACGCTGCTTAAAGTGAACTGAAAGTCACAGAGAAAATGCAAGAGTCACCTCTGTCCGATAGGTATATTATATCACACTCGGAAAGAATCCGGGAGGGATAACAGGAAGGCGCAGGAGAGCCGGTCAAACTGCTTCAAGAAAACACTGTTTCAGGGATAATAGTATACCAATCTCTCCTGCATAGATATACACCGTTTATGCAGCGAATATCTACGGTCGATATTATAGCAGGATAAAGGCTCTGTCAAATTTCTGTCATAACGAGCCGGTTTACACCGACCGGCAAAGCCGTTCGGTATATTCAAAATCTATTCAAAATCGAGGATTTTGTTAGAAATCCTATTCAGGACAGACGAATATGCCAGTGATTTGAAGTATTTTTCGCTGTCAAAGATTTTAATAGCAGGAAGTTCCAATAAAAATGGAGGTTTACATGAGCGACAAGAAAACAATAGGAATTTATCTCGAAGAATCAGTGATAAAGGACATTGATAGCACAATATCACGTGCAAATTGCTCCTCGCGTAATGAATTTATTCGATTGGCAATAAGGTTTTACATCGCGCATTTACAGAGGCAGGATTACAGCGACATCCTCACTCCCGCATACGAGTCCGTGATAAACGCACGAATCGCGGACACGGAAGAACGGATCGCGCGCGTCATTTTCAAGCAGGCGGTAGAACTGTCTATGATGATGCATGTTGTCGCGGCGACAAACGACATCAGCGAAGACAAGCTCGGTGAACTGCGCCGCCAGTGCGTCGCTGAAACATCCAAAATCAACGGTCAGTACAGATTCGAGGACGCTGTCAGGTATCAGAACGGCGGATGAGCCGCCGTGAGCGATTTGTGCGCGGTTTGTGCGATGTTGTCCGATGCGATGGGATAGATGACCGCAACATACACAATTCGCGCGTGTGCGCGTTTGTGGGGCGCTGTCGGAGATTACAAATTCTCAAAAGTATTTTCAAATTTACACTGGATATATCCCGCAGGTTGTGGTATTGTGTTGTGCTGCGATACAAAGAAAAAGCTCGCAGACAGTATGCGGACGTGGCTGCGAGTGTTCGGTAATGTCAAGTATTTTTCGCAAATTTCCATAGAACGAAGTAAAATTTTTGTGCTACACCCTCGGCATGCCGAGGG
>CANPXS010000132.1 GCA_947586625.1 uncultured Clostridia bacterium | reverse complement strand
AATAGAGCATTTATCCGGCAAAGCAGACTTGACGGCAGACAGCGACATAGTAAAGAAAACATCACCCGCAGAGATAATTGAATATGTCCAAACAAATCAAACCCCGCACGGTAAACACATGTGACCATGCGGGTTTTGATTTGAGAACGGTTCATTTTTTCGCTAAAATATATGTGACCGCACTTGTGCGGAAAATCAAGTAGCGAAGGAGAATCACATGTCAAACGCAGCAACCGAAACGTACATCACAGCCGAAGTAATTGCTTCGTTCCGTTATTACCTCATCACCGAAGAAAAATCCACGTTTACGATAGATAAGTACATCCGCGACGTTACCGCGTTCGCCGCTTTCCTCGGCAGCGAACCGCTGTCGAAGGAGAAGACGCTTGCGTATAAGTCGTATCTCATGGACTGCGGCAAATTCGCAGATTCAAGCATAAACTCGATGATATCGTCGATACGCGCGCTGTTGAAGTTCATCGGACGGCAGGACTGCACGGTGTCAAATCTGCGGATACAGGAGCTGCCGTTCAATCCGGAGGAGAAGAATCTGACGCAGGACGAGTTCGAGCGTTTGCTCGAAGCGGCGAATGGGGACAGACGGCTGCATCTCTTATTGCTTGTGATCTTTTCGACCGGCATACGCGTGTCGGAGGTGAAATATTTTACGGTCGAATCGTTCAAAAGCAAGCTCGACAAAGTGCGCGTGACGGTGCGATGTAAAAAGAAAAACCGCCGCGTGATCGTGGCGGACGAGTTGAAGCGGGCGGTGATGGAGTATATAAGGGAAAACAGAATCGAATCGGGGCCGATATTTCGCACGCGAAGCGGCAGACCTCTCGACAGATGCGCGATCTGGAAGCAGATGAAGCGCCTGTGTGCAAAAGCAAAAGTTGCGGCGAGTAAGGTATTTCCACACAATCTCCGCAAGCTTTTTGCGCGGACGTTCTATGCCGAGACGCACGACATAGTTCAACTTGCCGCGCTGCTCGGCCACAGCAGTATAAATACAACGAAAATCTACGTCAAAACTACCGAAGAAGAAGTGCGTGAACGTGTCGAAATGGTGGTGAACAAGATGATTTTTGCAAAAATAAAGACCACATTATCAGCATAATGTGGTTTGAAAAAAGAAGGATTTACGACAGAACGGTTACATAAATAAAAAAGCGCCAACGAAGGCGCTCTAAAAAGCATGCCAAAAGAGCCTTTGCTAATGTGTTTGAAAAAACATCTATGCAAGGGTTCTGTCATCATGCATAATTTTTCTTAAAAATATCGCTTTTCGCCAGAATTGACAACAATTATTACATGAATGGTTAGTTTTTCTGCGAGAAACGACTTGATTTATAGTTACACTTTTGATATAATATGCGGAGATATAGTTCCACATATGTCGCTATTATCTTTGGCTGACCACATTATGCTGATAATGTTATTCATGTTTGTCGGGAAGGAGGCTGCACGGTGAGCATTGAACTTTATGAACATAATCGGATCGCATACGAATCGGCTGTCTCCATGCTTGCGGAGACGGGTAAAGCTGCCGTCATTCACCCGACCGGAACGGGCAAGTCCTTCATCGGCTTCAAATACTGCGAGGATAATCCGGACAAAACCGTCTTGTGGCTTTCTCCTTCGGAGTATATTTTCAAAACGCAGCTTGAAAACCTGAAGGAAACCGGAGCAAATATTCCTACAAACATCACTTATATGACCTATGTGCGGCTGATGCGGATGGAGAGGTCGGAGCTGTTCGAGCTTCACCCGGATAGTATAATCCTCGACGAAATGCACCGCGTAGGCTCGCCATCCTGGGGAGGTTCTGTACAGGAACTTTTACGCAATAACCCCGATGCGCCGATCCTCGGTCTTACGGCAACCGCAATCCGCTATCTCGATGGTCAGCGCGATATGTCGGAGGAGCTGTTTGACGGCAATGTCGCATCCGAGATGACGCTGGGCGAGGCAATCGTCCGCGGGATTCTTCCCGCACCGAAGTATGTCATGGCGGCGTTCGTATATCAGAATGAACTTGATCGGCTGAAAAAGAAAATATACTCGCATCGCAACAAAGCCGTGAGAGATGCGGCTGAAAAATATTATGAAGCCCTTCGCCGTGCGCTCGAAATGGCGGACGGACTGGACGTTATCTTCGACAAGCACATGGAGAAGCGAACGGGAAAATATCTTGTGTTCACGTCCAATATCGACGCGATGCGCGAGTGCATGAGCCATGTCCCGGAGTGGTTTGGCAAGGTTGATGCGAATCCGCACGTATACTCGCTTTACTCCCTCGACAGAGAAACGTTGAAATCGTTTGACGAGTTCAAAGCAGATACCGATACATCCCATCTCCGTCTCCTGTTCTGCATCGACGCGCTGAATGAGGGCGTTCACGTCGACGATGTGGACGGCGTGATTTTGTTCAGACCCACGGTTTCACCTATTGTATATAAGCAGCAGATCGGGCGCGCGCTCTCGGCGGGAAAGTCTCATACGCCGGTCATTTTCGACATTGTTAACAACTTCGAGAGCCTGTACAGCATCGGCTCGATCGAAGAAGAAATGCGCGCGGCGATCACCTATTACAACTACTTCGGCGACGGCGAAAGAATCGTCACGGACAGATTTAAGGTAATCGACGAGGTGCGCGACTGCCGGACGCTGTTCGATCAGCTGGAAGAAACGCTGACCAACTCATGGGACACCATGTATGCTTGCGCAAAGGCATATCACAAAGAGTACGGCGACCTCTATGTTCCTGTTGATTACAAAACGTCAGAGGGTTATGCGCTTGGCGCATGGTTGCGAACACAGCGGATGATCCGCGCAGGCAAGGCGATCGGCATTCTCGGTGAAGACAGGATCGCGAAACTGGACGCTCTCGGTATGCGATGGGAAAGCGTCAACGACGTTTCATGGGAACGTCACTATGCCGCGTGCAAGGCTTATTATAAGGAGCATGGAGACCTGAGCGTGCCATATGATTATGTGACGGAAGACGGACTGAAGCTCGGAAGGTGGATAATAGCCGCCCGCAAATATCGCAAAAGCGAAATAAAATCAAACTACTTGACTCCTGAACGCGAGCGTATGCTCGATGAACTCGGCATGGTGTGGGACACCATCGATTACCTCTGGAACCGTAACTACGAAGCGGCCAAAGCGTACTTCCTCGAACACGGCGATCTTGAAGTACCGAAAGGGTGGATTCAAGACGGTGTCAAATTAGACAACTGGCTGAATGATCTACGCAAAAAGTACCGCGGTACGTCCGTTCGACGTGGCACGCTGACCGACGAGCAGATCGCGCAGATGGATGCGCTTGGCATGCGTTGGGAATCAAAGAAAAACCTTGCATTCGAGAAAGGTTATGCCTACGCAAAAGCATATTCCGCCGAACACGGTGCGGCGGATGCACCATATGCATACGTCACGCCGGACGGGTACAAGCTCGGCGTATTTCTGAGCAAGTGCAGAGAGAAGTATGTCAAGGGCAAGCTGAGCGAGACGGAACAGAAAAGACTGAACGATATCGGAATGGTATGGAACAAGTCCCGCAAGAACGATTGGAACGACTGCTTTGAAATGGCGAGAGCATATTTCAAGGAGCATGGAAACTTGGATGTCCCGCCTGATTATGTCGTCGACGGTGTGTGGCTGAATAAATGGCTGAACGAGCAAAGGCAGATTCTTATCGGCAACCGCAAAGGAAAAAAACTCACGGAAAATCAAATTGAGAAGCTTCGTTCCATCGGGTTCACACAAACTTTGGAGCGGGACAACAGATGGGACAGGAAATATGCGGAGTTAAAGGAATATTACGACGAACACGGTGACTGCCGACTGCCCATGCGGTACACCGATTCACAGGGGGAGAATCTGTACTCTTGGCTTCACAATCAAAGGCAATACGCAAAAGACGGCAAGATGAGCGCCGAACGGAAAAGACTGCTTGCCGCGATCAATGCGATAGCAATGCAGTAAAGAGATATGGATCGCCGATATAGGTTGGCGTTGGGAAACAAGATATAGAAAAAGAACTGTTTCAAACGAGAGAAGAAGTATAGATAATGGATCTGAAAGAACAAACTGTCAACTTAGAGACAGATGACTTGACAGCAAAATATGATGCTGCTCCGCCAAAGGAGCATATCCTTGTAAAGCACAAGCCCGTCTACGATTTCATAAAAAGGGCGTTCGATATATTTATCGCACTGATGTGCCTGACGGTCGGACTGCCAGTGTACCTTATTCTTATCCTTGCAATTGTTATAGATGATCCGGGAAATCCTTTTTTCGTTCAGAAAAGAGTCGGATATAAGGGACGAGTGTTCCGCATGGTCAAGTTTCGAACGATGTATCGCGACGCTGACAATCGTAAGTCGGAACTTATAATGCAAAACGAATATGACTGTGTCCACTTCAAAATGAGAAATGATCCGCGAATTACAAAGGTTGGTCATTTCCTGCGCGCAACGTCGCTCGATGAGATTCCGCAGGCTGTCAATCTTTTGACCGGGGGAAAGAGATATAATAGAGACAACCAAGAAAAACGTAGGTTTTTCAAGGGTTGTCGCGGCTTGATCAATTTCGTTATGAGGTTTTGTACGGGGTTGAAAGTAGGCGAAAGAGCCTTTGAAAAATCGAAACGGCTTCTTGATTGCTTATTTTGACCCAATCTGATAAGCGTACAAAACTTGATAAGGAGGTTGAATCA
>CANPXS010000131.1 GCA_947586625.1 uncultured Clostridia bacterium | reverse complement strand
CGGAGGTGCGTCACCGCCGCGTCTGCGAACGCGACGGAATGAAGGATACGGTCGCAGAAATACTCGGTATAAAATTATAATATATAAGGGGAACATAGAATGAGCAGAGTTTATAACTTTTCAGCGGGTCCGGCCGTTCTGCCGGAGGAAGTGCTGCGCGAGGCTGCGGCAGAGATGCTCGACTACAACGGCACGGGAATGTCCGTCATGGAGATGAGCCACCGCTCGTCCGCATTCGCGGAAATAATCGAGAACGCCGAATACGACATACGCGATCTTCTCTCGATACCGGACAATTACCGCGTTCTGTTTTTGCAGGGCGGCGCATCGCAGCAGTTCGCGATGATACCGATGAATCTGATGAAAAACCGCGTCGCCGACTTCATCATCACGGGTCAGTGGGCGAAGAAGGCGTACTCCGAGGCGAAGCTGTACGGCACCGCGAACGCAGTCGCGTCGAGTGCGGACAAGACG
This sequence comes from uncultured Clostridia bacterium, assembly GCA_947586625.1. Classification (GTDB taxonomy): domain Bacteria; phylum Bacillota; class Clostridia; order Oscillospirales; family CAG-272; genus DTU064. Next base: position 4,310 of record CANPXS010000131.1, on the reverse strand, counting down.
TTCTCCTATATCCCCGACTGCTCCGACCTTCCCATAAGCGAGAACGCCGACTACGTCTACATCTGCGAGAACAACACCATATACGGCACGAAGTTCCACACGCTGCCGAACACGAAGGGCAAGGACCTCGTCGCCGACGTCTCGTCCTGCTTCCTCTCCGAGCCGATGGATATATCGAAGTACGCGCTCGTATACGGCGGCGTACAGAAGAATGTCGGCCCCGCCGGCACCGTCATCGTCATCATCCGCGACGATCTCATCACCGAGGACGTACTCCCCGGCACGCCTACGATGCTGCGCTACAAGACGCATGCAGACGCGAAGTCGCTCTACAATACGCCGCCCGCATACGGCATCTACATCTGCGGCAAGGTGTTCAAGTGGCTGAAGTCACGCGGAGGGCTCGATGCGATGAAGGAGTACAACGAAAAGAAAGCCGCTATACTCTACGATTTCCTCGACAACAACAATATGTTCCGCGGCACCGTCGTCCCCGCAGACCGTTCGATAATGAACGTGCCGTTCGTCACCGGAAATGAGGAGCTCGATACAAAATTCGTCAAGGAAGCGTCTGCGGCTGGATTCGTCAACCTCAAGGGTCACCGCACCGTCGGCGGCATGAGAGCCAGCATCTACAACGCTATGCCTATAGAGGGCGTGCAGAAGCTCGTCGAATTCATGGCAAAATTTGAAGCGGAGAACCGCTGAATTATATAATGGAGGAAGCCATGCGCAAGATCTATTACTGCAATCCGATATCATCGGTGGGAACGTCGCTTCTCACGTCCGAGTACGTCAAAACGGAAACGCTCGCCGATGCCGACGCCGTGCTCGTGCGCTCCGCGTCGCTGCATGAGGCAGAGCTGCCCGAATCGCTGCTCGCTATCGCAAGAGCGGGCGCGGGCGTCAACAATATCCCGCTCGACAAGTGCGCGAAGGCGGGCATCGTCGTGTTCAACACGCCCGGCGCAAACGCGAACGGCGTCAAGGAGCTTGCAATATGCGGCATGCTCCTCGCTTGCCGCGACATCGTCGGCGGCGTCAACTGGGTGCAGACGATAAAGGACGACGGCGACGTCGCGAAAGCCGTCGAAAAGGGCAAGAAGGCGTTCGCCGGGACCGAGATAAAGGGTAAGAAGCTCGGCGTCATCGGACTCGGCGCGATAGGCGGTCCGCTCGCCAACGCAGCCGCCGCGCTCGGCATGGAGGTCTACGGCTGCGACCCGTTCCTCTCCGTCGACGCCGCATGGCACCTCGACAGTCACATCAACCGCGTCAAGACGCGCGAGGAGATATTCGCCGAGTGCGACATCATCACCGTCCACACGCCTCTCGTCGACGACACGCGCCACATGATAAACGCGTCAACGCTGTCGCTGATGAAGGACGGCGTCATAATCCTCAACTTCGCCCGCGACGCTCTCGTCGACGACGACGCGATGGAGGCGGCGCTCAAGTCGGGCAAGGTGCACCGCTACGTCACCGACTTCCCGAACGACAAGACGGCGGGAATGGAAGGCGTTATCGCTATACCGCATCTCGGTGCGTCGACAGAGGAGGCGGAGGACAATTGCGCCGCTATGGCAGTCCGCGAGATGATGGACTACATCGAAAACGGCAACATCAAAAACTCCGTCAACTATCCGTCCTGCGACATGGGCATATGCACGAAAGCGGGACGCATCGCGGTCCTGCACGAGAACATTCCGAATATGATAACGCGCTTCACGGCGGCGCTCGCCAACGAGGGCATCAACATTTCGGATATGATCAACCGCAGTAAGGACAACTTCTCCTACACGATGCTCGACATCGACAGCCCGTCGACGCCCTCAATCGTCGAAAAGATGCGCCAGCTCAAGGGCGTTTTGAGAGTGCGCGTGATACGGTAAATCCTCCTGCGGAGACGAAGTCGAGCATCAAACGATACCGTATCGGCAAAACCGCAACGCACAGATGAACGTCTTCGTCAAAAAGTCCGTCAAAAGTTTTGAAGGGAGCGCGAGGGAAACTTTTTCAAAAGTTTCCCTCGCAAATTTCAAATTAACTCTTGACAAATCATGTCCTGCGGTGTATACTGTATAGGCATTGTGCGAGGGCCATTAGCTCAGTTGGTTAGAGCTACCGGCTCATAACCGGTCGGTCCGGGGTTCGAGTCCCTGATGGCCCACACAGAAAAGCATCCGAAGCGTACGGTTCGGATGCTTTTTTGTTTTTGTTGTGAATGTCGTCAAAACTGCACGTGCTGCGTTTTACTTTGCGCGTTTGCCCGTATCTTCCGTCACCGCGACCGCGTTCTTCGCTATCTCGATGCCGCACTCTGACAGCTTTTCCGGCACCTTTATGAGCAGTTCGAATCTGACGTCCCAGTACGACGCCGTTTTGCACCACAGACGCAGCTCAAAATTGTAAGCGCCAGCGCCGTAGCTTACGATGCGCACGACGGGCGCCTCGCGCCCCGTCACTCTCTCGTCGCCCTCCACGAGCGGCAGGAGCGCTTTCCTCACCGTCTCGATGTCCGTACTCGACGGCACGCTGAACGGCACGTCAAGTCTGCGCTCGCCCTCCGCAGTCACGTTCGTGACGGAGCTGTTCGACACTGTGCTGTTCGGTATTACGACGTGCCTGTTGTCCGGCGTCACGAGCGTCGTGTAAAACACGTTTATCTTCTGCACCGTGCCCTCGTCGGCGCCGCATACGATGTAGTCGCCGACCTCGAACGGCTTGAAGATGAGGATTATGACGCCTCCTGCGAAGTTGGACAGTCCGCCTTGAAGCGCGAGTCCGACCGCCAGTCCCGCCGAGCCTATAAGCGTGATTATCGACGTCATCGGCACGCCGAGCACAGACGCTATCGTCAGCACGAGTATGAGATTGAGCACGATGTTGATGCAGCTCGACATGAATCCGTATGCGGATTCGCCGAGATTTTTCTTCGTGTGCCATCTCGTGAACGAACGCTTGATGAGCTTTATTATCGAGCGTCCCACGATAAATATGAGGAGCGCGAACACGAGCTTGCCCACTATCGACATCGCCGTCGATTGCAGCCGTGATAATATCTCATCAAGTTGTATTAATGCAAATGTTTTCATAATTGTACCTCCGTTTTTTGTATTGTACCACATCGCGTGGAAGATGTAAAGTTTGGGGAGCACCTTTTCTGAAGAAAAGGTGCTCCCCAAACCTCTCACCAAAAGACTTTCCCTGCGCCAACACCTGTCATAAAAGTTTCTGAAAAAGGGGTGCAGGGGAGAAAACTCTTTTCAAAGAGTTTTCTCCCCTGCAAAAAACCATACTTATTCTTCGCTCTCGCCGCGGATGACGTTGCGGCGGATCTTGCCGCTTATCGTCTTCGGCAGGCTGTCGACGAACTCGACTATACGCGGGTACTTATACGGCGCCGTATGCTCCTTGACGTAGTTCTGTATCTCCTTCACGAGCGCGTCGCTCGGCTTCGTATCCTTCGCGAGGACGACGGTAGCCTTGACCACAAAGCCTCTCACCTCGTCCTTCGCCGCCGTTACAGCGACCTCGACGACGTACGGCAGTTCCATTATGACCGACTCGATCTCGAACGGCCCTATGCGGTAGCCGGACGACTTGATGACGTCGTCCACTCTGCCAACGTAGTAGTAGTAGCCGTCCTCATCGCGCCACGCCGTGTCGCCCGTGTGGTAGAGCCCGTCGTGCCACGACTGACGCGTCAGCTCCTCGGAGCCGTAATAGTACTTGAACAGCCCCATCGGCACCGCCTTGTCCGTCTTAATGACGATCTCGCCCGTCTCGCCGACAGGCACCGACTTGCCGTCCGCGTCCACGATGTCCATGTCGTACTGCGGGTTCGGCTTGCCCATCGAGCCGAGCTTTATCTGCGAGCCGACGAGATTGCCTATCGCCAACGTCGTCTCGGTCTGCCCGAAGCCCTCCATCAGATGGATTCCCGTCGCCGCCAAAAACTGATTGTATACCTCCGGGTTCAGCGCCTCGCCCGCCGTCGTCGCATATTTCAGCGACGAAAGGTCGTACGCTTTGAGGTCCTCGCGGATCATGAAGCGGTACATCGTCGGCGGCGCGCAGAACGTCGTGATCTTGTACTTGCTTATGACGGACAGTATGTCGTCCGCGTGGAAACGGTCAAAGTCGTACACGAATATCGCCGTCTCTGACAGCCATTGACCGTACAGCTTTCCCCATACGGCCTTGCCCCAGCCGGTATCCGATATCGTGAAGTGGATGCCGTTCGGGTCCACGTTGTGCCAGTATTTCGCCGTCATGTAGTGACCGAGCGCGTACGTGTACGCGTGCGC
>CANPXS010000130.1 GCA_947586625.1 uncultured Clostridia bacterium | reverse complement strand
TACATGGAAAATCTGACGGGCGGTAATCCTCCCGTCAGACCGTTACCCTGTGTAGTCCCTTGTAAACTGTACTTTACCTCATTTCAAATAATGGGATCGCTGCCCCGACTTTATTAAACCACATATGTTTCCCCGTGTCAACCCGTCAAAATCGTCTTTATTTGAATATCGGTACAGTTATCCCCTTGCATATGCGCGCGTAATATGCTACAATCAATCAGCGAAAATAAAAAAGTGCGCAATAATTTTATAAATTATGTAACACGGAGGCAACATGAACACAGTATACATGAAGCTGAACGGAAGACCGTACGATTTGATCCACGACGGAACAAAGACCGTCGAGGTGCGTCTGTACGACGAAAAACGCCGCGCGCTCGCCCCCGGCGACCTCATCATCTTCCAAAAGCGCCCGTACCTGCACGAGATGATGTACAGGCGCGTCGGCGATGTAAAGACGTTTGCGACATTCGGCGAGCTCTACGAAGCATACGACAACCGCGCGCTCGGCTGCGAAGAATGCGGCGCCGCCGACGATTTCGTAAAGGGAATGGCGCGCATATATAAGGACGAGGACGCAGAGAAATACACCGTCTGCGCCGTCGAGCTTCTGCCCTACGAGGGCGGGTACGAGATACACGCCACACACGCGCGCCGCATAAACGAACGCGACGTCGAGATATACTTCGACGGCGACTTCGAGTTCGGCGCGGAGCCGAAAACGGACGAATACACCGTCACCCTCGACGGCAAAACGCTCGAGCTCGAGCGGCGCTACGGTCACCGCGGTCACGTCCACTTCTGCCGCATGACGACGCTTCGTCTGCGCGACGCGCTCCCTGTCGGCGACGGCGCGCCGTCGGTCACGGTAACGCTCGGCGATACGGTGCTCACGGCTCCGTACGAGGACTACTATAAATACTATAAGGCGTCGAAGTCCGGCGTCGTCGTCAAGGGCTCGGCTGCGCTTTTGTGGGGACAGAAGACGATAGAGCGCGCATGCGAGCTCGTCGACATACAGCTTTCGGCATGCCCCGAGGTGGCGGCGCAGATGGTGAAGTCCGGCGCGACGCTGTCCATATTCGGCAAAGGCGAGTGTGCATACCACATACCCGAGCACAGGGCGGGATACCACGTCGGCTCGCTCTATGTCGAGGGCTTCGGCGGCATCGCGTGCAGCATAACGGAGTGCAACATCTGGCACTGGAGGCGCGACCGCGAACCGCTCCCCGACCCCGACTACACCACGCACTACATAAACGAAAACATCATGATACACGAGTTCGGTCACGGCGTCAAAATAGCCGGCATCGACAGGATGGAGGACCGCTCGCTCTACACCGAATTTCAGATGCTGTACCGTCATGCGAGAGCGGCGGGACTGTGGCCGAACACGTACGCGATATCGAATTCGGACGAGTATTTTGCGACGCTGTCGGCGATATGGTTCAATGTGATGAACGAATGCATCGCCGACGACGGCTGGGACGGGACGAGAGGTCCGATCAATACGCGACGCGAGCTCTATAATTACGACATCGACGCGTACAAATTCTTCTCGAAGATATACCCCTACCGCGACCTTGACGGCGCGTGGACGCCGGTGCCCGACAAAGTTCATGTGACGGGGCTGCGCGACGATCCCGAGGTGGACTTTACGGGGCAAAATTTCACGCTCAACTATCCCGAACCCGACGCCCGCAACGACGAGATATCGCTCGGAGAGGGGTATGTGCTGCTTCTCCCGCACGGCGGGTTCCACATTGACGCGGCTGGCACGGACGGTCACGCATGCGTCGTTGAAAGCGAAGAAAAGATGCTGACTGCGAAGGACAGCGAAACGTTCGTGTTTGAGGCGGTCGAGGGCGAGGACGTCAAGACAGTCGTCGACGAGGACGGCGACATCGAGCGCGTATATACCGTATACGTCAGGTGCGCGGCGGGCGGATATCTCTACTGCGACGGAGACCGAATAACGGCAGGCGAGCGCAAGTCCGCGTTCACGGTGACGCTGTACGGCGACGGCGGCTTCTGCCTCGTAGAGTGCGGCGGCGCGCGTCTCGTCCTCGCGGGACGCCCGAACAGCGGCACGCCGCTGACGGTAACGACGGACGAAACGCGGCGCGGCGGGTACTGGAGACTGTGCCGACTGTCGGCGATGAAAAAGCGCGCCGTGTTCGTACACTGCGGCAAGGTAAACGGCTGCGCGCGCGGCGTTTTTGCCGACGTAGGCAGCACGGTCACGCTGTCGGCGCCACCCGAATGCGGCGGCAAACGCTTTGCGGGATGGCGTATATCGCACGGCGAGGCCGCGGACGCGTCCGCGTGCGAGACGAACTTCGTCATGCCGCACGACGACACCGTCGTATGGGCAAAATACGAGTAAACCGTAAAAACTATACGAGCCGTGCGGCATATGCCGCACGGCTCCGTTTCGTTATTTACGGCATCGCGATGCAGTCGTATCTGATCGCCTTTCCCTTGACCGTGTAGCTCGGCTTGACGCCGGCAAAATACTCTCCCTTGAGCGGGCGCTTTATGACTATCTTTTTCGGATGCTTCGCCATCGCTGAGTCGAGCATGGCTTTTTCGTCGCCGCACGGCTGCTCCAGTTTTTGTATGAGCTGGAGCTTTTTGTTTATAAGTCCCGACTTTTTGCGTTTCGGAAACATCGGGTCGAGGTAGACGAGGTCGACTTTTTCGTCCGTCGTCTGCATAAGCTCGACGCTGTCGCCCTCGATAAGGCGCATCCTGCCTATTATGTTACAGAGGAACGCGTTTTTCTCCGCACGGCGCATCGCGTCGCGCAAAAGCGCCGCGATAACGACGTTTTTCTCATACATCGTCACCTCGTAGCCGCATGCGGCGAGAAGCAGCGAGTCCTCTCCCATGCCCGCCGCAGCGTCGATCGCCGTCGCTCCGTCAGTACCGGGCTTCGCGACATGGACGAGCAACTCGTGATATAGCCGTCCCTTTTCGATGCGGCGTATCATCTGCTCAAAGTCGCCGCGATACTCGAGCCCGTACCCGACGAGCGACAGGCCGCCGCCGTCTAAACGAAGCGCGAGCCCGTCGCCCGGCTCGTCAAGGAGCGGCGCGCCGAGGCGTGCCGCCAGCGATAGCGCCGCGTCCCTGTCGGCTCCCTCTCCCATGCAAACAACGATATCCATTATGTCTCCACCCCGCGCGCGTTCATTTGAAAACTATGGGGAGAAGACGCATCGTCCGCCGCATCTTCTCCCCGCGCAATTCATATTTTATCTGCGTTTCTTTGCGACATACGCCGCAGCCGCGAGCGCGAACAGCACAGCGCCCGCGCTCATAACGGAGCCGCATCCCGACTTTCCGTCGTCCGTCTTCTCCGTTGCGGGAGCATCGCTGCCATTATCGCCCGTTGCGGCGGACTCGTTTGCGTTCGTGTCCGCGGGAGCAGCCGTATCGCCGCCCTCGGGCTCGGACGGAGCTTCCGCCGCCGTGAGCTTCACGCCCGCCGTATCCTTATAGAGGAACTTGAGCGAATCGACGGTGCCGTTGAAGCCTCCGCCGAGCTTGCCGTACGTCGCGTATATGTCGGCGGGAACGTTTGCGGACTCGGCAGACGCTGTGTCGCCGTTGACGGTGACGCCCGCCATGCCGTTCGCGAACGTGATCGTGAGATCGCCGAACTCGCCCTTCGGCAGCGCCGTATTCGACGTGACCGTCGTCGTCTTGTCGCCGACCGTCAGCGTCATCGTCGCCTTGCCCTCGTCGTCGAGCGCGACCGCGAACGTGCCGTTCGTGCCCGCGAACGAGAGAACATTGCCCGCACCGTCGTTTTTCAGCTTGAGCTGCACCTGAAGGTCGCGTGCGCTCACAGCCTGACCGTCGATGCGCATATACTCGTCAGCGCCCGCGAAAGTCATAAGACCGGCGGCAGTTTCGGTGCTGCCGGCTTCCCATGTTCCGCCCGTCAGTGTCGCGTACGTCGTGCCGTACTGCCCGTTCACCGTCGCGCCCTCGTTCTTCTTCGAGAACGTGTAGCTCATATATACGCCGTCCGTCGAGCGCAGCTTCTTCTCGTAGCGCTCGAGCGCGCCCTGTTCGCGTACCGCTACCATGTAACCCATAGCGGTGCCCTGACTTACCTGGTAGCCGGAATCGTCGTAGTAGTCGCCGTCGGCGACGCCGTCGCCCGTCAGCTTACCGCCCTGCAGGCAGAGCGCAAGTCCCTTCGCCGTAGCATTGTCCTTTACCGTGTAGCTGTCGGTGACGAACGCGGACTCTATGACCTGAGCGTTATCCTGTATCTTCGCGCTGCCCGCGACTACCGCGTAGTCGCCGACATGTGCGTATCCGCCAACTCTCGCCGTATCGGTCACTATCGCGTAACCGTCGACGACCGCGTTGCCCGATACTCTCGCGTTGCCCGAAACGATAGCGTGACCGTCGATTCTTGCGTCGCCCTTGACTATCGCGTTGCCGAGCACCATCGCGTCGGGTCCTACGTATACGCTCTTGTCTACCTTCGCCGTCTTAGCTACAAGACCGCCGCCGTTTTCGTGCGCCTTGCCGTTGACAGTGGCGCTCGTGCGCTTCGGAAGATACGGAACGGCGCCTTCTATCGTCGCTTCATAGGGGTAACGCGGCTTTTCGTCAAACGACATTTTAGTCTCCGGCGTGTAGAGCGCCGACCACTTCACGTATGTGTCGAGTCTCGGCGTCGCCGCGACGGTCAGATACGCTTCCGTCACGCCGTCCGCCGACACCGTCATCGTTTCGCCGTCGCCGAAGAGTGCGGAGTAGTTCGTTGCCTCATCGGTCACGGTGACGATGCACGC
>CANPXS010000129.1 GCA_947586625.1 uncultured Clostridia bacterium | reverse complement strand
CCGCACCAAAAAGGTGACTATCGGACTCGTCGGCAAATACGTGCAGCTCCACGACGCATACCTGTCCGTCGCCGAAGCTCTCCACCACGCGGGATACGCAAACAGCGCCGACGTCGTCATCGACTGGATCGACTCGGAAACGCTGACCGAATCCACGTACCGCGATCGCCTCGCCGCCGTCGACGGCATCATCGTCCCGGGAGGATTCGGCAACCGAGGCATCGAGGGCATGATACTTACGGCGCGTTATGCGCGTGAGAACAGTGTGCCGTACTTCGGCATCTGCCTCGGCATGCAGATCGCATGCATCGAATTCGCGCGCGACGTGCTCGGCATCGAGGACGCGCACTCGGGCGAATTCGACGAGCTGTGCCGTCACAAGATAATCGACTTCATGCCCGGTCAGAGCAGCGAGATCGACAAGGGCGGCACGCTCCGCCTCGGCGCATACCCGTGCGAGATCAAGCCCGGCACGACTATGGAGCGCTGTTACGGCAAAACGAGCATAAGCGAACGCCACCGCCACCGCTACGAATTCAACAACGACTACCGCGAAGCTGTCGAGTCCGCCGGACTGACTATATCGGGACTTTCCCCCGACGGAAAACTCGTCGAAACCGTCGAGATAACGTCGCACCCGTTCTTCGTCGGCGTCCAGTACCACCCCGAATTCAAAAGCCGCCCGAACCGCCCGCACCCGCTCTTCTACGGCTTCGTAAAAGCATCGCTCAAATAAACAGTTTCGCAACCACGGCGGGAAGCTCCCTGAAAGACGCTCCCCGCCGCCTTTAACGTCTCTCAAAAAACCTCTGCCGTATCTGTTCTATCGGCTATATTATACCACGAAGCAAAAATGCTTGCTTGCAAGGGCATTTTTGCGATGCCGTCAATGTCGAGTCTGCGGCATAGCCGCAGCAAAAGCGAAGCTTTTGGGACTTGCTCTGCAAGTCTACGATGACATTATACCACAAATTATGTGATTTGTCAAGTACTTTTCACAATATTTTTCGATTTTTTTATTCCGCACAACAATCGATTCCACCCATTTCATCAAAGGCGCAATATATCTTTTCCCCGCTCAAAATAAACGCTTGTAAATCCGCGCGGTTTGATATATAATAATACGAATGAAAAAATCGACCGGAGCGACGATCATGACCGATATTTTTGACCTGTTCCGCAAAATCGAAAAGGAGCGCGCCTCGACTGCCGCCTCCCCCGTCAGCTTCATCGTCGCGGGACTCGGCAACCCGGGGCAGAAATACACGTTCACTCGTCACAACGCGGGATTTCTCACCGTCGACTATATGTCGCAAAAGCTCGGCTTTGACGTCAAACGCTCGCGCTTCCGCTCGCTCACGGGCGAATACGTATTCGGCACGACGCGCGCGCTCATATTGAAGCCGCAGACGTACATGAATCTGTCCGGCGAGGCTGTAGGCGAGGCGGCAAACTTTTATAAAATACCGCCCGAGCGCGTGCTCGTCATATGCGACGACATAAGCCTCCCCGTCGGAGTCGTACGGATACGCGCAAAAGGCAGTGCCGGCGGTCACAACGGACTAAAGAGCATAATCGAGCATTTGGGCTCTGACGCATTCCCGCGCATAAAGCTCGGCGTCGGCGAAAAGCCGTCGCCGGAATGGGACCTCGCCGACTGGGTGACGGGAACTTTCGGCGACGAAGATAAAGAAAAGATGTTCGCCGCGTTCGGACGCGCCTGCGACGCGGTCCCGCTCATCGTCGGCGGCGACATCACCGCCGCACAGAGCAAATATAACGGCTGATAATACGAAAATGATTTATATAAAACTATCCAGATGAAGTTTTTGACAGAACCGATCCGCGGCGAGCGCGACTATTCCTCGCTGACCGCAGCGCTCAAGGAACAGCTTTCGTCCGCATCGCCGAAACCGATGCTCGTATCGGGACTTTGTACGGGCGCCTCGTACGCGTTCTACGACGCCGTCACCGACGACGCGTTCGCGTACTCGGGAAAGGCGACTTTGATGCTCGTCGCCGACGAGCCCGAGGGACGGCGCATCGCGTCGTTTTTATGCTCGGTCGGACGACGCGCCGTCTATTTCCCGCAGCGCGAGCTCATATTCCACAACATAACCGCCTCCCGTGACACAGAGCACGAGAGGCTCTCGGTGCTTTCGCAGATACAGAACGACTGCGCCGACGTCGTTATCACGACTCCCGACGCCGCGCTCGGATACACTATCTCGCCCGAGGCGCTGTCATCGCGCACGGTGACGCTCAACATCGGCGACGAAATACGCGAGGACGAGCTGTCGCACCGCTTTGCAGATGCGGGCTATTCCCGCGTCGACATGGTCGAGGGCACGGGTCAGTATTCGGTGCGCGGCGACATCGTCGACATCTATCCGCCCGCATACGACACACCGCTCAGAATAGAATTTTTCGGCGACGAGATAAACCGCCTCTGCTCGTTCGACATCGAGACTCAGCGCATGGCGGAGCATGTCGACTCGTCCGTAATTTTGCCCGCACGCGAATTTCACGCGGGTCCCGACGAGAGAGCCGCGATCGCGGACGCGGCGCGCAAGCTCTCCGCAAAAGCGAAAAGCGAAAACGTCCGCACAGTCCTGCGCGGCGAGGCTGAATGTGCCGAGGCGGGACTGCCTATGATGTTTGCCGACAAATACATCTCCTATATCTCGCCCGACAAAACGTGCCTTCTCGACTACACGGGCGGCAGACGCGCCGTCATAACCGTCGAAAACAACAACGTGAGATCCCGCCTCGACGGATATCTTTCGATACTCGACGAGGAGGTCAAGGCGCTGCTCGAGGAGGGCGCGATATCGCCGCAGGCGGCAGTTTACTCGCACCGCGGCGACAGACTCGATCTCTATACTGACAAAAACGCCCACATCATCGTAAACGCGTTTTCGTCCGCAGGACTGTCGGGACGCAAGGTCGCGGGCGTGTTCGGCTTTTCGTCGAGACGCGGCGTCGCCTACAACGGCAATATGCAGCTTCTCGTCGAGGACATCGTCACCGCGATGCGCGGCAATTACCGCATCGGCGTATTGTGCGCGTCAGAGGCGTCGGCGCAGCTTACCGCGTCCGCGATAAACGACGAGGGACTGACCGCCGTGAAGGTCGAGTCCATATCGCCGTCGGAGATGAAGCCCGGCATCGCATACGTGAGCTGGGGTTACGACACCGAAGGCTACGAGCTGCCGACGCAGCGCTTCACGCTTCTGTCGTTCACGCAGGAGCACGAGACTGTGCGTAAACGCCGCGTCCGCGACAGACGGCGCGAGTCAAACACGCAAAAGATACTCTCCTACGGCGACCTCAAGGTCGGCGACTACGTCGTACATGCCGCGTACGGCATAGGTCAGTATATGGGGCTCGAAAACCTCGTCGTCGACGGCGTCGCACGCGACTATGTAAAAATACGCTATGCGGGCACCGACCTGCTCTACCTCCCCACCGACCAGCTCGACATGGTGTCGAAGTACATAGGCGCTCACGGCGAGGACGACGGCACGGGCGCCGTCAAGCTGTCGAAAATGGGCGGCGCCGACTGGATAAAGGCGAAGTCGCGCGCAAAATCGGCGGCAAAGAGCATGGCGAAGGAGCTCATACAGCTCTACGCGGCGCGGAAACGCGCGCCGGGCTTTGCCTTCCCCGCCGACGACGACTACCAGCGCGGATTCGAGGAATCGTTCGAATACGACGAGACGGACGCGCAGCTCGCCGCCGTCGAAGACATAAAGCGCGACATGGAAAAGCCGTACCCGATGGACCGCCTGCTCTGCGGCGACGTCGGCTACGGCAAAACAGAGGTCGCGCTGCGCGCCGCATTCAAGGCAATACTCGCGGGCAAGCAGGTCGCATTTCTCGTCCCCACCACGATCCTCGCGCTCCAGCACTACAACACAGCGACGGCGCGCATGCGCCCGTATCCGATAACGGTCGAAATGCTGTCCCGCTTCCGCACGAAGGAGCAGCAGGCGGAGATACTGCGCCGTCTGCGCCGCGGCGAAATAGATTTAATAGTCGGCACTCACCGCATAATCTCGCAGGACATCAAATTCCGCGACCTCGGACTGCTCGTCATCGACGAGGAACAGCGCTTCGGCGTCGCTCAGAAAGAAAAACTCAAGGAAATGGCCATAGGCGTCGACATTCTGACGCTGACTGCGACGCCGATACCGCGCACGCTCAACATGGCGATGAACGGCATCAAGGATATGTCTATCCTCGATGAATCGCCCGGAAACAGACTGCCCGTTCAGACATACGTGCTCGAGCACGACGACGTCATGATAAACGAGGCGATTAGGCGCGAGCTGCGGCGCGGCGGTCAGGTCTTCTACCTCTACAACCGCGTCGAAAGCATTCATCTCACGGCGGCGCGCGTGCAGAAAGCGTTCCCCGACGCAAACGTCACCGTCGCGCACGGCAGAATGGAGCGCGAACAGCTTGAGGCGATATGGCAGTCGCTGCTGGACGGCGAGATCGACGTGCTCGTATGCACGACCATAATCGAAACGGGCGTCGACGTGCCGAACGCAAACACGCTCATTATCGAAGACGCCGACAGGCTCGGACTCGCGCAGCTCCATCAGATACGCGGACGCGTCGGCAGATCCGGCAGACGCGCATACGCGTACTTCACATACAGGCGCGGCAAGGCGCTGTCGGAGATAAGCACGAAGCGCCTCGAGGCGATACGCGAGTACACCGAGTTCGGCGCGGGCTTTCGCGTCGCACTGCGCGACATGGAGATACGCGGCACGGGCAGCCTCCTCGGCGCACAGCAGCACGGACATCTCGACGCCGTCGG
>CANPXS010000128.1 GCA_947586625.1 uncultured Clostridia bacterium | reverse complement strand
TTTAGCTTAGAAATGTGAACGAATAAAGCGCGCCCGGCTGGCGTGCTCTACCCGGCAAATTTATTGTAACAGGAGAAAAAAATGCAGAAATTCAGAACGATTGCCATATGCAATCAAAAAGGCGGAGTCGGAAAGACGACGACGGCGCTGAATCTCGGCGTCGGTATGGCGGCACAGGGAAAGCGGGTGCTGCTCGTTGATGCTGACCCGCAAGCTGACCTCACCGCATGTCTCGGATGGCGTGACGCGGACTCGCTGCAAGTGACGCTTGCGACGAAGCTGTCGGAGGTCATACGCGACAGCGTGCGCGACCCGACGGACGGTATACTGACGCACAAGGAGGGCGTCGACCTGCTGCCGTCAAATCTCGAGCTTGCGTCGATGGAGATGTCGCTCGTCACGGCGATGTGCCGCGAGACTGCGATGAGGTCGTACCTCGATACGGTCAGGGACAACTACGACTTCATCATCATCGACTGTATGCCGTCTCTCGGCATGATAACGCTCAACGCGCTGACAGCGGCTGACGGTGTTATCATTCCCGTGCAGGCGCAGTATCTACCTGCAAAGGGGATGACACAGCTCTTGCAGACCGTATCAAAGGTCAAGAAACATCTCAACTCTGCGCTTTGCGTAGACGGGATACTTCTGACGCTCGTGGACGGCAGGACAAATCTTGCCAAGAGCACATCGGAGACGCTGCGCAAAAACTACGGCGGCGCGATACGGATATTCGACACGTCGATACCGATCGCGGTCAAGGCGGCGGAGGTGAGCTCAAAGGGGTTGAGCATTTACGAGTACGCGCCAAACAGCAGCGCGGCAAAGGCATATGCGGAGTTCACGAAGGAGGTGACGGAAATTGGCAGGACGAAAGAGCGACTTCACGCTGCCGACGCTCGATGAGCTTTTTTCATCGCAGGCGGAGCGCGACGAGGCAAAGCTCGCAAAGATAAGGGATATCCCGACAAGCGAGATCGACGACTTCCCCGACCACCCGTTTCACGTCCGCGACGACGAGGACATGATTAGGCTCGTCGAGAGCGTCAAGGAGCGAGGCGTCATTACTCCCGCTGCGGTCAGGCAAAAAGAAGACGGAAGATACGAGATCGTCTCGGGACACAGGCGAAAACGCGCGTGTGAGCTTGCGGGACTCGATACGCTTCGCTGCGAGGTCGTCGATCTGACGAAGGACGAAGCGACGATACTGATGGTGGAGAGCAACTTTCAGCGGTCTGAGATACTCCCGAGCGAGAAAGCGTTCGCGTACAAGATGCGGCTTGAAGCGATGAAAAGACAGGGTAAGCGAACGGATTTAACTTCGTCGCCAGTGGCGACGAAGTTGCACATTGGGCGTTCCGATGTGGAACTTGGTGAACTTGTTGGAGACAGCAAAGATCAAATTCGTCGGTATATCCGCTTGACAAATCTTGTGCCGGAACTGCTCGACTTTGTGGACGAGGGAAAAATCAAGATGCGACCCGCGGTAGAGCTGTCATATCTCGACGAGGACTGTCAACGCGATATCGTCGACGAAATAGACCGCAACGATTGCACACCGTCGCATGAACAGGCGATACGTATGCGTAAACTGTTCGAAGAGGGCAAGCTGACGACAGAGGCAATATGCGCCGTCATGTCCGAGCAGAAGCCGAATCAGCGCGACCGCATAATTCTGAGCGGAGCAAGAGTTCGCGAGCTCATACCGAAAAGCGTCCCGCTCAGTCAGACGGAGGACTATGTCTGCAAGGCGCTCGAACACTACCGCAAGTTTCTGAAAAGCCGAGCCGACCGCGATTCACGATAACATGCGGCATCGCTCCCCCTTCCCCCCGTACCCTAACCCCCATATATTTACCCGCCGAAAAAGATATATAAATATATCTGTCGCACGTTTGTCAAAGTAACGGGAAAGGGGTATGATCAAGAAAAAACGAGGGAGGAAAAGTAAGATGAAGATCAAAGTTGCCGCAATAGTTATGGCGCTGACAGCAGCCGCGTCGATGAGGTTCGGACAAACGGCGCATACAGAAACGGACGCACAAACGGAAACGGCAGGTGTGACCGAGACGGCACAAGTTTCTTTTTCGGCAGAGACAAATTCGACCGATACAGAAGTCGAAGCCGCAACGGACGCACCGCAGTTCACAGTCGAATTTGAGCTCGTTCCCGAGTCCGTAACGGTGCATGAGATAAAACCCGAGACGACTGCGCCGACAGAAACGGAACGCGCAGAAGAAACGACGGGTCCCGCGGAAAGCGAAGCCGAACCCGACCCGCCGAAGTTGACTTTGAGTGCGACGTTTGAAGTCTCGGCGGGGTCGGAAAAAGAGACTGACACTGAAACGACTGCGGCGGAAGTTGAAACAACGGCTCCTGTCACTGAAACCGAAGCAGCAGCGCCCGAAACAGCGCTGCCTGATACGGTGACAAAAGCTCCCGAAACGGAACGCATACCCGAAACAACGTCATCTTCGACACCTGCCGAATCATCTTCGACGTCTGCCGAAACAGAAGCAGTACCCGACACAATACCTGAAACCGAACCGATACCCGAAGCCGAGTTCAATATCGACTATTGCATATCGTTCGCAAGAGACTATGCCGAAAGCGTCGGACTGCACCTCGACGAAACGGCGGTCGGATGTTGGGACAACCCCATCGCAGCGAGTGCAAAGAGCGCGTACCTCGAACGCGATATCAAAAACCGCATCAACAGGTACGCAAAAGACAGCAGCATATTCGACGTATGGATATGGGCGGAAGCAAACGCGGACGGCAGTTTCGATATCTACATCGGATATGCGTGAGAGAAAGAACATCAAAACCGAATAACAAAAACCAAAACGCACCTGCATCGGTGCGTTTTTCTTATGCAAATGCAGAAAAAAAGAAAACGAAAGGACTAAACATGAACTGCACAAAGACAAAATTCAAAAGAAGCACCGCCCTCGTCATGGCGATGATAATGACGGCGACGGCGATAGTGAGTGCCCTCATCACGACCGTTAAGGCGCTCGGCACCGAGACGGAAGTATTTATGTCCATCTTCCCCCGCGACGGCGACCCCAACTACGACGCCGAATGGGGACACGGCGATATGACATATATGAACGGGTGGACAGCTCATGAGACAGACCACATCACTCTGCGGACCGTGGGCAGCAACGACGGCGATATATGCTACTGCATAGAGCCGGGCGTATCGCTCGACGTCCATGACAAGCTCGTCGACCACGACGAGAGCTTTTGGGACAACTACCCGTCGCAGTACAACAAGACGATCGAACCCGACGACATAAAGCTGCTCATCGGACGTATCATGCAGTACGGCTTCACGGGCAGCTTCTCGCGTTCGTGGAACTCGGTCAATGAAGGCGCGGATAAGCTCGGTCAGGCGATGGCGACGCAGATACTCATATGGGAAACAGTCGTCGGCGAACGCGACGCTGATTTCAGCCACGTCTCGACAGGCGGCAAGGACGCTGTCCTCGATATAATCAGCGCAACGAACCCGATAAGGTCGCAGATAATGAAGTACTATGGCAGCATCGTCACGAGCGTGCAGAACCACACGAAGCTGCCGAGCTTCTTCGCACGCAGCACGGGACGCGCAGAGACAGTCGACCTTGAATGGGACGGAAGCAAATACACGGCGTCTTTGACTGACACCAACGGCGTGCTGTCTAATTACACTTTCTCATCCGACACGCGCGGCGTAGATGTGTCCGTCAGCGGAAATAAGCTCGTCATAACGTCGGACAGCATTCCCGACGGGAGCGTCACGATAACGGCGACGAAGAAGTCGTCGCAGAGACGCGGCATCATAACATGGACTGACGGCGAGTTTAAGCCGGGCAGCTCGTCGTTTCAAGACATGGTGACGTACACGCAGTCGGTAAGCGACCCCGTCGTCGGTTACCTCAAAGTCGGCGTTAGTCTCGGAGGCGCTAAAATAGTCAAGACGTCGGAGGACGGCAACGTATCGGGCGTACAGTTCCGCGTCACCGGCAGCGGCTATGACGAGACGTTCCGCACGAACGCGTCGGGCGTTATCACTATCGACAGTATCGCGCCGGGCAGATACACGGTAACGGAGCTGACGGAAAACAAGTACGAGCCGCAGGAGAGCATGACTCTCAATGTCGTTTCGGGCGAGACTGCGACAGTAACTTTTTCAAATGTTCTCAAACGCGGCGAACTGACTGTAACAAAAACGTCCGAGGACGGCATAGTGGACGGCGTGCGCTTTCACCTTTACGGCACATCGGAAAGCGGACTTCCCGTCGACGAATACGCGACGACGGACGGGAGCGGAAAGGCATATTTCACAGACGTGCTCATCGGCTCGGGATATACGCTCGAAGAAGTCGGGACCGACAACAGATATACGGTGCCGGACGGTCAGAGCGTAGATATCGAATGGGACGAGGTGACGACGGCGGAGTTCCACAACACGCTGCGACGCGGTGAGCTGACAGTGACAAAGCGCGCCGAGGACGGCAGCGTAGAGGGGATAAGATTCCACATTTACGGAACGTCTGACAACGGTGATGAAGTCGACGAGTACGCGGTGACAGACAGGAGCGGCAAGGCGCGCTTTGACGATATCCCCATCGGTTCGGGATATACGGTCGAGGAAGTCGACACGCCGAACAGATATCTTGTTCCCGACAGTCAGAGTGCGGATGTAAAGCTCGATATCACGACCGAGCTCGCGTTTGAGAACGTACTCAAACGCGGCGACCTCACCGTGACTAAAACATCCGAGGACGGACTCGTCGAGGGCATGCGTTTCCATCTGTACGGTACTTCTCTTTCCGGCATAGCAGTCGA
>CANPXS010000127.1 GCA_947586625.1 uncultured Clostridia bacterium | reverse complement strand
GTAAGCGGCTTTTGGTAAAGAGCAGCAAACAATTCCATATCCTCCGGTACGATCCATCCAATATTTCCTCCGGCAAACCGTCCCTTAACCAGTTTGTGTTTCAGCTGCCGAGTCCTGTTAAATTCTATATCGTTAAAGCTCGCACGAAATGTAAGATATGGCGGCTCACCAAAACCGTTCCAATATACATTTTGTCCCGGCTGCATATCCCGATACAGCTCTATGTATTCAACCTCATCAGCCTTATTTATGAAGCATTGGCGCTCCATACGAAGAGAGATTATTTTCGCATCCATTTTAATTCTTTTCTTTCGACTCAGCATACCAACGCTTGCACTGCTCGATTCTGGCTCCCTGAGGAGTGTCGCCATACTCAGGATCGCAGGAATACTGCATTAGAAGCTCACAAGGGATATCCGGGCATTCACCGCAATGTACGATTCCTTTGTCCCGGCAACACACTGCAACGGGGCATTCACCGTGGAACGGATGCCCGTTTGTTTCGATACAACCACCGCAACCGCAAGTCTCCTTATATTCACATCCGGTACAATGCAAACCACACCTTGAATCAACCATATGTATAACCTCCTGTTTTTTCATTCATTGTACCGCTTCAAACGCGGCATCAGTATGTCATGTTTCATATAAATTTTTCATAGACTCCAATGTGGACTTCATTACTTTAACCATTTCCGGAGGACCAAGGATCCTCACCTTATCTCCAAAACTCAGGAACCATTCTACGGCGTTTTTTTGTGTAGTAAATCCCCACTCCGTATACAATCTTCCATCTTTCTGTTCCGTAAAACAGGCAGGTCCATATTCTTCGATCAATCTGTATTTTACACAAGGTTCATAAACAGCGGTAATCACATAATCATCCGTGATATGCGAACCAAACTGCTTTTTCTCCTCCGGAATGTCCCTGACGGTAAAGGATTCTTCCGTTTTTTGTAAGTTCCACATACGGCGGAGCTTGTACATCCGAAAATCCTGTCGTTCCCTGCAAAAACCGAATACATACCAGTCTGACCATTTAAAGACGATCAGGTATGGTTCGACCAGTTTATCTGCTTCGCCTTTGCCGTAACAATAACGGAAAGTGATGCATTTTGATTCTTTCGTTGCCTGCTTGATAAGGTCAATTTTTGTTGCGAGGTCATCCTTATAAAACGATGAAAGGTCAATTACCATATTATCAGCCAGTCTGATTGCAGAGCTTCCGCCAATCTTCTGCGCGAGCTTTTCTGCCAAGGCAGAGTTGGAAACACTGTCAAGCGATTTAAGGCCCGTAAATATAGCCGCAAGCTCTTGCTCGGTAAACACGGTAGTATCAATGGAAAAGCCTTCCATGATTGAAATACCGCCGCCCACACCCTGTGTTGTGACGATAGGGATGCCGACCTTGCAAATGTCCTCAATATCACGGTTGATGGTACGACGAGATACCTCAAATTTCTCAGCAAGGTAAGGCGCGGTCACATGCTTTTTCTGTTGCAAGGTCGTGATCATTCCAATAAGCCGGTCGATTTTCATGCATTCACACCCCCTCAGATATTTAGTTGACAAACAATATTATAAATTCATTCCATGAATCGCCATATCATTTTATGCGTGTACGGTTATATCATCCTATAACGCTTTCGCGCCGCCCATGTCGAAGCATTATCCGACTGATATTATTGTTGCTCTGCGTACGCATGTGCGCCCTTTTCTCTCAAAACCAACTTGCACACGCATTCTGCCTTCCCCGTGCGCGGGAACATGTCGACGGCGGTGACGTCCGCGACCTTATATGCGTCCGCGAGCATTTTCGCGTCGCGCGCGAGCGTCGCCGGCTCGCATGACACGTATACGATGCGTCCCGGCTTCATTTCGAGCAAATGCCCGATGAGCGCGCGTCCGCATCCCGCCCTCGGCGGGTCGACGATGACGCAGTCGGCGCGTCCCGCGTACCTCGCCGCGTCGCCGCATATGAACTCGCCCGCGGCACCGTTTTCGCGAGCGTTTATTTTCGCGTCCGCGACCGCCTCCGGCACGATCTCGACTCCCGTGAGCGCGACGGGGACGCGCTTCGCCGCCGCAATTCCTATCGTGCCCGTCCCGCAGTAGAGGTCGGCGAGACGCTCGCCCGGCGACAGCGCCGCCGCTTTTATCGCGCGCTCATACAAAAGCTCTGCGCAGTCGTGGTTGACTTGGTAAAACGATGCGGGCGAGATGCGGAACCTGCACCCCGCGAGCGCGTCATATATGACATTCTCGCCCGCGATAAGCTCATATCTGCCGCCGCGCTCGATGTAGACGCTGTCCGCGTCGAGCCGGTACAGAAGCGCGCGCACGCGCTCTTTGTCGATTTTGGCGTCCGCGTCCGCGCGCAGTATCGCCATCGTTTCCTCCGTGCCGCGCCTCACCGTCACATGGTGTACGCCGTCTATGTTCGCGTTCGCGACCGTGCGCCGTATGCGGTCCGTTTTTTCGTCGTGCAGCAAACACCGCTCCGTCGGCACGATCTCGTTCGTGCCGCGCGCATAATATCCCGACACGCCGCCCCCGACCGCCGCCGTAACTTTCGTTCTCACTGCACGCTCACCCGCCGTCAGAAACTCGCCGACTTTGACCTCGAGCCCGCACTTGTGAAAGCACGACTCTATGTAGTCGCGCTTGATCTCGAGTTCGTGCGCATAGCTTATGTGGCGGAACATGCAGCCGCCGCACCCGCGCTCCCCGCACCCGAACGCGCCGCAGTCGACGCGCACGCGGTGCGGCGACGGCGACAGTATGCGCAATATGCGCGCGTTCGCGTATCCCGCGCGCTCGTTCGTTATCTCGATATCGGCGATATCGCCCGCGACGGCGCCGTCGACGAATACGGTCTTGCCGCCGACTCGGACGACGCCCGCGCCGAGATTCGTCGTTTTCTCTATTCTCGCCGAGTTTATAGTCGTTTTCATACCGCAGCCGCACTCCTTTTGTGACATTTTCGTAAATTCTGCATAAAGCATATTGTAAAATCGCCGTCGGGAAAGTATAATTGATGAAGAATCTGTTTATGTGTTGATTTTATCACATGCGTGCGTTAAAATCAAGAGGAGGAAGGCATGGCTAAACGGCGGCGCGCCGTTCATGCGCGCACTGATGTCGACGGCGAGCTGTTTTTGCGCTCCCTCGACGATATGACGCCGGACGCCATCGCCGTATCCGGCGCCGCCCCGCCGAAAAGACGCGGCGGCGAGCTCGTCTCGTTCCTCATCGACCGCGCCGTGTACGTATTCGCCGTATGCGTGTTCGCCGTCTGCGTCGCGGGACTTATAAAGACGCTCGCGGAGCAGATCGCGGGCGATATATACTACGACGCGGCTGTAAGGGAGCTGTCCGCCAGTTACATGCTGTCGGGTGCGTCCGACAACGGCAACGTTCTCGCGCTGAGAAACGAAAAGCCCTCCGAGCCGTTCGTCGTCGGCGTATCGCAGCCCGTCAAAGGCACGTATAACAGCGACACCGCGACCGATCCCGTCTACGAGCACTTGATGGCGTCCGTCGCGTCTCTCAGACGCCAGTACCCGGACGTCTACGGCTGGATCTACATCGAGGACACCGTCATCGACTATCCGATAGCACGCGGCGACGACAACGACTACTACCTCAACCATTCGTTCCGCGGCGACCCGCAGTCCGTCGGTTCCGTATTCGCCGATTACAGACTCGACGACTACATACTTAACAACCGCAACATCGTTTTATACGGTCACAACAGCTCGACGGGCAAGATGTTCGCCGACGTGATGAAATTCGCCTCGAGCGAGGAATTCTTCGACACCCACTACATCTACGTCTGGACCGAGGACGGATTTTACGTTTTCAAGCCGTTCAGCCTCGCCATGTACTCCTACGATTACCAGTACTTCCGCGTGCGCTTCTCCGGCGACGACGATTTCCTCGCGTTCGCGGACGAGATGAAGACGGGCTCGATGTACGAGCGCGACGTGACGTTCACCCCAGACGACAGGATCCTAACTATGTCGACATGCACCAAGACGGGCATCAAAACGCTCCGCTATTGCCTGCAGTCAAAGCTCGTCGAAAAATACGAACGGTAACATAACCTTAACAAAGGAAAACATAAAATGAACGAAACGAACAGCATGCGGGGACTTTCCCCCGACGGACTGATCTGTCCCGTATGCCGCCATCCGCTCTCGGACGGCATAACGACGCTTTTCTGTGCGTCCGGTCACGGCTTCGACATAGCCGCCGCCGGTTACTGCAACCTTTTGCGTCCGGGCAAAAAGAACAATTCAAAGGCGGGCGACGACCGCGACATGGTCGCCGCGCGCGGACGGTTCCTCACCGCCGGCTACTATGCGCCCGCGCTCGACTACATCGCATCGAAGCTGTCGGAGCATCACATGTTCATCGACGCCGGATGCGGCGACGGCTACTACACGAACGGCGCGGCGGAGAAAGACCCGAACCTTTCCGCGCTCGGCATCGACATGTCCAAGCACGCGACGGCGGCGGCCGCGAAGTCCGCGCACAGGCTCGGTCTCGACCGCGGCGGCAGAGTGCGCTACGTTACAGCGTCGATCACAGATATGCCCGTCGCCGACGGGTACGCGGACGCGGTGCTGTCGATGTTCGCGCCGTGCGGCTACGGCGAGTTTGCGCGCGTGACGGGAGAGGGCGGCATACTCATCATCGGCTCCGCAGGGGTACACCATCTGCGCGAGATGAAAGCGGTGCTGTACGGTGAAGGCAATGTGCGCGACAACGTCCCGATACGGCACGAGGAGCTTGCGACGAAGTTCGGTTACGCGCCCGTGTCGCGCGAGAGCGTGACTTACACCGCGTCTATCCTCGGCGGCGACCACATCGACGCGCTTTACGGCATGACGCCGTACAAATGGCGCTCGCCGAGAGCGGGCGAAGAAGCGCTTTTGTCGCTCGAACATCTCGACGTCACGGTCGATATTGACTTTACGATACTTCAAAAAACATAAACCGAGCAAAAACGAACAGGAGACCCTAATATGAAG
>CANPXS010000126.1 GCA_947586625.1 uncultured Clostridia bacterium | reverse complement strand
GCGTCGTCGGTCATGAACGTGTCGTACTTGACCTCCTCCGCCTCGATCTTGCGGTAGCGGACGTAGCGCTCCTCGACTGTGCGCTCGAGGTCCTCGGGATTCATGTAAAGCGAGTTGATTATGTTGTGCTTGCGGGCGCCGCCGTGACCGCGCGTCGCCCAGTCCTTTTCGGGCAGCTCGCGGGGCGTGCGCGCCGAGAAGTCGACGGGCTCCATCATCTGACCTATCGCGCCGTCGGCGAGAAGGATCACGGGCGTGCGGTATATGTCGGCGAGGTCGAACGCCTCGCCCGTAAGCGACGCCATCTCCTGTACCGTCGAGGGGGCGAGCACGATCAGGTGCATGTCGCCGTGACCGTACGCCTTCGTCGCCTGATAATAGTCCGCCTGCGACGGCTGTATGCCGCCGAGTCCGGGACCGCCGCGCTGTACGTTGACGATAACGGAGGGAAGGTCGGAGCCGACGAGGTACGAGACGCCCTCGCTTTTGAGGCTTATTCCGGGAGATGACGACGACGTCATCGCGCGCGTGCCGCCCGAGGACGCGCCGAGCACCATGTTTATCGCCGCGATCTCGGACTCCGCCTGAAGGCACAGTCCGCCGACCTTAGGCATACGCTTAGCCATGTATTCCGATATTTCCGTCTGCGGAGTTATCGGGTATCCGAAATAGTAAAGACAACCGGCGTTTATCGCCGCCTCGGCGATGGCTTCGTTGCCCTTCATCAATACCTTTGCCATATGTATCGCGCTCCTTTCTTACTGTTCATCGACGTCGCACTCGACGCGTATTACGACGTGCGGGCACATAAGCGCGCACATCGCGCACGCGATGCATTTCGACATGTCGGTGACTGCGGCGGGGTGATAGCCCTGCGCGTTAAGCGTGTCGCCGGAGAGGGTGAGTATCTTCTTCGGACAGACGCTGACGCAGAGCCCGCATCCCTTGCAGCGGTCGCTGTTTACGGTAACTCTGTTCATTGTTCGTTGCTCCTTTATTATAAGTGGCTAAAATAACTGCTTTGTGCTGTTTTTCATGACGAGGATTTCGCCTGCCGGCACACGGTCGGGCGCGTTTTCCTCGCCTACGACGGTCGTGTAAACAATCGGCAGCGCGGTGAGCGCGGCGACGCGCTCCGCGTACTCCGCCGACGATTCTATATGACGCTTTGTCGTCTCGGCTCCGAGATTTGAATTGTTTACGATGCCGGTGAAGCGCAGACGCGAATACTGCTCTATCTCGCGCATACCGGCGACGGCATCGGCGGGGGCGGCGATGAGGGGACGGTACATGTTCACGACGGCGAGCATTTCGTATCCGGCGCGTTCTATGTCCGCGGCATAGACGCCGAGCGCGGACGCGCCGTCGTCGCCGCCGACGTCGAATATGACAGTCTCGTCTGAGCAGAACACGGACGCTATTTCGGCGGGAAGCACGGGAATGTCCACGTTCGTGTTCGCGTATGCGGGGATAACGGTGCGCACGCCCGCCGCGTTCAGTTCCGCCGCATTGTCGGCGGCGCGGAAGTACGGGTTGACGGTGTCGAGGTCGCAGAGGACGCAGCCGCCCGCGTCGTCTTTATGGGCGAGCGCGAGCGCGACGGCGACGTTGGTTTTGCCCGCGCCGTAGTGTCCCGCGATGATCTTTATGCGTCCGCTCATGCGATGCCCTCCGTTTCGTCATATGTCTGCGATTTGATGCATAGCGAGGATAGTATACCACATAATTCGACGCAAATAAAGCGTTTAGGCGAAAATAGCAAAATTTTTTCTGCACGATGACCGTGAGCGCCGTACCCGCTTTATCAAAAGTTTTAAGCGCGCAAAAAAGATTTGCGCTCGTTCACTTGCAAAGAATATGATAATATGATACAATATAAATTGGACTATCACCAATTGACATATGGAAAACAGGAGCCGAAATGGAAACCGTTACATCGTGGCTCCGTGACTTCACGGAGAACATACTGCGGACGCTGTCGCTTTTGACGTTCCGCGATTCGTTTTACGAGTCGCTCGTCAATATACTCGACATCCTATTTGTCGCGGTCTTGTTTTATTACGTTTTCAAGTTCATACGCCGCAGACGCGCGGGCAAGCTTGCGCTCGGCGTCGCGGTGTTTCTTATCATACTGCTCCTAACGCAGCTTCTCGAAATGCATGCGGCGCAGTTTTTGCTGTCGAACGTGTTCCAGATTGGACTCGTCACCGTCATAGTCGTGTTCCAGCCCGAGCTGCGCTCGGCGCTTGAGATGCTCGGCGGCGAGACTGTGAAAGGGCCGTTCAAGCGTCCTCGCGACGTGTCGGAAACGACGGCGATGATAGACGAGTTGTCCGATACGATGGCGGAGCTGTCGGAGTCGAAGACGGGCGCGCTCGTCGTAATTGAGCGTACGACGCTGCTCGGCGACCACATAATCACCGGCACCGTCATAAACGCGGACGTACAGCGCGAGCTCATAAAGAACATATTCTTCAATAAGGCGCCTATGCACGACGGCGCGATGATAATACGCAACAACCGCATCCATGCGGCGGGGTGCCTGTTGCCGCTTACGACGCGCACCGACCTCATCAAAGACCTCGGCATGCGCCACCGCGCCGCCATCGGTCTTTCCGAAAACAGCGACGCGATAATCCTCGTGTGCAGCGAGGAGACGGGAACGATATCGTTCGTCGAGGGCGGCGAGATAGATCGCAACTACACGGCGACGATGCTCAAAGCGCGTCTGCGAGCGGAGCTCATCGGAGACGACGAGAAAAAGCATCCGATCCGGCGCACGGTCAAAAACGTCTCGGGCATAATCAAGGCCGAAAAGAAAAAAGGGAAGGGAGATGATGGCAATGTCTGAAGCCGTCTTGAATGAACGCCGTCACTCTTTCTTTCCGAAGATAGTCTGCCTCCTCCTTGCGCTTATCCTGTGGATATACGTCATGGAGGTCGAGAACCCGAACTGGGAGGTCACGGTCGAGGACGTGCCGCTGAAGCTTACGGGTACCGACGAGATCGAAATGCAGAACGATCTCACCGTTTACAGCTACTCGGTGAGGACAGTCAACGTCGTCGTGCGCGGACGCAAGCGCGACGTAGAAAATATAACGGCGGACGATATAAACGTATACGCGGACGTGTCGTCCATAACGAAGGCAGGCGACTACGAGCTCGGCATCGTGGTGACGACGCCGGACGATACAGAGATGACGGAGCGTTCGCAGTCGACGGTCACGGTGTCGGTCGACAAGCGCGAGCGCAAAAACGTACCGGTAACGCCCAAATTCGGCTCGCTCATACTTGAGGACCAGTATAAGCAGGAGCGCACGGTCGTGTCGCTTCAGGAGATAACGGTCACGGGACCGTCGCGGTATCTTGACGCCATCGACCACGCGGAGGCGGTCATACCCGACCTCGGACGCGTCACGGGCTCTGTCACGGCGACGTGCCCTCTCCAGCTCGTCGACGTCGACGGAGGCGTCGTTTCGAGCCAGTTCGTCACGATGTCGAACACCGAGGCGACGGTGCAGGTGCAGATCTCGATGACGAAGTCGGTGCCGATTGAGATAGTGTTCGCGCGCGGACTGTACGATGATGAAAACGTGTCAGTCAAGGCCTCCCCTGAGACGGTGACGATAAAGGGCGACGCGACGGCGGTGCGTGAGATCGACCATATCACGGTCACGCTCGACGAAAAGGATATATACGGTGACGGAACTATAACGACATCGTTTACGCTTCCCGACGGGGTCGAATGTCCCGACGGCAATTTCATCGACGTGACGGTAGAGCACATCGGCACGGATACAAAGCTGTTGTATGTGCCGCTGTCGAATATAATCGTTATAAATCCGAACGGCGTCGAATATCAGATCTCGCAGACGGTGATGATGGTGACGGTGAGAGGTGAACTCGAGGAGCTTGCGCGCATAACGGGCGCGGAGGTCATACCGATAATTGATCTGTCGATATACACCGATACGACGTCAGCCGTCGTGTCCGTTCCCGTCAGGTTCGGATTCAGCAGCACGCTCAACGTGTACGAGCTCGGCGAGTATTCGCTCGACGTAAGGCTCATAGGAAGCGGAGAATGACGAATAGTTCGCTTCATCAATAATTGACCGACAGCAGAGGAGACAATGGCAAATTCAAAATACAGAAACGACGCGGTCTGGAAAGTTAAGCCGCGTCCCGATAACGACGCGCCGGAGAGAATATCGGAAAGTCTCGGCGTGACGCGCGCGATGGGACGGCTCCTTTACGGACGCGGATGCGCAGACGAGTCCGAGGCGGCGTCGTTTATCAGACGTGAACGCGACGGCTTTTACGACCCGTATCTTTTGCCCGATATGAGGGCGGCGGTAGACGTGATCGTTTCCGCCGTCGAAAGAAAGGGAAAAATAGTCATCTACGGCGACTACGACGCTGACGGCGTTACATCCGTCAGCGTTCTCTACCTTTTTTTGAAAGGCGTCGGCGCGGACGCATCGTATTACATACCGAAGCGCTCCGAGGGCTACGGCATGTCGTGCGGCGCGATAAGAAAGATCGCCGACGACGGAGTGAAGCTCATAATAACGGTCGATACAGGTATCACGGCGATCGAAGAGATCAAGCTCGCGGGCGAGCTCGGCGTCGACGTTGTCGTGACGGACCATCACGAATGTATGGACGAGATACCTGCCGCCGCGGCGGTCGTAAATCCGCAGAGACGCGACAGTCAATATCCGTTCCCGTATCTTGCTGGCGTCGGCGTCGTTTATAAGCTGTGCTGTGCACTCGAGGCCGAATACAACGGTGACGGCGGCATAGCGGGCGCATCGCTGCGCATAAGCGAACGGTTCGGCGATCTTGTAGCGATAGGGACTGTCGCCGACGTTATGCCGGTGCTCGACGAAAACAGGCTCATCGTCAGCTACGGACTTCGCAGGATCGATAATTCGACGCGTCCGGGACTGCGCGCGCTGATGGAGGCGAGCGCGTCGGGGCAGGACGGCACGAAAAAAGCCAAGCGCCCGCGCGTAACGTCGGGGTATATCAGCTTCACGCTCGCGCCGCGCATAAACGCCGCAGGACGTATCGCGGACGCGACGCTTGCCGTCGAGATGTTTCTCTCGACT
>CANPXS010000125.1 GCA_947586625.1 uncultured Clostridia bacterium | reverse complement strand
GTGCCGTCTCCTCCGGCGTAAGCTTCTTTCTTCCCATTGCGTTTTCCTCCGTTTTGGTTATTTTATTTTACACCATTTCTGAGGTTTACACAATATTCGGGATGGACTCAACGGTAAAGCCCTGTCCGTACTTCATTTACAAGAAACAAGCGACTGTATTTGCGTGATCTATATCATTCATATCATTCTGAATCTGTTTTTTTATCTTTTCCATTTCTCGAGTTTTTTATTTCCTTAATATGTTCCCTGTATTGATTTATTAAGTCCCAATCAATAAGCTTACAATCAAAATATAAAGATTTAAAATATTCGCTGTGATTGATTTTTGAATCGGAGATCAATTGCTTTTCATCTAATTCCTGTAAAACACTGCATATGTTAATTAGGTAGTCAGAAATTGCGATAACATCCAATCTATCCATTTCTTTTATTTTGCCTGGAAATAATATTAATCTTGCATTCATGCTGTGAAAAGATAAAAGAGCTTTGATGAAAATACTATATATTTCGTCTTCTCTCTCAATATATTGTGTAAAGTTGTGCTCAGAAAGAAATAACTCGTCGATTATTTCTTTTGAATTGTATATGATTGGAGAATACGTGTTTATAAATGTTTTTTCATTCCTAAAAAAATTCAGAACTGTTTCCGGCAGATTTGTAGATGGATATTTCCCCATTTCAATCATTTTACAGGATAAATCAAAGATGAGATCGAATCTAAATATACGTTCGAAATAATTGTATGACAAGACTGCAATGTTGAATTCGTTGCATTCTTTAATAAAACTGTCGTCATAGAGTTGAGCAGTTTCGGTATTATGTGCATTGATACTTTCAATAGTAGCCTTTATCTTTTTCCCACTTTTTTTAAGTTTGCTTTTAAAATTGTTATATTCGATAATACTTTCTTTAACAGCAGAGCCATGGTCCTTATTTCCAGTCACTTCCAACGGTTGCTTGAGATAGTTCAAAGCCTTGAAAAAATAGAAATGACCACTTTGGATATTTGACATGATACAATTATCGATCGGTGAATACATTTGACCGCCGTGCTCTGATTTAGTATCTGATGATATTCTATGTGGAAATACTTCGTTTGAATCTTTATTCAATTCAGTAACCATTTCATAGCTAGGAGTCAAATTTTGTTTTATGTTTTTAGCAGTTGTTTTAGTATCATCATATTCATTTGGTAAAACTTTTTGCTCATTTTCTTTGGTTACATTCTTTATAATATCTGCATATTTGGGACCATTTTGGAGATAATCGTCGACAGTTTGTAGAAAATTGAAATCGCTATTGATCCAGTCTGTTAAGCAAATAATAACAACATGTTTTGCCCAGTAATCACTAAATAAATAGGACTTTAATTTTCGCATTCTATCGTCTTGCCAATCAATCATCGCCATGCTTTTATTGTAATAATTATCTTGATTGGATATAATAGGAAGCAAATCGCTTGCGTAATAGTGTAGAAAAGAGGTCATTCCACCATTTGCAAGCGTCCTCCACTCTATTTTTGCACCTATTGCACGCTGATCCTTCCACCCTTCATTTAAATTTGCCTTTTCACGGATAATAGTTTCCCATTCGTTTATGTAGAAACCACGACTTGGATTAAAAAATATTTCTTCCTGTTCATGAAGGTCGGGTTGCGTGTCCTGCGACACGGCAGTTTTCTCCATGTCATTTCTTTCTTCCTGAGTATAATCGTTCATTATTTTTTCTCCTATTTTGATTTTGCTTTGTCTGATGCTTGCCAATAAAGCGTTGCATAGTTCTATTTTCACTTTAACATAAACAACTAGCTTTGTCAACGGAATTGAGTTCAAATGAACTGATTCACTGAAAAAAGATCACTTTTCCTTTGCGATGCTTTTTTATCATTGACTATCTGTTAAGTGATGTCTCTGTGGCTCGGCATAAATTAGTTCACTTTCGTTACTATTTTATCTCCACTGCAATAGTCTTTGATTATACTTATATATTATTTATGTAAACAATGAAGACAACTCGGCCTAGCAAGCCGAGTTGTTTGTTTCTGCCGATAGTTTGAATCATAAACGTTCAGTTGACATTCTATCACGTGAAAACAAAATTTTTTCTTCCTCGACAAGCAATCACGTTTTTGATAGTATGATCTTGTACAGTTGAAAGGAGGCTGTACGGTATATGACAGGCATCTTTAACCATTTTACTTGTAACTGATAAGTGCTCCCATGTTAAAAAAAATCTATTGTTCCGGAGGTCAAAATCTACAACGAGTCGATCAGTTACAGCTAAAATGGTCAGAACCGTGTCATGCCTTGACGATTAATGTAATATCGGACTTGTCGTCGGACATAAAAATATATCGAACACATCGAAAGGAGCTTAGATCATGAAAAATACAAAGACAGACAAACCGATATCATCGGCTAAAAGCATTTTCAAAGACGGGCAAGGGGCGCCGTCAAAGGATAAATATACAAAACTTTGGATCACTTATATCAACATGAATGAGAAGACCAAGCGTGACACACCCTCTGTACGGTATTGACATGACGTGCATTTTAAGGTAAAATATTATATAGAGGGCGTGTTCCGTCTCAAGAGGAGATGAGAACATGAAAGTCGCAATTTATTGCCGTTTGTCCGAGGAGGACAAAAACAAACAGTATGAAACAGACGACTCTGCGAGCATAGCCAATCAAAAGGCGATGCTTGCAGAGTACGCAACAGAACAGGGGTGGGAAATTTACAAAATTTACAGCGACGACGACTATACGGGTTCAGACAGACGGCGTCCGGAGTTCAATCGACTAATAAAGGATGCAGAGGCTCACAAGTTTGACATAGTTCTATGCAAAACGCAGTCAAGATTTACACGCGAACTCGAGCTCGTCGAGAGGTACATACACGGACTCTTCCCGATATGGGGCATACGTTTTATAAGCGTCGTCGACAACGCCGACACAGCAAACAAGGGAAACAAGAAATCCCGTCAGATCAACGGACTTGTCAACGAGTGGTATCTTGAAGACATGTCAGACAACATCCGGTCCGTTTTAACAAACAGGCGAAAGAGCGGTCTGCACATAGGCGCGTTTGCGCTCTACGGTTACAAGAAAGATCCCGACAAAAAGGGGCATCTGATCATAGATGAAGAAGCGGCTGCAGTCGTCAGGGAAGTGTTCTCCCTTTTTGCGAAAGGATACGGCAAAACCGCTATAGCCCGCATGCTCAACGACAGGGGCATACCGAACCCGACCGAATACAAGCGTCTGCACGGGCTGCGTTATGCTCAGCCTAAAACAAAGACAGGTACACTGTGGAAGTATTCGGCTATATCGTCGATGCTCGCCAATGAGATCTACATCGGCAATATGGTGCAGGGGCGGTATGGAAGCGTATCCTATAAGACAAAGCAAAACAAGCCGCGTCCTAAAAGCGAATGGTACATCGTCAAGGGAACGCACGAACCGATAATCGACCGCGAATTGTGGGAGAGGGTACAGTCGCTGCGGGAACAAAAGACGAAGCCGTTTGACATGGGAACAGTCGGACCGTTTGCGGGAAAGGTAAGGTGCGCATATTGCGGGTACGTGATGCGCTCGCATAAGAATCACGGACGCCATTATCTGCAATGTATTACGAATTTTGTCTCAAAGGGATCCTGTCCGGGTGCCTTTATGCCGGTCGCCGAGCTTGAAAAGATCGTACTCGACGAGCTCGGACGTCTCTCAGACGAATATCTCGACAGGGACGAGCTTGAACGAGGCATCGAGTTCTGCAATGATCTTTCGGAACAGAGGTCGCGCATCGAAAGCGATATTGCTGCGTTTAGAAAGAAGATCGCCGAATACGACAAAGGCATTCGCGAGCTTTATATGGACAAGGTGAGGGGAATATTGACTGAAGACGATTATGTCTCGATGTCAAAGGAATTTGCCGCCGAACGTGACAGACTATTGCATGCTATTGATTACGGCGAAGAACAGATCTCCGAGATCGATGTGAAGATAGCTGCAGGCGACAACAGGCGCGAGCTTATCGAGCATTATATCAACGTAGACCACCTGACTCGCGACATGGTCGACGCTTTGATCGATCATATTGTGGTCGGCAGACGCGATCCGAAAACAAAACAGGTTCCCGTAGAGATCCATTGGAACTTTTAGCGGGCGAAAAACAACGCGGTTGTCCGTATAATATTGCACCATCTGCTGCCAGATCCTCGTTGATGTCGGCGACGGCGTCGCCCTTCGACTGAAAATACGACGCCGTGAACGGCACGCCCGACGCCGCGACAGGATAAAGCCCCGTCGTGTGGTCGACGTAATACGTCGCGAACGGCGAATTCTTGATCTGCTCCTCGGTCAGGTCGCGCGTGAGCTGATGCACTATCGCACATATCATCTCCATGTGCGCGAGCTCCTCGGTGCCTACAGAAGTAACAGTAATGATCCCTTTTCGGTGTTTATGGACGAGCACGGTTCGATTTGCTTTCAGATACATAGCATTTCAACATTTGAAAGAGTGAGAAAATACGATGAGAACAGTAAAGCACAAAGTGCAGAGATACCATATATTATTGAGATCGGGAACAAAAAAAGGATGATAAATATATACGCTTTATCGTCCGCGAGATTTGAAGCGATGTTTGAATGAGAGAAATCGGTCTGTTTGTTTGGAGTGGACGAGCAGACCATTTTCTTATACGAAACCACCCCATTGACGGATTTGAATTGGGGCGGTTAACTATAAATTTATCGACATACTAAGCATACCTCAAAAGCACGGCTGAAACCGTGCTTTTTCTTTTGCAGTCAATACATAGCCGTTCGTTCGCCTCGGACGGCTAAATCTATTTAAGGAGGATTTTTTATGGCGAAATGCAGAACGATTGCTATATGCAATCAAAAAGGCGGAGTCGGAAAAACGACGACGGCGCTGAATCTCGGCGTCGGTTTGGCGTCACAGGGAAAGCGTGTGCTGCTCGTTGACGCTGACCCGCAAGCTGACCTCACCGCATGTCTCGGATGGCGGGACGCTGACGCATTGCAAGTGACACTTGCGACGAAGCTGTCGGAGGTCATACGCGACAGCGTGCGCGACCCGACGGACGGTATACTGACGCATAAGGAGGG
>CANPXS010000124.1 GCA_947586625.1 uncultured Clostridia bacterium | reverse complement strand
GATCATTAAGGGGCTCTTTCCCGGCACTGGAAAGAGTCCCTTAATACGCGTGTATTCGTCGTGCGAAGGACGAAATAGCCACTTTATGCTGCGAGCATATAAAAATATTCATATTTTTTGTGAACAAGCACTTGACAAACTGCAAATTTTGTGGTATAATATAGACAGTTCAAGAGAAATAGTGTTCTCCCACACATTTTCGCGAAGCGAAAACGTGTCGCAGGTCGTAGCGTTAGCTGCGAACTGCCGCTCACCGCGGATGTACATACGGCCTGTTCCGACCGGCAGCTACCTTTGATTACCTGACGTGGTGACGTCTTTCACACCCTTCAACAGGTTTTTGACAAGGGGGACTTTCTCGCAAGAAAGAGAGAATCGGGGATGAGGACCTTTTCTTATTAAGAAAAGGTCCTCCCCCGAACCCCCTCTCCAAAAGAACACCGCGTTACCACCTCGGCATAACAGCTCCCTCGCGACATGTCGACTGCGCCGTCCGAGAGTCGTGACTGCGTCGGATGATGTGAGCGCCGAGCATCGCACGAGCGCGGTACGCGTAGGTATGGCTGGGAAGCCTACGGCTCGTAGCTATATTTGGACAACGAATTTCAAAAAGTAGTAAAAGTTTTTGAAAAAGAAGGGGTGCAGGGGGAGGAAAAACTTTTTTCAAAAAGTTTTTCCTCCCCCTGCGGAAAGTTAAGTTATTCTTATTTCATCGCTTCTTCGACCGCGACCGCAACGGCCACCGTCGCGCCGACCATCGGGTTGTTGCCCATGCCGATGAGGCCCATCATTTCGACGTGCGCCGGAACGGATGAAGAGCCCGCGAACTGCGCGTCGGAATGCATACGGCCCATCGTATCGGTCATACCGTAGGAGGACGGACCTGCCGCCATGTTGTCGGGATGCAGCGTGCGGCCCGTGCCGCCGCCGGATGCGACCGAGAAGTACTTGATGCCGTTCTCGTTGCACCATTTCTTGTATGTGCCCGCGACGGGATGCTGGAAACGCGTCGGGTTCGTCGAGTTGCCCGTGATCGAAACGCCCACGTTCTCAAGCTTCATTATAGCGACGCCCTCCGGCACGTTGTCAGCGCCGTAGCACTTGACGTCCGCGCGCGGTCCCTTCGAGTACGGGACTTCCTTGACGACCTTGACCGTTTCGGTGTAGGGGTCGAATTCGGTTTCAACGTACGTGAAGCCGTTGATGCGCGAGATGATGAACGCGGCGTCCTTGCCGAGTCCGTTGAGGATAACGCGCAGGGGCTTCGTGCGGACCTTGTTCGCGTTCAGCGCGATCTTGATAGCGCCCTCTGCAGCCGCGAAGGACTCATGTCCCGCGAGGAAGCAGAAGCACTCGGTCTCGTCGGAGAGGAGCATCGCGCCGAGGTTGCCGTGACCGAGACCGACCTTGCGGTTCTCAGCGACGGAGCCGGGGATGCAGAAGCTCTGAAGACCAACGCCTATCTTAGCAGCAGCGTCGGATGCCTTCTTGCAGCCCGACTTTATAGCGATAGCTGCGCCGACCGTGTACGCCCAGACTGCGTTTTCAAAGCAGATAGGCTGCGTCGAACGGACGATGGCGTCGACGTCGATGCCTTTCGCCGTTGTTATATCCTTACATTCGTCGATAGAGGAAATGCCGTATTCCTTGAGTACGCCGAGGATCTTCGCCTCGCGTCTTTCGTAACCTTCAAACTGTGCCACTTTGATTTCCTCCTTCACTTATTCCTTGCGCGGGTCTATGTACTTGACCGCTTCGGCAAATCTGCCGTATGTGCCCTTTGCCTTCTCGTACGCTTCGTTCGGCTCCATGCCCTTCTTGATGAAGTCCGTCATTTTGCCGAGGGATACGAACTCGTAACCGATGACCTGATCGTCCTCGTCGAGAGCCATTCTCGTGCAGTAGCCCTCCGTCATCTCGAGGTAACGAACGCCCTTTTCCTTCGTGCCGTACATCGTGCCGACCATCGAACGGGCGCCCTTGCCGAGGTCCTCCATGCCTGCACCGATAACGAGACCGTTGTCGGAGAATGCGGACTGCGTGCGTCCGTACACGATCTGCAGGAACAGCTCGCGCATAGCGGTGTTGATCGCGTCGCAGACGAGGTCCGTATTCAGAGCCTCAAGGATCGTCTTGCCGGGCAGTATCTCAGCCGCCATAGCGGCGGAATGCGTCATGCCGGAGCAGCCGATCGTCTCGACGAGAGCTTCCTCGATAACGCCGTTTTTGACGTTGAGGGAGAGCTTGCACGCACCCTGCTGAGGCGCACACCAGCCTACGCCGTGTGTGTAGCCGGAGATGTCGGTGATCTGTTTAGCCGCGATCCATTTGCCTTCTTCGGGAATGGGCGCGGGATCATGGCGCGGTCCTTTTGCAACGACGCACTGATGCTGGACTTCCGCACTCATTGCGTACGGAGCTTCGCTTACATTGCTCATAATTAAGTGACCTTCCTTTCATATAATGAAAATCGGAGTTATTATGGTTTCCCACGGTGATTATATCATGATTTTACCCGTGTGTAAAGATGTAAAATGATGAAAATTTGCGCACGCGGTCACAAACGCGGGCAGTTGCGCTCAGCACCGGCTCAAAAACTCGTCGACGACTTTTTTATATCTCTCCCTGTCCGCCATAAACGATATGCCGTGACCGGCTCCGGGGAACGTTTCGAGCGTGACGTCGACGTTCGCCGACCTCGCCGCGTCGTATATTTCCCGCGACATATCACACGGGACGAATCTGTCGTCCTCGCCGTGTATGAGCAGTATCGGCGCGCGCGAGCACTTGACACATTCGACCGCCGTCGCCTCGTCTATCGAGAAATGCCCGAACACGCGCGCCCCGATGCGCACGAACACCATCGTGAGCTTTCGCGGAAATCCCATCTCGCCGCACACCTTCTCAATTATCGATGCCGGCGACGAGTATGCGCTGTCCGCAATTATCCCCGAAACACGCTCCGTTTCCTCCATCGGCGACGACATGAGCACTGCCGCCGCACCCATCGAGACGCCGCAGAGATATATTTTCGCGTCGGGGAAACGCGCGGACGCATATTTCACCCATTCCGCACAGTCCTCCCGCTCGCGCACGCCGAACGTGATAGTCCTGCCGCCGCTTCTGCCGTGCGCGCGCTCGTCGACAACGAGCGTGTTCATTCCCGCCTCGCGCGCGAGCTTGTTTCCTCCGCAAAAATCGCGGACGCCGCAGCCCTTGTAGCCGTGAAGCTGTATCTGAAGCGGCGCGCCGTCGGCGACGTGGTAATACCGTCCGAAAAGCTCTACGCCGTCGCGCGAGCGTATTTTGACAGGCTCATACGGTATCTCCGCCATCTCCCTTATGAGCGCCGTCATTTCGTCACGTCGCTCCTCATACTGCTCGCCGCGCGGAAGTCTGTAAACGTCCTCGTTCGGGTCGGGGACGTGATAAAACGCCGTCCTGTATGCGTAATACGCGAACGCTGTCGCCGCGGCTATAATAACTACAATTATTGCGGCAAACGCCGCCGCCCATACCATGCTCCGTCCTCCCTAAAATATCGGGACCCCGCCCGAATTGGCAGGCGGGATCCGATGCTGTTATATTTTCCGCTTACTGCCGCGGCGGCTGATAGTTATTCTGTCCGTTTCCCTGCTGCGGCTGATAATAGCCCTGTCCGTTCATCTGCGGCGGAAAATAGTACCCGGGCGCGGCCGCGTATCTGTACATGCCGTCATAAAGCTTTTTCATTCTGCTGCGGTACGTGAAGATGAACATGCCGTACGCGAGATGGCTCACGGCGGCGCATATTCCTGCGAGAGCAGATATCATCGCCGAGAGCGGCGCAACATAGCCTGATATGAGCGCCTGCGCCGCCGAAATTATAGAGCTGAAGTCCGAAATCAACATGATAAACAGGCATACGGCGACGAAAACAGACGCTTTGTAATGCGGCGTACATGTCTGCGCCGTATTCTTTATCGCGTTGACAGTCTTTATCAGAAATACGTAGTACAGAACGACAAAAGCAAGGATGAAGAACAGCACTATCTCTGCCGCCATGAATCGCGGCGTCAAGAATTCGTATCCGTTATCGGCGGCTGCGGCGCCCAAAACGCCGACTGCAAGCATGATAAACGCTAAGCTGACAAACGTAAATACGAAATTGATGATAACGACGACCTTGACGAGCGTAAGTCCACCCGTCTTCATCGGGCCGTTTTTGTTAGCCGCGCTCGCATACGCAAGCCACGAGCCGAGCACGATGAGTATCGACGGGAGCTGACCGATCACAGTCAACAAAACACTCGTGCTGTTGACGATATTCATGATATCCTGCATGGATTCGGCAAGCTCAAAGGCGAACTCGGCAAGTCCGAAGCGGATCAGTACAGCATATAAATTGCCAAATATATCGGTCTGCACGAAAAACGCGTGCGCGATATTAAAAACTGTCGTGAGCGAAAACGCGACGAGCGCGACAAGTATAACAGGAGATGCGCACACGGATTTGAGCGTTGCTAAAACGGTCTGCGGTCCCGCTTTAGGCTGTGTGCCGTACATCGGCATCGGCGGCGTATAGTATGGCGGCTGATACTGCGGGGGCTGCCCGTACTGCTGCGGGGCTGTATAATTTACAGTCGGCTCCGTCGGCGTCGTACTTTCCGTTTTTTCAGCATTATATGTTTGCAATTCTACTCCGCATCTCGGACAGAATTTCGAATTGTCGTCGAACTGTGTATTACATCTCGGACATATCTTCATAAAAAGCCCCCGTTAAAGATGCATTTTTAATCTTCATTTATTTTAGCACACAATTTTGACATTTTCAAGGAAATCCGACATTTTTCTGCATATGAGCGAAAAAAAGCAAAAGAAAAACCCGTCGGTGTGCCTTTCGACATTCCGACGGGATCTCCACGCCCCCTGATGGACTCGAACCAACGACCCCCTGATTAACAGTCAGATGCTCTAACCGACTGAGCTAAGGAGGCGCAATCAAATAAAAAGAAAAATATGCACCATCAGGGACTCGAACCCGGGACCCACTGATTAAGAGTCAGTTGCTCTACCAACTGAGCTAATGGTGCAAATCTTTTAGACCGAAAAGAGAAGATACGTTACTCCATACCATCTGATACGAAAACTGAACCATAAAGAGGTTCAAGCCCTCGGTCAATTAGTATCGGTCAGCTGCACACCTTACGGCGCTTCCACTCCCGACCTATCAAA
>CANPXS010000123.1 GCA_947586625.1 uncultured Clostridia bacterium | reverse complement strand
GTCACGTCGCCGCCGCGTACCTCGCGCACCCCGACCTCGCCCCGCCGTTTCTGGCGATGGTGGCGTCGGGCGGTCACACCTCGATAATAGACGTCCGATCGTACACGGACTATGCGCTCATCGCGGGAACGCGCGACGACGCCGTCGGCGAGGCGTTCGACAAGGCGGCGCGCGTGCTCGGCATCCCCTATCCGGGCGGCGCCGAGATGGACAGGCTCGCGGACTATGGCGACGAGCATGCGATAAAGTTTCCGTCGCCGGCGCTCGAGGGCGGCGAGTTCTCGTTCTCGGGACTGAAAACTGCTGTCATCAATCACGTCCATACGTGTGAGCAGCGCGGCGAAGAGATAAACAGAGAGGACATAGCGTCGTCGTTTACGCGCGCCGTCTGCGACGGTATATGCAGGCAGATAGCTCTCGCGCTCGACAAAACGGGACGCGAACGTCTCGTGCTCGCGGGCGGCGTCGCGGCGAATTCGCATCTGCGCGCAGCGCTGTCGAAACTTTGCGAGTCGCGCGGCGTCGGATTTTACGTGCCACCGAAGTCGCTGTGCGGAGACAACGCGGCGATGATAGGCGCGCAGGCGTACTACGAATACATGGCGGGCGTTCGCGCGTCGACGTCGCTGAATGCGTGCGCGGCGGGAGAATTGTAAAAATGTGGAAAACTATGTTGAAACGGTGGAAAATACTGTCAGCATGGTGAAGTATATACGGAAGTTTGCGGAAAACGGCGGGGATAAAGAGAAAAATCGGTGAAAATACGCTTGAATTTTGACGGCGGCGCGTTCGGGGTGCCGAACGAAGCCGCAAAATGCATAAAATCGGCGACGCGAGAGGACATGGCGGCGCTTTTGGCAATAGCGTCTATGGGCGGCGATGCGGACGTTGAAGCTGCCGCCGCGTGCGCGGGGATAACGAGGGCGCAGTTCGACGCCGCCGTCGCGTTCTGGCGCGGCGCGGGCGTTCTATGCGTCACGTCGGACGCGGAAACAGTTGCAGCGGAGGACGAAAAGCCGAAGGCGTTAAAGCCGTCGGCGCGCACGCCGGAGCTTTCCGGCGACGAGGTAGAGGCGATGATAACGGAGTCGCCGGAGCGGCGTTCGCTCCTCTACGAGTGCCAGCAGACGATGGGGCACATATTCAACAGTGCCGAGTCGGCGGTCATACTTTCGATGAGGGAATATCTCGGGCTCGAGGACGAATACATACTGCTGCTGCTTGCGCACGTCGTGCGGCGCGGCAAAAAGTCCGTCAAGTACGCGGAAAAGATGGCGTACACGCTTTATGAGCGCGGCGTCGACACGACGGAGGCGCTCGAGGAGTATCTGTCGTGGCTCGAATCGTCGAGCGAGCTCGAGGGGCGGTTCCGCGCGCTGTGCGGCATGGGGACGCGTCAGTTCACGCAGAAGGAGCGTGACTTCTTCGAGCGCTGGGTGCGCGAGTTCGGCTGCGGCTACGATATGCTCGAGTCGGCGTATTCGGCGACCGTCGACGCGATAGGCAAATTCTCGATGGCGTACATGAACAAGGTGCTCGAGTCGTGGCAAGAAAAAGGCGAAAAGGCGTCGGCGTCGTCTACATCGTCTACATCGTCAACGTCTGCAACTGCATCGGCGGGCAGGGACGCAGGCAGCTTCGATACGGACGATTTCTTCAGGCTCGCCGTCAAGCGCGGACTCGGGGGCTGACAAAATAAACGCGGGGACTATACGATATGAGTTACAGGCGTGAGGACTATATAAAGGTGAACGAGCTGCTCGCAAAGCGCCGCGGGGACGCGGAAGCAGAGGCGCGCACGCGCCTTTACGACGCGTACGAGCGTATGCCCGAGCTGCGCGAGGCGGACAAAACGCTCGCGCGGACGTCGGCGAAGATAGCGGAGGCGATAGCGGGCGGCAGGGAAGAGATAGAGGCGCGCATCGCGGAGATAGAGGCGGAAAACATGTCGCTGCAGCGCAGACGCGCGCAGATACTCACCGACAACGGATATCCCGCCGACTACACGGAACCGAGATACTTTTGCCGCGAGTGCGGCGACACCGGTTTTGTCGGCAGCCGCGAGTGCGCGTGCCGCAGGCGAGCGCTCATAATGGCGGGGTACGAGAGCTCCGGCATCGGCGAGCTATTGCGGACTCAGACGTTTGAGACGTTTTCACTCTCGTATAACGGCGAGTTCCCGTCGACGGCTCGCAACCTTGAAACGGTCAAAAGATACGCGGAGAGCTTCACCGGCGACGGCGACGGAAGTCTTCTTCTCGTCGGCAGCACGGGGCTCGGCAAGACGCATTTGTCGTCGGCGGCGGCACGCGTCGTCATCGAGCGGGGATTTGACGTGTTCTATATCAAGTCGCAGAACATGATGTCG
This sequence comes from uncultured Clostridia bacterium, assembly GCA_947586625.1. Classification (GTDB taxonomy): domain Bacteria; phylum Bacillota; class Clostridia; order Oscillospirales; family CAG-272; genus DTU064. The sequence goes on along the minus strand of CANPXS010000123.1, from coordinate 2,862 downwards.
CTTTTTGAGGATCATCAGTTCAGGCGCGAGCGCGCCGACGAGGACGCGGTGCAGAGATGCTTCGACTGCGATCTTTTGATAATCGACGACCTCGGCACCGAGGTGTCGAACGGTTTCACGAACGCGATGCTCTACAATGTCGTCGACACGCGCATCAGCCGCAGAAAGGGAATGATAATAAATACGAATCTTTCGGCGGCGGAGCTGCGCAAAAGATACGCGGACAGGATAACGAGCCGTCTGTTCGGCGAGTTCACGGCGCTGCTCTTTGAGGGCCGCGACGTTAGGGCGGAAAAACTCCGTTAAAAGTGACAAAAAACACTTGACAAACGTCGAGCGGTGTGGTATTATTTGTTTCAGTAGAGAAAGCCGTGCGCGGCGGACCCTATCAAAACAGAATAAAAAAAGATGATCGGACTCGACTGCAGAAGAGGACGGTCATCTTTTTTGTAAAGATGCAGAAGCGGCGCTCCTTTTGCGCATATGTATTTGTTAATAAATTCTGTACCCGTTTCACGTCAAAAAATGTCGAATATTTTTTAAAAATGATATTGCATACGCGGTCACAATCTGTTACAATATGTACGCTTAATAAAAAAACCGCCCGGGGACGGGCTGCTGTAAGGTAATTGCGTGCGGTCTTGTTCTTTGTGGCGGTGTTTTTCTGTATAGGCGCGAAAAAAACGAAAGGGGAGTTTCCGGGGTGGCAACACGCCGGAAGAGATCACGGGTAACAAACGAAAGAGATGAACGGAAAGAAGATCATCGAACTGCGCGGCATCACCAAGTCATTCGACGGCGAGGTGGTGCTTGACAACATTTCACTTGACATCTACGAGGACGAGTTTCTGACGCTGCTCGGACCGTCGGGCTGCGGTAAGACTACGACGCTGCGCATCATCGGCGGATTCGAGACGCCGGACTCTGGCGAGGTATTCTTCGATGGCAAAAAGATAAACGATACGCCGCCGTACAAGCGCAACATCAACACGGTGTTCCAGAAATACGCGCTGTTTCCCCATCTGAACGTGTACGAGAACATCGCGTTCGGTCTTCGCCTCCAAAAGACGAAGATGCCGGAGGACGAGATCTCGCGCAGAGTCAAGGAAATGCTCGAAATGGTCAATCTGCGCGGCTTTGAACGCCGCCGCGTGACGACGCTTTCGGGCGGTCAGCAGCAGCGCGTCGCGATCGCGCGCGCGCTCATCAACAACCCCAAAGTTCTGCTGCTCGACGAGCCGCTCGGCGCGCTCGACTTAAAGCTGCGCAAGGACATGCAGAACGAGCTCAAGGGGATGCAGAAGCGCACCGGCATCACGTTCATCTATGTGACCCACGATCAGGAGGAGGCGCTCTCCATGTCGGACACCGTCGTCGTCATGAACGAGGGCTCCATCATGCAGATAGGCACGCCGACAGACATATATAACGAGCCGTCGAACGCATATGTCGCCGACTTCATCGGCGAGTCGAACATCATAGACGGCGTCATGCTCGCGGACAGGAGCGTCAGATTCGCCGGTCACACGTTCGAGTGCGTCGACGGCGGCTTTGACAAAAACGAGCAGGTCGACGTCGTCGTGCGTCCCGAGGACGTCGACGTCGTCGCAGTTGACAAGGGCATGCTGACGGGAAAGGTGACGTCGGTCACGTTCAAGGGCGTCCACTGGGAGATAATCGTCGACATCGACAACTTCAAGTGGATGATACAGACGACGGACTACGTCGCGCCCGACGCCGAGATAGGCGTCTATATCGAGCCCGACGCCATCCACATAATGAAGAAATCGGAATACTCCGACATGTTCGGCGACTACTCGTCGTTCTCCGATGAGCTCGACGAGCTGTCCGACGTCGACGCGGAGGGTGAAGAATAAAAATGAAACGCAGCTTTATGCAGAGGGCGGCGGCAGCGCCGCATATCGTGTGGAGCGTGCTGTTCATAATCGCCCCGCTCATATTCGTCGTTTACTATTCGTTCACCGACCTCGACGGCGCGTTCACGACGGAGAACATAGGACGTCTTTTCACATCGAACTACGTTCTGATATTCGTAAATTCTCTCTGCCTCGCGCTCATATCGACGGTCGTGTGCCTCGTCATCGCGTACCCGCTCGCCTACATCTTCTCGCGCATGAAGGAGAAGTGGCAGCGCGTGATGGTGCTTCTCATAATGATACCGCTGTGGATGAACTTCCTCATCACGACGTATTCGTGGATGACGATACTCGAGGACACCGGCATCATCAATTCTCTTTTCAAAGCGATAGGTCTTGACCCCGTACACATGATAAACACGCCGGGCGCCGTTGTCGTAGGCATGGTGTTCTGCTATCTGCCGTATATGATACTGCCGATATACACCGTGATGTCCGGCATCGACCCGAAGCTGCTCGAGGCCGCGTCCGACCTCGGATGCAGCGGCTGGCACGTCATGACGCGCGTCGTCATGCCGATGTCGCTCTCGGGCGTCATATCGGGCATAACGATGGTGTTCGTGCCGTCTATCTCGACGTTCTATATTTCGCAGAAGCTCGGCGGCGGCACGTTCCAGCTCATAGGCGACACAATCGAGAGCTACTTCGTCGGCACCGCGATCAACTATCACTTCGGCGCGGCGCTCTCGCTCGTACTCATGATACTGATACTTCTGTCGATGGCGGTGATGAACCACTATTCGGACTCCGAGGATGAAGGAGGCAGACGCATCAAATGAAAACGCTCTCAAGACTCTACCTCACCCTCGTATTCATTTTCCTTTATTCGCCGATAGCGGTGATGATACTCATCTCGTTCAACTCGGGCGAGTCGACGACGGAGTTTCTCGGCTTTTCGCTCCGCTGGTACCGCGAGATGTTCCGC
>CANPXS010000122.1 GCA_947586625.1 uncultured Clostridia bacterium | reverse complement strand
ACATCGACGAACACACGGGAGCCTCTTTCGGGTTCGACAAGGGGGACTTTCTTGCGAGAAAGTCCCCCTTGTCAAAATCCTGTTCGTAGGTGTGAAAGACGTCACCACGTCAGGTGGTCAAAGGTAGCTGCCGGTGGGAACAGACTGCATAAACATCCGCGTGTGAGCAGTATCTCCTCACTGCGTTCGGAGCTACGACACGTTTTCGCTTCGCGAAAAGTGTGGGAGAAACCAGCGTTGGATACGAGCTATCAGTGATACGAAAAGTAAAAATACATAAATTTGTGAAAAGCGCTTGGTAAGTTGAAAATTTTGTGGTACAATATAGATAAACAAACGGATGCTGTTTGACGCTGATGCGGAGGATGCGCTGACCGCCCGGCGCGTCGTTTCGCTGAGCGTCAAAACAGCAGATGAGACAGCGCGACGAGCACTATCATATGTACGGGATAGAACGCGTAGCACGCGTACTGCACGACTTTGTTTTTGCTGCCCGGCTTGCCGTTATAGAGCATTATCGGTATGAGCGCAAATATCGCAAATCCCTGCTCGGGTATCTCGACCGCGCGACCGAAAAGCGTCACGTTGAAAACGAGCCCGCCTATCATCACCCAGTTGATGTATATAAGCGCCGCCGTCTCCGCTATCCACCCGAATTTCACGCCGTGGAAGAGATAGAACACGAGCACCGTCAGTATGCCGTAGCCGAAATAGTCGACGAACGTGAAAAAACCGAGCACATACGTGAGCGGCACGGCGACGATAACGGCGATCAGGAACACCCACCACGCGCGCCGCTTCGCTCGTTCGAGCACCATCATCGTCAAAAGCGAAATGCAGAACGTGAACATCACGTTTTGATGTAACGGATATATCGGTCCGCCGCCGACAAGGAAGTTGAACGGTATTTCAGACACGAGCGCGAATATGAACATGCGCAAGAGATATTTCCCGCGGCTGTGCGTGTGGAAAAATCCCTCCACTATCTGAAACGCGAAAATCGGAAAAGCGATGCGCCCTATGACCGTCAGCCACTCGTACTCGTATGCGATCGTTACCCACGTGTGGTCGCACAGCATGAGCGCCATCGCGATGATCTTGAGCGTCAGCGAGTCAAGACAGCGTATACGCGAAAAGAAGCCGCGCTTTTTGCCGTTTTCGACATCGCTCGGGGCGTCGGGAGCCGAAACGTCGAGCGTATCCGCCGGTGCGTCAAACGTATCCGCCTTATCGGTGCATTCCGAATTCGTTATATTTTCGCCGTCGTTCATGCTCCATCACCGTCGATGAACAGCACGCCGAGCGTGCCGGGGCCGCAGTGGCTCGATATGACGCCGCCCGCCGTCGTGATGTGGACCTCGTCGAATATCTCCATACTGCGCAGCGACGTCGCGACGTCGTCGGCAATGTGAAGGTCGGCGCCCTGAAGCGTGTGCGTGACGAACACGCGGCGCTTGTCGGCTTTCCTCAGCGCCGGCTCGAGGTCGCGGACGTAACCCTCGATCACGTGCGCGAGCTTGCCGCGGTACTTTTTCGACACGTCCATCTTCCCGCCCTCGACGACTATCATCGGCTTGAGCGACAAAAGATTCGCCGCGAGCGCCGTAAGCGGCGAGCAGCGCCCACCGCGCTGAAGATACGTCAGCGTGTCGATGACGAAGCTTGCGCGGACGCGCGGTATCGTCACCGCGAGAGATTGTTCGATCTCGTCTATGCTCTTCCCTTCGGCTGCCATGTCGGCGGCGTGGAGGATAAGAAGTCCGATGCCTGTCGAGAGATTCTGCGAGTTTATGACGCGGACGCTGCGGCAGCCCGCCTCCTGTGCGGCAAGACGCATGACGTTATTCGACGTGCTCATCTCCGACGATATGCTGAAAGCGATGATGTCGTCGTCGCGGTAGTGCGAGAACATCTCGACAGCTTCGTCGAGCGCGGGAGCCGCCGTCTTGGGCGTTTTCGCGTTCGCGTCCGCCCACGCGAAAAGCTCCGACTGCGTCATTTCGCCGTCGCGGACGCTCTTGTCGTCGAGTATGATGTTGAGCGGCAGGATGTCGACGCTATATCTCTGCGCGAGAGTCGTTCCGATGTCGCACGTGCTGTCGGCGATGATCTTTATCATGATCTGACCTCGTTGTGCCGTTGATTTGATTTGTGCATTTTCTGCACCTTTTTGATTTATAATATCACATTTTGTGTAAAATTGCAAGACATAAATAATATAGATGAAAATCGTCTTGTCACATTATGCTGTGACTTGCGTCTTGACAAATCGGCGAAGATGATGTATAATAATTTATCAACACTGTAAAAATTATACTTTTGAAAGGGAGCGCGGGGAGGACTTTCCTATATAAATGTCCGCCCGCAAATATCATGGACATCATAAAGACATTATCCGAGGAACTGAATATACCCGAAAAGCAGGTCGCGGCGGCGGTCGGACTTTTGGACGAGGGCAACACGATACCGTTCATCGCCCGCTACCGCAAGGAGGTGACGGGCGGGCTCGACGACGATCAGCTGCGTGAGCTCGGGACGCGGCTCGAATACCTGCGTTCGCTCGACGAAAGACGCGAGGAGGTGCGCGCACTCATCGAGGCGCAGGGCAAACTGACGGACGAGGTCGCAGCAGCGCTATCGCGCGCGACGATACTCGCCGAGATCGAGGACATATACCGTCCGTTCCGTCCGAAGCGCAAGACGCGCGCGTCGGTCGCGCGTGAGCACGGACTCGCCCCGCTCGCGGAAGCGATAATGGAGCAGCGCGAATCGTATGAGCCGCCGCTTTCCGAGCTTGCGGCGACATTCGTCTCCGACGAGGTCAAGTCGCCCGCAGAGGCGCTCGCCGGCGCCGCCGACATCATCGCCGAGGATGTCTCCGACAACGCCGACTACCGTAAACGTCTGCGCACGCTGACGCGCGAACAGGGCACGATCGTCACAGCAAAGTCTGGCGACAACAACGACGACGAAAAAAGCTCCGTTTATTCCATGTACTACGAGTTCTCCGAGCGCGTTTCGCGCATCGCGCCTCACCGCGTGCTCGCCATCAACCGCGGCGAAAAGGAGGGCGCGCTCAAGGTCACGCTGTCCCTCGACCCCGCGTCCGCGCTCGCGTACCTGTACTCGAAAACGCTTGTCAAGCATGATTCACCGGCGAAGGAGCTCGTCAAAGCCGCCGTCGACGACAGCTACAGCCGCCTCATCGCGCCGTCCGTCGAGCGCGAGATACGCGCCGAGCTGACCGACGCGGCGCAGGAGGGTGCGATAAAGGTGTTCGCCGACAATCTGCGACACCTGTTGATGCAGGCGCCCATAAAGGGCAAGGTCGTGATGGGACTCGACCCCGGCTACCGCACGGGCTGCAAGCTTGCCGTCGTCGACGCGACCGGACGCGTGCTCGACACCGCCGTCATATATCCGACGAAGCCGCACGAGCGCATCGACGACGCAAAACGCAAGGTTAAAGCGTTTATTAAAAAATATAGCGTCGACGCCGTCGCGATAGGCAACGGCACCGCGTCGCGCGAAAGCGAGCGCTTCATCGCCGACACGCTGCACGAGATGGGAGACGAAACGAACTGCAAATACGTCATCGTGTCCGAGGCGGGCGCGTCCGTATATTCCGCGTCAAAGCTCGCAGCCGAGGAATTTCCCGACTTCGACGTGACGCAGCGTTCGGCAGTCTCGATAGCGCGGCGGCTACAGGACCCGATGGCGGAGCTCGTCAAGATCGAGCCGCGCGCCATCGGCGTCGGTCAGTACCAGCACGACATGAAGCCTGCGCGTCTCGACGAGGCGCTCGGCGGAGTCGTCGAAGCGTCCGTCAACGAGGTCGGCGTCGACCTCAACACGGCGTCGCACTCGCTTCTGTCATACGTCGCGGGCATAAACGCGACGCTCGCGAAAAACATCGTCAAATACCGTGAGGAGCACGGAGCGTTCTCGTCGCGCGCCGACGTCATGAATGTGCCGCGCATGGGCGAGCGTGCGTTCGAGCAGTGCGCGGGATTTTTGCGTGTGCCCGGCAGCGACGAGATACTCGACAACACGGGCGTTCACCCCGAGTCGTACGCGGCGGCGAAGTCGCTTCTGAAAAAATACAGATATAAGGAAAGCGACGTGCGCGACGGCGGGCTTATGCTTTTGCGCTTCAAGGTCGAGAAGGACGGCGCCGAACGCGTGAGCCGCGAGCTCGGCGTCGGCGTGCCGACGCTGACCGACATCGTGTCCGAGCTTGAAAAGCCGGGACGCGACGTCAGAGACTCGTTCCCCGCGCCCGTTCTGCGTCAGGACGTGCTCGAAATGAGCGATCTTGCCGAGGGCATGGTTTTGACCGGGACCGTGCGCAACGTGACCGATTTCGGCGCTTTCGTCGACATAGGCGTTCATCAGGACGGACTTTTGCACATATCGGAGATGTCGGACAAATTCGTCAAGCACCCGTCGGACGCGCTCGCCGTCGGCGACGTCATAACGGTGCGCATCAAGTCCGTCGACACGAAGAAAAACCGCATCGCGCTCTCGGCAAAGGGCATTGCTCGTTAATATATTAAAAAATATCTTCTCCGGCGTTGAGCCGCAAGTCCGCAAAAACATTATCATTGTGCAAAGCGCACAAAGAGCCTTTTTGAATTTTGGACGAAAAAACTCTTTTCAACAAAGGCGATATCTGATAAAATATACTAAAATCAAAGTGGGCTCATGCCGAATGGACGGCAGCGGAGCCATATAATGGAGGAATGATTCCCATGGCAAGTTTATCGCTCAAACACATTTATAAGAAGTACCCCGGCGGCGTTACGGCCGTTTCCGACTTCACACTCGAGATAAAGGATAAGGAATTCCTCGTTCTCGTCGGACCTTCCGGCTGCGGAAAATCCACGACGCTCCGTATGATCGCAGGACTTGAAGAGATCTCCGAAGGCGAGCTCTTCATCGGCGACAGACTCGTCAACGACGTCGCTCCGAAGGACCGCGACATCGCGATGGTGTTCCAGAACTACGCTCTGTATCCGCACATGTCCGTGTTCGACAACATGGCGTTCGGTCTGAAGCTCCGCAAGACGCCGAAGGAAGAGATCAAGCGCCGCGTCGAAGAGGCTGCCCGCATACTCGATATCACGCACCTGCTCGACAGAAAGCCGAAGGCTCTGTCCGGCGGTCAGAAGCAGCGTGTAGCTCTCGGACGTGCTATCGTCCGTAACCCGAAGGTCTTCCTTCTTGACGAGCCGCTGTCCAACCTCGACGCTAAGCTCCGTGCGACGATGAGAACCGAGCTCACGAAGATACATCAGAGAG
>CANPXS010000121.1 GCA_947586625.1 uncultured Clostridia bacterium | reverse complement strand
TCGTACCGCGGACAGATGGGGTCGGAGGAGTTCGACCGCGCGCTTCACGAATGGCTGAACAAACAGACGGGAAACCTTCTCTCCGAAGAGGCGGAACAGATGGGATTTGATGATGAGACCGTTCTTGCACTCGCTGCGACCGTCTACCTGCGCGCGAAGTGGAGCTTTGAGTTCAGCAAGGAAAATACGACTCCGCAGACGTTCCACGGTGCGGACGGAGATCTGACCGTCGACTTCATGCATCAGCGCGACGATCAGAGCTACTATTGGGGCGATAAATTCGCCGCCGTCAGCCAGAGCTTTGAAGACGGGGGCGCGATGTGGTTCATATTGCCCGACGAGGGAGTTTCGCCGGAGGAGCTGCTCGACGATGCGGAGGCTTCATCGTTCATATTCTCGCCCGACAGAGCAAAGTCGGAAAACAGCAAATATCTGTTCGTGAACAAGTCGATACCGAAATTCGACGTGTCGTCGGAGCTTGATCTTGCCGACGGACTGCAAAAGCTCGGCGTCGTCGACGTGTTCGACGATACAAAGTCTGATTTTTCTCCGATGACGAACGACGATATCCCGATATGGGTCACAAGCGTCGATCATGCGGCGAGAGTCGTCATCGACGAGGAGGGCTGCACCGCCGCCGCGTTCACTGTAATGGTTGCGGACGGCGCTCCGATGCCGCCCGACGACGAGGTCGATTTCGTGCTTGACAGACCGTTTTTGTTCTGCATCACGGGCGACAGCGGACTGCCGCTGTTCGTCGGCATCGTAAACGACCCGACAGCATAAAAAATTCAAAAACCGCCGCCGCATCCGCCGCGGCGGCGGTTTTTTGCGAAAGCGGGCGCGCATATACAAAAAATTTCCCGTATCGTATGGACATTTCCGCGCAAATGCGGTATACTGTACGGAGAGGATACCAACAAAATAAAAAGGAGAGCGACATATAATGGAAAAGGTCAGATTCGGCATCGTCGGTATCGGCAACATGGGCTCGGGTCACGTCCGCCGCTTCATCGGCGGCGAGGTGAGAGACGCGGTCCTCACTGCGGTCTGCGACATTAAGCCGGACCGTCTTGAATGGGTCAAGTCATACTGCGCCGAGAAAGGCGCGGAGACGCCGGCACTGTTCGATGACTGCATAAAAATGCTCGACTCGGGTCTCATCGACGCGATACTCATCGCCGTACCGCACTATCTGCACCCCGTATTCGGCATTGAGGCGTTCCATCGCCACATCAACGTGCTCTGCGAGAAGCCGATAGGCGTTTACACGAAGCAGATACCCGCGTTCATCGAGGCGGCGCACGAGTCGGGATGCGCGTTCGGTCTGATGTTCAATCAGCGCACGGACAAGTATTATCAGAAGATGCACGACATGATAGCGGCGGGCGAGCTCGGCGAGCTCAAGCGCTGCGTATGGATCATCACCGACTGGTACCGCACGCAGGCGTACTACAACAGCGGCGGATGGCGCGCGACGTGGGCGGGCGAAGGCGGCGGCGTGCTGCTCAACCAGTGCCCGCATAACCTTGACTTGTGGCAGTGGATATTCGGCATGCCGAACCGCATACGCGCGTTCTGCCGCTTCGGTCAGTACCACGACATCGAGGTCGAGGACGACGTGACTGCGTACGCGGAATATCCGAACGGCGCGACGGGCGTGTTCATCACGACGACGGGCGAATACCCCGGCACGAACAGACTCGAAATATCGGGCACGCGCGGTAAACTCGTCCGCGAGGGCAAGGGACTCAAATTCTACCGCACCGAGGTCGACGAGCGCGAGTACAACGCGACGACGGACAACGGATTCGGAAAGATACCGTTCGAGGTCATCGACGTCGAGGTCGAGGGCGTGGGCGGCGCTCACACCGAGATATGCCAGAATTTCACGGACCATATCCTGCACGGCACGCCTCTCATCGCGCCCGGCGAGGAAGGCATACGCGGACTGTCCATATCGAACGCGATGATGCTGTCGACGTGGAAGAACGACTGGGTCGAGCTGCCCAACGACGGCGAGGAGTTCTGGTCGTACTTACAGGAGAAGATCAAAACGTCCAAGATAAAGGACGATGTAGTCTCAAAGGTAGCTGACTTGTCAGGTACTTATAATAACTGACCTTCAGTAGTTTTATAGGGGGTGTCGGGGGAAACTTTTGTCAAAAGTTTCCCCCGACGAAAATTATGTCATATATAGAATTTGATAGTGTTTATAAAACATACGGTACGGGAGAGGGGAAGATAAACGCGCTCGACGGGGTGAGCTTCGGTATCGACCGTGGCGAGTTCACGGTGCTGCTCGGCACGTCCGGTGCGGGCAAGACGACGCTTCTCAACCTTCTCGGCGGCATGGATTCGGTGACGGACGGTCACGTATATTTTGACGGGCGCGATATCTCGAAGCTGTCGCGGCGCGAGCTTACGGAGTACAGACGGCGCGACGTCGGGTTCGTGTTCCAGTTTTACAATCTTATCGGCAATCTGACGGCACTCGAAAACGTGGAGATATCGTCGCAGCTCTGCCGCGACCCGATACCGCCGCGCGACGCGCTCGAAATGGTGGGACTCGGCGGCAGAATGAACAATTTCCCGGCGCAGCTTTCGGGCGGCGAGCAGCAGCGCGTCGCGATAGCGAGGGCTCTGTCGAAGAATCCGCGTCTGCTTCTGTGCGACGAGCCGACGGGCGCGCTCGATTACGCGACTGGCAAACAGGTGCTTGCGCTTCTATACTCGCTGTCGCGGGAGCGCGGCGCGACCGTCGTCGTGATAACGCACAATCAGGCGATAGCGCCGATGGCGGACCGCTTGATACGCATCAAGAGCGGACGCATAACGGAGAATTGCAAAAACGAAAACGTCGTGCCTATCGACGAGATCGAGTGGTGACATGCGCTCTGTATTGAAGCTCACGGTGCGAACGATACGTTCGTTTTTTACGCGGTATTTGGCGATATTTTTGATCGTGGCGCTCGGCGTCGGGTTCTTCTCCGGACTCAAAATAACGAAGCGCGCGATGAGAGAGACGCTCGACGAATATTATACCGAGCACGATTTTTACGATTACAGGCTCGTCTCGACTCTCGGATTCGACAAAGACGACGCGGACGATATAAAATCGCTGACAGGCATAAAGGACGCGGAGTGCGCGTTTTACGCGGACGCGTTCATGAAGCGCGCGGGCAGCGACGGCGAGGGCGTGCCGTACAGATTTATCATGATGCCGGAGCGCATGAACATGCCCGACGTGACGGCGGGCAGACTGCCGCGTGCGGCTGATGAGATATTCGCCGACGACGAGGACTTCGGAGAGGGCGACATCGGGAAGAAAATAACGGTCACGGAGACGGGCGACGGCGGCGTGTTCGCGGTGACGGAGTTCACGATAGTGGGCGTCGGCACGACGCCGCTATACGTCGGCATTGACCGCGGCACGACGACGATAGGCTCGGGCGCGCTGTCGGGGTTTTTCTATGTGACAGAGGATGCATTCTCCGACATCGAGACGTACAACGTGATGTATGCGGCGCTGTCGGACGGATACGGCGTTTACACCGACGAATATAACGACGCGCTCGATATGAACGAGGACGCGATAACCGATAAACTACACGAGCTCGCGGACGCGCGCCGCGAACGTCTCATCGAGGACGCGCTGCTCGATGCCGTGCCCGAAGAGATGCGCGATATGCTGCCCGACGGTTACTTTGACGAAGGCGCGGGTCTTGCGATTCGCGAGACCGTCGAGGACGCGGTGCCAAAGCCCGACACGTACGTGCTTTCGCGGCGCGAGGACGCGGGCTACGTCAGCTTCGACAACGACACGTCCATCATAAGCGGTATCGCGGACATACTGCCGATATTCTTCGTCATGATAGCGGTGCTCGTCTGCACGACGACGATGACGAGAATGGTCGACGAGGAGCGCACGCAGATTGGTACGCTCAAGTCGCTCGGATTTTCGGGCGCCGCCGTCGCGGCAAAATATATGCTCTACTCGGGTTCGGCGACGCTGTTCGGCTGGTGCGCTGGTTATTTTCTCGGCACGTGGGGGCTGCCTAAGATATTCTGGTACGCGTATTCGGCGCTCTACGACTTCGCGCCGATAAAGTTCGTGCTGTCGCCGAAGCTGGCGTACGGCACGCTCATCGTCGCGCTCGTGTTCATTGTCGGCGCCGGATATCTGTCGTGTTGGCGCGGACTGTCGGAGCAGCCGGCGCAGCTCATCCGCCCGAAGGCGGCGAAAACGGGCAAGCGCGTCATACTCGAGCACGTCGGTTTTGTTTGGAACAGGCTGTCGTTTCTTTCAAAGATCACGGCGCGCAACATGCTCCGCTACAAAAGGCGGCTGTTCATGATGCTTATCGGCATCGGGTGCTGCTCGGCGCTCGTCGTGACCGCGTTCGGCATACGCGATTCGATGACGGACGTCGGCGACAGGCAGTTCGAAGAGGTGCAGACGTATGACCTCGAGGTCAGCTTTGACGATAAAGACGCGTTTGCGGACGATGCGGGCGATGTTGATATGACGTTGTGCGCCGTTCACCGCGTAGATGCGAGCGCGGGCGGCAAGACGAGCTCGGTCAATTTGTACGCGTTCGAGAGCGCGCCCGACGGATTCTGGCACTTCGCCGACGGCGGTGAAAACGTACCTTTCCCGGGCGGCGGCGAGGCGATTTTGAGCGTCCGCGCGTCCGAGATGCTGAGCGTGAACGTCGGCGGCAGCCTTCGCCTGCGCGACGCGGACGGGAACGAGACGACAGTGCGCGTGTCGGGAATATTCGACAACTTCATCGACAATTACGTCATAGTCGGCGCGCCGACGCTCTCCGATATGCTTGGCGAATATGCGCCGAACACGTCGCTCTGCCGCATTTCGGGCGGCGATATTGACGCGGAAGCGCAGCGATTCCTCGATTTTGACAGCGTCACGGCGGTGAAACGCACCGCGTCGACGCGCGACGCCGTATCGAGCGCGCTCGAATGCCTCGATTACATCATCATCATGATAATAGCGTTCTCGGGAGCGCTCGCGTTCATAGTCATATTCAACCTGACGAACATCAACCTCGCCGAGCGCTCGCGCGAGGTCGCGACAGTGCTCGTGCTCGGCTTTTATCCGCACGAAACGGACAGCTATATCCTGCGTGAGAACGTGATACTGTCTGTGATGGCGGCGATACTGGGATTGCCGCTCGGCACGGCGCTTCACGCGTTCGTGATGAGTCGCATAAAGATAGACTTCGTCCACTTCGAGACGGTGACGACGTGGCAGGACTACGTGCTCGCGTTCGTTATTACGACGGTGTTCGCGGCGGCGGTGAACCTTCTCATGCGGCGAACACCGTCGTAATAACGAACGCGAGCA
>CANPXS010000120.1 GCA_947586625.1 uncultured Clostridia bacterium | reverse complement strand
TTGGCTTCAGGAAAAAGCGGGTCTTACCCGAACCGGAGCCGCCGATCACCAGCACGTTCTTGTTTCTCGCGTTTTTCGGCTCCTTTGGACGGTTTGACATCATCAGCCGCTCGGTCTGCGTCAGGATCACGTTCTCCTTGAATACCGGGTCAACAAACGGCGCGATGTCCTCCGGCGTTCCCCAGCGGGCGGAGCCGTATTCCGCATTTTTGCGGTACTTCTTCGCGTGCTTGCCGCGATAGTAGACGACGCCTTTCAGCACACAGGCGACCGCGATGCCGACGATCAGGTCGAGAGGATGAAAACTCGGCAGCCATGAGGTAAACGCCCGTGTCATTCCGTCTACGATCTTTATCGCCTTGTCCGCAAGCGTGATGCCCGGCGCGAGACGCAGCGCCTGTCCGAGCTTGGTCGCAAACAGCGCGATGAAAAAATAGGGGATATTCGGAACGATCAGCTTTTTCAGATTGACGTTTTTCATCTCGCGTCCCGCTCCCTGTTTTTCACCTTCGGCGTGTCGGTTAAAGCGATCGTCTCCTTGATCTTCCGCAGCTTCTGTAAAACGGAAGGACGCTCCTTTTTCTTTTCGGTTCGGGCGATATATTCCTTGAAAGCCGCCGTCAGCGCGTCTCCGTCTCTCGCCTTAAAGAAAACAAGATACTTTGGCTTATCCCCGGTTTTGTCCTTTTTCAGCGCGAAGTCCACGCCGTATTTTCGTGCCACCCGCTCAAAATCCTTGATGTTGTTGTCGGTGATCTCGATGTTCGACACGCCCTGATTCTGCCGCACAAGCTGTTTCAGCGTCTGCTTGCCGCAGCGCTTTACCGGTCCCGCCCGCGCTTTTTCTTTTCGGTAAGCGAGGTATTTGGAAATGGCCGATTTCAGCACGCGGGCGGTCATTTTCGATGTGTTGACCGCCAGCGTGACCGTTTTGCTCTCTACCTCTTCCTGCAAAAAACTTTCCTCCTTTCCCGGTCAGATTTTACCGCCGCACAGGACTCAGCCGACCGGTGAGATCGTAAACACCACCGTCGCGGCGCTGACGTTTTCCTCGTTTTCCGCATCCCCGGAGATTTTGGCGTAGTAGGTCAGCGGCAGACTGTCTCCGGCTCTGATGTCGGGAAAGGCGTCGGGGATGAGTTTCATTTCTCCCGCGCCATCGGTCGGACAGCCGTTGATCTTCAACGCGATACATCTGCTCCCGGTGAAGTGGTCGTAGCTCCCCACCGTATACGCGCCGTCCGTCACCGATACCGAGGTGACGCGCACGGCGGTCGTTTGGGAGTTGTTGGTGATCGCGGCGTTGTCCGCGGTGACGACTGTTCCGTTGAGGATATACACGGGAAGCGCCGCGGGTACGGTCACATTGACGGCGCGGTACTCGTTGGAAACCGTCAGGGTGACGGGAACGGTCGCCGAAGCCGAGCTTTCCGCCTCGGCCGCAACGCTGAACATCCCGCTTACCGCGGCGGCAAGAAGCAGGGAAAGAAGTCTTTGTTTCGCTCTTTTCATGCGTCCTCCGCTGTTCTCAGTTCGCCGTATCCCATTCGATCACGAATACGATCTCGGCGACGCAGGCGTTTGTTACGGCATAGGAGAGAGGCGTGACGATCGCGCTGTAATCGACCGACACGGAGCTGGCGCAGGGGTTTCCTTCGCCGCTCAGATAGCAGCCCTCCATCGGTTTGCTGAACAGCATCTGCGATATGGGGTCGGAGTAATCCGTCACCGCCAGCGGACCGCCGCCGACAGAGAGCGCGAAGCCGAGCAGATTGGAGTCCACTTTTTCATTCGCAAGGATGCTTTTTTCTCCGAACGCAGTCAGGCTCCAGCCGTTTACGGCGGTGATCTCGGCGGACTTCACGCGGACCGCGCCATAGGAATGGTTGACGATCCTGCATCCGCTTGCCGTCACGACCGTTCCGTCGTCCGCCATCGCCATGGGCAGAGAGGTCGGTACGGTAACGGACATCGCGGTCGGAGAAGGGATACCGTCAAGTGATCCGTCGACGGTGGAACTCAGGCAGACGGGCGCGGTGCCGACAGAGACGTCATAATCCTCGGCAAAGGCACAGACCGACATGGTGGCGAGCATACAGAGAGACAAAATGAGGGAAAGAATTTTTTTCATGGGAAAATCTCCTTTTCGTTTGATACTTGTTTTACGAAAGAACGGTGATGCGGATCGCCGCGCCCGCACAGCCGAGCGGGTTGCCCGTTTCGGGATCGACGCTGTAAAACAGCGCGGTGCAGTCATAGGTTCCGGCGTCAAGATCGACGGCGAGTTTTGCTTTCTCGATCTTACTTCCTACCGGGATCGCGCCAGACCGATAGATGCGCTCTTTGGTATCGGAGCGGACGATCTCCACGATCTGCGGATAACGGTTGACGGCTTCGTTGACGATCATCAGCGCGCCCTCCGCCGTGCCGTTTTCAAAGGTCGGCGCGGTATTCATGCTGATATTGATCATTCCTTCCTCCACCTTTTCATTGAGAGAGGCGACGAGTTCTTCCTCGTCCGTACCTTCCCAACCGCCGACGACAGCTCCGCTGTCATAGACGATGCCCGGAGACTCCGGCCTGCCGACGCCTCCCGTTGACGCCTCCGCCCGCTGTCCCTGTCCGCCGCGCAGAACCGTGACCGCAATCCCCGCCGTGATCAGGACGGTGACGACGAGCGCGGCTGCTTTTAGCGCGCCGGTCGATTTGTTTTTCCTTTTTTGTTTGTTTTTTGTCTGATTCACTGTTTTTCCTTTCTTTCGTTCGTGAGTTTATCTGCCTCCGGTTTCCGCTACGGCGGCGTCACCAGACGGCGAAGATAGCAGATCGTCATGTCACCCCTCCTTTTTTGCTTTTACCATACGGATTCCATGCCGTACCTTTTGATACGGATAGCGTTTTCGATGAGCGCGTATTCCTCCGCGCCGAAAAGCTCTCCGTCCGCAAGCTCGTCTATGCCGACCTCGCCGGAATCGAGGTACAGGCATTTTGCCGCTTTGTAGACCGCGTACTGCTCCGGCGCAATGCCGGTAAGGTCGGCGTAGTCAAAGTCAATATCCGCCCGATACATGCCGTATCTCATGCGCCAGAGCAGAGCGGGGTCGGATGAGAGCAGATACAGCGCCGCCTCGTCCGCCGGTGTGATGGGGCGGGAGCGGCAGTGCGCCGATGCAAAGGCGACAAATCTTCGTCGGTGTTCTTCATTTTTCCATAAGGGACAGTCGTTTGTTTCCATGTTTCCTCCGTTGATTTTGGGATAGCAAAAGCCCGGCAGGATTTTTCCCGTCGGGCTTTCCGTGGTCGGTCGATTCAGTTTGCTGTCTTGCGCTTTTGTTCCGCCTGCTTCATTCGCCGTTTGAACCACAGGTCGAGCAGGCGATAGATGGTATCTTCAATTTGTCTTGGCGTGTACCCGGCGGGGAAATATTTTCTCAGCTTCTCGCCGCCGAGCGTCACACGGTCCCATGCGGGCTTTTTCTGCTCGATCATGACGCAGAGCATGGTATCGCAGTCGAGCGTTCCTTCCCGCGACATCCTTTTCATACGCTGAGCCTGAGACAGGGAGGGCGTCGCCTGTTCGCTGTCGATGGTATCGAGCAGCAGCGCCTGTTCCTCCGGCTTGAGGTAGGACAGCTCCACCGCCGGCGTCATGGCGATTTTGCCGTCGTCCACCATCCTCTGCAATTCCGGACACAGTTCGGTCAGACGTATGTAACGCTGCACCTGCGTCTTGCTCTCTCCCGATTCCTCGGCGACGCGCTCGATGCTTTTTTCTCCGTCTGACTTGTGCCCAACTTGGGTACAAGTTAGATCGGTTCGCGCGCCTTGGCGTTTGATCGCGTCGAGCTTCATTTTATACGCCGCCGCTTTTTCGCTGGGGAGGACATGCTCCCGCTGCAAATTGGCGTCCACCATTGCAATCACCGCTTCATCGTCGTCGAGTTCCCGAACGACAGCGGGCAGTTCAGTAATTCCCGCACGCTCGCAGGCGTGTTTTCTGCGGTGGCCGGAGATAATTTCATATCCGCCCTCTCGCCGCAGACGCACAAGGATGGGGGAGAGAACGCCGTACTCTTTGACGCTTTCGGTCATTTCCGTCATGGCGTCGTCATCCTGTACCGAGAAGGGGTGGCGGGGAAAGTCGTGCAGTTCGCAGAGCGGGACGGTAATGATGGGGGAGTGAGTGGGAAATGTGTTCATGGCTGCCTCCGAAAAATGAAATAGGACTATGATCTGCCCCGAAATATGGGGTATTTTCATAGTCCTATTATAGCAGAGGCATCAACATACTTGTCGACTACATTCAGCCCGTTGTCCTGTGCGTACTTCCGTAAAATGGTGCGCTGAGACTCGATTTGTCAAGGTGTATTTCTACAAAAAAACACAATTCTGCCAAAGAGTCGCTATGATGCATAAACATCATAGCGACTCAATGCAGATATGGCAACATAAAAGTCAGTATGCAAAATATGATACGTTTTTGCAAAAAGATTTTTTCCAAAAACCATATGTATTATATCATTCTGCTACTAAAAAATCAATATTTAACATGTACTTTTATGACATTTTTATTTCAACAAACTACGTTGCAAAAAAGTATAATTGTTGAAAGAGGTGGAGTAACGCGAGCTCTTATATTTTAATATTTCAGAAACAAAACTCAAAAGTTTCTCAAACATCAAAATACTACAATACAGGCACGATCGAAATCAAAGGAGGGTATCTCATATGAAAAGAATCATCATTCCGGTGGTCGTTGCCGTCGTGCTTGGCATCGTCGGAGCTGCCACAGCGATCCTGCACCGCAGACGGGCGACGAAGTAAACGGAAAGAAGCAAGGAGGCTGATAAAATGAACGCAATCGAAATTCGGGGACTCTGCAAGAGTTTTCGTGGGTTGTACGCCGTGGACAACCTGAACATGACCGTCCCCGTGGGAGCCATTTATGGCTTCATCGGAGAAAACGGCAGCGGCAAGTCCACCACGGAGAAGCTGATCTGCGGCCATCTGGTGCCGGACAAGGGTAGCATCAAGCTGTTCGACAGGCCGTACACGGACGCGGGGGTGCGTGTCCGTGTGGGTGCGCTGATCGAGAACACCGGCTGTTTCCCCAACTCCAGCGTGTGGGATAACCTGATGATGCAGGCCATCAACTTAGGGCTTTCCGACCGCGCCGGGGAGATCGACCGGGTGCTGAACATCGTCCGCATGGAGGATTCCGCACGGATCAAATTCAAGAGCTGCTCCCTTGGCATGAAGCAGCGCATCGGTATCGCCATGGCGCTTTTGGGTGATCCCACTCTGCTGATTTTGGACGAACCTATCAACAGTCTGGACGCCGAGGGCATGAGGATGATGCGGGAGATTCTCGTGGACATCACACAGCAGTACGGCTGCACCGTCCTC
>CANPXS010000119.1 GCA_947586625.1 uncultured Clostridia bacterium | reverse complement strand
GACGCGATATCGCGACCGGCTCGGTCAAAATGCGCCACGGCTCCTCGCGTGACAGCTCCGCGATGTAGAGCCACGCACCGTAGTCGACGGGGTCGTAGCGGCGCTGTGACCATACGGCGTAGTAACGTCCGCCTTCCTCGAACACGGTCATATCGAGCGTTATGCCGAGAGTGAACAGCGGCTCGCCGTCGCTTTTCACGACGCGGCGCGACGGCTCCCAGTCGGCGGGTATCATCGGATTGCCGCCCTCGCGCAGCGTCATTACGTGCGACTGCTCGTTCGGGAAGCCGTCGGGCGTCGCGGCGTGGAATATGTACAGCTTTCCGTCGATGATGTGGAACTCGGGAGCCCACAAAAGCCCCTTCATGTGCGGGTACATGCGCGTATTGAGTATCTCGACCTCCTGTGACGTCGCGAGCGCGGGAATGCTGTCCGCGCGGCGTATCGAGATCGAGTTGTTGCCGTCGCGGTCATTGGTGGCGATGAAGTAATAGTGACCCTGCCAATAGCCGATGCAGGGGTCGGCGCGGTCGTAGGAGATGGGGAACTCGTACCTGTCGCGGTGGACGCGTCCGTGTACCGTGTACGTGCCGGGACGCGAGAAGTCGACGCTGTCCTCGTCATAGAAATCGAGACGCTTCTGTGATGTCGTGCCGTCGCTGTAATGAGACGTCACGCGGATATTATATAGATCGTCCGACGACTTTGCCTCGACCTCGGTGGGAATATCTATGGCTGTGTTGTGCGGCGTCGTCAGCTTGCGGTAAACGTAGTCGGCCTCACTGTCGGTGAGCGTGACCGTGTTGCGCGGACGCGCGCCCTCGATACTTGACACGTCGATGCGCGCCGCGGTGAATATGTCCGTCTCGATCTCGTGCGCGCCCCTCACGGCGGTGAAATCGTCGGTCACGCCCTCGTGGCAGCCGTAACCGTCGCGCCAGCGTACGGTGTAGGTGACGCCGTTTTTGTCGGGCTCGCATGAGACGTTCGTTATAGTCGAGTCGGAGAGCAGAAGCGGATGCTTGTGCTCGTATTCGACGAGATTATCGGTCGTGAACACGAGGACGGAGCCGCGCGAGCTCTTGTCGGGTACGGCGGCGCCGTTTTCGGGATGCACGCGGACGGCGAGCACGCCGAAGCCGCCGCCGTGCAGGCGGAATATGTACGGCAGATCGAGACACATCGCGTCGAGCGTGCCGTTTTCGTTTTCCTTCGCCTTTGCGAAAAGCACACCGTAGTTGTGATTAAGCGCACGAAAGCCGTCGCCGGTATCGAGCGCGAGATGCATGCTGTACGCAAGCTTTTCGGAGTAAACGGCGCTGTCGAGCGGCGTGCGCGTGTATACGAGCAGTTGATTTTTCATGTTTATCGAGTCCTTTACCGCTGTGGGATTTATACAAATCAACTATAGCATACGTCCGCGATTTTGTCAAGCATAAACGATTTTTATAAAAACTCTTGACGGGGATAATATAATATAGTACAATAAACTGTACCGAATAAAGTACGAAGGAGACACATCATGCTTGCGGTAAACTATTCCACTATACGAGAGAATCTAAAGGCGTACTGCGACAAGGTCACGGACAACAACGAGACCGTCATCGTGACGCGCAAGGGAGAAAAAAATGTCGTTATAATCAGCCTTGAGGAATGGAACGAGCTTCAGCGCGCGGCGAAAAATGCGGAGTATCTTGCGAAACTGAACCGCGCCGTCTCGGACCTCGACTCCGGGCGCGTAGTGACAAAAACGCTTGACAATTTGGATGCGATGGAGGAATGAACAATATCATATTTGCTCCCGTCGCATGGGACGAGTATCTGTATTGGCAGATGCAGGACAAGAAGACGCTCCGCCGCATAAATCAGCTTTTGAGAGATATCGCCCGCGACCCGTTCGGCGGGATAGGAAAGCCCGAACCGCTCAAATACTGCGGCGGATGCCGGAGCCGCCAAATAGATGATAAAAACCGACTTGACTACATCGTCTATATCATAAACGACGAGCATGACATAATGGTGGTGTCGTGCAAAGGGCATTACGAAGAATGAAACGTCATATTCCCGCCTTTTTTCAAAAAATATTTTCGCCGCGCGTAACAACGCGGCGATTTTTTCGTCTATAATGGTGTAAGCGCTTACAAGAATCTTTTGAAAGGAGGCCGCGCGTGGAGGACGACAAAATAATATCGCTTTTCTGGCAGCGGCGCGAGGATGCAATATCCGCGGTGCAGGAAAAGTACGGTTCACTTCTGTACTCGGTCGCATACCGCATAATCGGCGTGCGCGAGGACGCAGAGGAATGCGTCAACGATACGCTCCTTCGGCTGTGGGACTCGATACCGCCCGAACTGCCCGACAACTTTCCCGGCTTCATCTGCCGCATAGCGCGCAATCTCGCGCTCGACAAGGTAAGAATGCAATCTGCCGCCAAGCGTTCGCACAAGGAGGCGATACTCGACGAGCTCGAAGCGTGCGTGCCTTCCCCCGACGATACGGCGGACGACGTCGCCGACAGAATGGCGCTGAAGCGCGCATTCGAACGGTTTTTGGCGTCGGAGCCGCCGCCGCACAGAATTATATTCATGCGGCGCTACTTCTACCTCGACGATACGCGCGAGATCGCGAAAACGCTCGGGATGACGGACGGCGGCGTGCGCGTGACGCTGTACAGACTGCGCAGGCGGCTCCGAAAATACCTCGAGGACGAGGGCATAAAATTCTAAAAAGGAGTAATTATGAGAAAATTCGATATTGCATACGCGCTCGGCGACGTGAACACGTATCTCGTCGGCGAGGCGATACCGGGCAGCGCGCGAATAAAGGACTGGCGCCGCACGAAAATTACAACAATAGCGTCGTGCGCGTGCCTCGCGCTCGTTTTGGGCATAATGACAGTCATATCGACTGTCGGCACGGGCGGGAGAGGAACAGTCACGACACCGCCGATGCAGCCCGCAGCGTCCGTCAGCGTCGACGGCATCGACGGAGACAACAGCGACGACATCATCAACAACGGCGACGTCGATTTCCGCTTCGTCGGAGCAGACGCCGTTTGCTACGGTTCCTTTGAGGACGCCGCGCGCGAACATTACGGCTCCGATAACTGCTCGGTCGAAATAACTCCCGCGCTCAACACCTTCAGAGCCGCTCGCGGCGACGGCGGCGATCAAATGTTCGTCACGGCTCGTGTGACCGACGGCGAAACGGGTGATACCGTCTATATGGTATTCAGATACGAAGGCACGGAGCTGCCGACGCTCATAAAGACGTGCGGCAGTGACGAATACGCGGACGTCGCCGCAAAATACGGCATAAAGGAAAACTCCGACGGTACAAAGCCGCTCGCGTTGATGTTGGGCAATATAAGTCTCGGGACTGTGTCGTATGACGGCAAAGGAAATGTTATATTCACCGGCAAGTCGGGCACGTTGACAGACTCTGTCGAGAGATACGGCGATGTCGACGAGGTTATCGGCGACGCCGTCGCGGACGGCGAACAGTTCTACCTGATGCTCGTGACGGATAAGAACTCCGGAGATCACTTTATCTATAAGTGGCAGTGCAGCTCCGACATGAAAAAGACTTACCGCGCAGAAGTCACAGCATTTGACGCGTTCACATTCGATATCGAATACACAGTCGCGGACTACGCACTGTGCGACGTCGAAATACTGAATAAAGACGACTGGGCGTACAAGTTCACGGTGCTCAAAACAAAAGACGGCAAAATCGTGACGCCCGAAGGACGTCCGTATACGGTCTACATCGAATATGAAAACGACGGCATGCTGAACGTGCCGTACATGCCGGGAGTGTTTGCCGTCGACCTTGAAGGGGCAGCGAGCATCGACCTGCTTTCGCCGCTCAGACAGGAACGCAATTTAGTGTCCACGCTCCATATGTTCGACTCTGATACAGGCATGTGCATAGTGCAGAAAGACGCGCAGGACGGCAGCCGCACGCTCTATATCACCGATGCGTTACATGAGGACAGATTCGCGAAGATATGCGACATTCCGACAGGGAAACGCGTAAGCGGCGCAGCATACAGCGGATTCGAAATAACGGTCAATTATGACAACCATGACAATACGGGCTCGACCGAGTCCGCAACGTACAGCGTCAACCGTCTTGAATGGATATACTGTACCGTGCCGACCGGCGGCACGGACACGGCGGAGCACGAGGCGCCGCGTCCGGACGACGCGATATTGGAGCTGCTGCGTGGATTTGCAATGACCGGTACCGTCAGCGAACAACGCGATTTTGATGAATATATTAAAGATTACCTCGGCTGCGGCGAAGCAGAAGCAACTGTCAATTTCACGCCGATCGACATGGACGGCGACGGAACTTTTGAAGCTGTTTTTGAGGTTTTAGACAGCGACGGCTCCTTAACGGGAACTGCGATAATGTACTCGTATAACGGCAAGGTCCGCATAGATTCATTTTCTTCGGGAGCGTTATACGAATTAAGGACTGACGGTACATTCGGATGGTGGGATGTAAATGAATTCCAGGGAGTCTGGAGGATCGAAAAATTTACAGACGGCGGCGCGGTTTTGGACAACGTCATATTACGTACCGTTGTATATCCGGACGGCGGCTATTTTATACCCGATTCGCGATCAATTGTCTATGTTACGGCTGACGGCACAAAAATCACAGACGGTGATTCTATTTCCGCTATTATGGACAAAATAAAAAATGAATGGCCTTACAGCGATGATCCACTTTATTTTGTCAACCATGAGAAGGTCTCTGAAGAAAACTATGAAAAAGCCCTCGAAGAGCAGATGGCGAAGGACGGCGTCGTGTGGTACGATGTAGCGGACATCGACGACTTATACCTTGAGCAGTATTATAAGTGAGCGATTCGGACTGCCTATACAAGGCAGTCCGAATCCGCGTTTAGGCGCACTCGCGCTTTCCGTGTAAGCGAATTTGCCACAGTAAACGGGCATCGAGCCGTAGACTTTCCAGCGTCAAATCCACGCACCGTGCTCGTGCGCTGCTCGGCGCACCCGGCGTCAAACGCAGACACGACGCTCAGACGGCGATATCGCCACGCCGCGAGGGAGCTGTTCGCAAAAAGCGTTAACGCGGTCTACGCCCTGTTGCCTCTTTTGCCGCAGACTTGATAACATCGACGGCACACGGGAGCCTCTTTCGGGTTCGACAAGGGGGACTTTCTTGCGAAAATATTATCCGTCTACTGCCATTGTTCGCATATCTGTGCGTATCTCCTCAAATGCCTTATATAAAAGCATTTTCACGGGCGCACGCATTTTCTTTTTCCGCATAACTTTTCATTTTGCGCCGTAACTGCGCGGTAAAAAGTAGTAAATTTGTAGTACTATGCGTTGATACGCTCCATTTCCGCTTTCGCTGAATCGTATGTGATATGGGTGT
>CANPXS010000118.1 GCA_947586625.1 uncultured Clostridia bacterium | reverse complement strand
ATTCATATGGCGGAGTCGCTCAAAGCGGTCGAATAAAAGCGCGTGGCGGCGCATAAAATACTTCGTAAGAGACGATAGCGGAGGTGTTTTATGCAGCTGCCGAATGATAAGCCGGATTTCTATGAGACTGTATACGTGCCGCGCGGCGGCATGAAAAGCGAGCGGCAACGACGCGTGAACGTGCGCGCGGCAGCGTCGGTGTTGTTGTGCGCCGCCGCGTCGTATATGGCGGGCGGCGTCATAGCCGCAGATACGACGACGGTCGAAAGTGCGGCAGCCGCCGATGCATTTGACGCGTCATATGTTATGTCATACGTCGACGATTACGAGACTTACGCCGACACAGACGCGTCGGACGATATGCGGATACGGGAGCTCGCGGACGAGTACATAAGCGAGCACACGAGGTGAGGGCGGGCGATTTGCCCGCCCTCACTATGGCAGTCGTATGTCACGAGCTCGGTCACATCACGGCGGCATTTCTTGCCGGCGTGCGCGTGCGCGGACTTCGTTTGCGGCGGGGCGGGGGAGGACTTTCGCTCCACGCGGACGCGGACAGCGCGTCCTATATGCGCGCGCTCGCCGTTTACGCGGGCGGGTGCATCGCCAACATTATCGCTGCGGCGATATTTCACGCGCATACGCAATTTGCCGTATACTGCGTCGGCGCGGCGCTGTTCAATCTCCTGCCCCTCGACGGCAGCGACGGCAGCATGATGATGTACTCGATGCTGTGTCTCGTAACCGACGACGCGAACAAAGCGTGGCGGATAAGCCGTGCCGTATGCGGCGTCACGCTCGCGGTCGTGTGGGTCACGGCGGTTTACATGGCGCTGACGGGACGCGGCGCGGAGCTGCTCGTCATCGCTGTTTTGCTTATCGTGGCGCGGTACTCGTGACGAAAAAACAAAAAATCACCGATATGAGGCGGCGAGCCCCGTATCGGTGATTTTTTATGTGCAAATATGTCAGCGGCCGTATACCTCGGCGGCTATCTTTACGTCCGACATCGCGTCGGGCGAGTAGTAGTCGGCGCCGATCTCGGCGGCGAGCTCCTCGGTCAGAACGGCGCCGCCGACGAGGATCTTGCAGTCGGCGCCGGACGCGCGAAGCGCCGCTATCGTGCGCTTCATCGCCGGTACAGTCGTCGTCATCAGTGCGGACAGTCCGACGAGACGCGCGCCGGTGCGCAGCACCTCCTCGACTATGCGTTCGGGCTTCACGTCGCGGCCGAGGTCGCGGACGTCGTAGCCGTAGTTGGACAGTATCGCCGCGCATATGTTCTTGCCGATGTCGTGGACGTCGCCCTCGACGGTAGCGAGCACGATCGTGCCCTTGTCGGCGGCGACGGAGCCGAGCGTTTTCTTTATCTCCGCAAACGACGCGGACGCGGCGTCCGCGCCCGCCATCAGCTGCGGCAGAAACACCTTGCCCGCCTCGTATTCCTTGCCGAGACGCGACAGACCGGGTATTATGCATCCGTCGATTATTTCCATCGAGGACTTACCCTCTGCGAGCGCTGATACAGTCAGCGATGCGGCCTCCGCTCTGTGACCGCGAAATACTGCTTCGGCAATTGTCGAAGAATTTTCGGCATCTGCCGTATTATCGTCGGCGAAGTCGCCGTGCAGCGCGCGGAACGCACGCACCGCGCCCGCCATCGCGGCTGATTCGGGATTCATTATCGCCGCGGACAGACCGCACCCGAGCGCGAGCGTCAGAAACGCGGCGTTGACGGAGTCGCGGTCGGGCAGACCGAACGATACGTTCGATACGCCGAGCACGGTGCCGACGTGGAGTTCGTCGGTCACGCGGCGGACAGTTTCAAGCGTAGTTACCGCCGCGTTCGGATCGGCGGCGACAGTCAGCGTCAGCGCGTCGATGAGAATATCGCGGCGCTGTATGCCGTACGACTCCGCAGCCTCGACTATGCGGCGCGCTATCGCCATTCTGCCGTCGACGGTCGCGGGTATGCCGTCCTCGTCGAGCAAAAGTCCGATAACGACGCCGCCGTACTTTTTGACGAGCGGGAACACATTGTCCATGACCTTGCGCTTGCCGTTGACGGAGTTGACGACGGGCTTGCCGCCGCATATGCGCATCGCGGCTTCAAGCGCCGCGGGCGACGACGAATCTATGACGAGCGGCAGCGTTACCGACGACTGAACTGCGTCGACTACGCGCGTGAGCGACGCGGCCTCATCTGTCTCGGGTACGCCGCAGTTGATGTCGAGCGCGTCCGCGTGTGCGTCCGCCTGCGAGTACGCGAGCGAGAGTATGTGGTCGAGGTTGTTGTCGAGATCCTTCATCGCCGCTTTGAGCTTGGGCTTGCCGGTCGGATTTATGCGTTCGCCTATAACTATCGGACGTTTGCCGAAAACGACTGTCGACGTCGACGACGACGCCATCGTCGGCAGCGTCACGGAACGCTTTTTCACGTCCCTGCCGCCGACGAGACGCGATACGCGCGCGATGAAATCGGGCGTCGTGCCGCAGCATCCGCCGACGACGGCGGCGCCGAGCTCCGCCATCCTGCCGTGCGCGGCGGCGTACTCGTCGGGGTCGATGTGATAGTGCAGATGCTCGCCTTCGACTGTGGGCAGACCGGCGTTCGGACTGACCATGACGGGCAGCGTCGTCGCAGAAAGCAGACGCGGCAGCGTCCTTTCCATCGAGTCTAGGCCGACGCCGCAGTTAAGACCGATCGCTGTGACGCCGAGCGACTCCGACACGTTGGCGAGCGTCTCGATGTCTGCGCCTGACAGAAGCCGACCCGCGTCGTCGACGGTGTAGGAGACGAATATCGGCAGCGAGCACGACTCCTTTGCCGCGATTATGCCCGCCTTCGTCTCGTATACGTCCGTCATCGTCTCAAAAAGCACGCAGTCGCAGTACGGCGCGGCGGCGGTTATGATCTCACCCCACAATTCTACGGCAAATTCGAGCGTCAGCTCGCCGAGCGGACGCATAAGCATGCCAGTCGGACCGATGTCGAGCGCGACATAGCCGTGACCGGCGTCGTCGACGGCGCGACGCGCGAGCTTCGCCGCGGTGACGGCGATCTCGGCGGCGTTTTCATGCTTGAGACGGCTCGTCACGAACGTGTTCGTGCTGACGAAGTCGGCGCCCGCGTCGAGGTAGGCGCGGTGAAGGTCGTATATTATATCCGGGTGCGTGATGTTCCACGCATCTGACAGCTCGCCCGGTGCGAGTCCCATGTTTTGAAGCGACGTGCCCGTCGCGCCGTCGAACACGAGCACGCGGCGGCCGAGCTCTGATAACAGTTTATTTTCGTTCATGGACGTGTTTCCGTTTATATCCTTTTCCCTACGATGTCGGACAGATTCGACATTATCGCCGCCGCCGTCTCGGGGCGGTTCATCGTGTAAATGTGGACGTTGTTGACGCCGTTGGCGAACAGGTCGACGATCTGCTCCGTCGCGTACGCGATGCCGGCCTGACGTATCGCGCGTTCATCGGAGCCGAAGCGGTCGGCGATGGCGCGGAAGCGGGCGGGCAAGAGCGTGCCCGAAAGCTGCGCGGAGCGCTCGACCTGACGCGCGTTTATGACGGGCATGATGCCCGCGACGACATGTACGGTCACACCTGCGCGCAGCATACGGTAGCGGAACGCGTAGTAGAGATTGTTGTCGAAGAACATCTGCGTCGTCAGAAAGTCCGCGCCCGCGTCCTGCTTCATTTTGAGAAAGCGGATGTCCTCGTCGTATGAAGCGGACTCGGGGTGACTGTCGGGATAGCACGCGGCGCCGAGGCAGAAATCGCCGTTTTGACGTATGTACGCGATGAGGTCGGACGCGTGCGCGAAATCCTCGGCGACGGGGGAGCCGTCGGCGGGACGGTCGCCGCGCAGCGCGAGCACGTTTTCGATGCCGTTTTCGGCGAGCTTTTCGCACAG
The DNA here is from genome assembly GCA_947586625.1 of uncultured Clostridia bacterium. Lineage (GTDB taxonomy): Bacteria > Bacillota > Clostridia > Oscillospirales > CAG-272 > DTU064. Next base: position 1,515 of record CANPXS010000118.1, on the reverse strand, counting down.
ACGGTCGACGTCGGACTTCCCCGACGAGAAGCACGTCAGATGCGCGAGCGCGGGTATGCCGCAGCTCTGCACCGATTTTGCGGCTTCGAGCGTGTAGTCGACGGTGCTGCCCGCACGGCACGTCACAGATATGTACGACGGCGACAGCGACGCGAGCTTTTCGATGACGCGTTTAGTCTCGTCGAGGCTCTGCCACGCCTTCGGCGGGAATATTTCAAACGAGACGGACGGCGTGCCGCGGTCGAGTATTTCGGATATTTTCATTTTGTCATTCCTCTTTTTTGATCTTTCTGTGCAACGCGGCAAAGCGCGAGCCATGCGGCGTGTATAAGAAGTGACGCCGCGGTGACGGCGAGCATATAGAGAACGGAATTCACGCCCCACCCGAGCGCGGCTGTAATGGAGCGGCATACGGGCAGCGTCGACGGTGTCGGACCGAGATAGAACATGTTGACCTCGGGGTGCGACGCGTGGAACGCGATGTTGACAGCAAACGCGACGGCGCAAAGCAAAAGATAGAGCGCGGCGCTGTCGAAAAATCCGCGCACCGTGCGCGACTGCCGACGCGACATGCCCGTCCACACGCCCAGGAATATGAGCGCCAAATGCCATAAAAACGAGTGCAGCGTCATCGCGACGTAGGGACGGCACATCGTGCCGGGCGATATGTACGAGGCGGCGCCGCCGAGAAGCGCATACGTCGACAAAAACGTGTATAGCGTCGTGCGCAGCCGCTCGCTTTTGCAAAACGGAAGTGCGAGGCATATATACATCGGCACGCTGCAAAGCTGGAACGGGAACAGGTCGGCGTGCCACACGCCCTCGACGGCAGGGTAGAAAAGCTGTTTATACGTCTCACCGAGCGCGAGCACAACGCCGACGGCGAATACGATACGCGTCCGCGTGCGATCACAGACGCGGCGGAGCAGGAAAGCGAGCAGCAGCACGGACGTTATTCCGACTGCAGCAAACGTGATGTGGAACGCGCCGTATGGCTTCGGAGGCGTCATAGGCGCGCCCGTCAGCCGCAAAAGTTTACATAGCGTATCCCACATGGCGTTACCCTCCGATTTAATAGATTATACAGCATAGAACGCAAATGCGCAAGTAAAAAATGCGCGGCAAAGGCAAAAATTGCCGACAGCGAAACTTTGCGGGAGCTTATATCAAAAGCTCCCGCAAAAAAGCTGTATTCACTTTAATACTTCCCGCACGCGGCGGTCGTCGCCGACGGCGGCATGTATCGAGCCGGCGTTTATGCCGGATATGATGCGGGCGGCGTTCTCGTCGTCGGCGAGCGACAGCGCGCCGCCCACCTCGCGGCACGGATAATAGCGCAGTATCGGACTCATGCCGACAGACACCGACACGGTAAGGAGCGCCGTATCCGTTTCGGTCGTGTTGAACCAGAAGTTGCCGAGACTGTATACGATCGGCGCGCCGTTATAGTACTCTATCGGCTGGAGAACGTGCGGATGCGCGCCGATGACGATGTCGGCGCCTGCGTCGACGATG
>CANPXS010000117.1 GCA_947586625.1 uncultured Clostridia bacterium | reverse complement strand
TTGAGAGCCTTTCCAATTGCATCAAAGCTCTTTTTTAGTTTGTATTTTTCAACAGCATCTTTAATCTGCGGTACTTGCGCGATTGTTTTTAATACTTGACCAATCTGCAAATCAGCCAAGTCGTTGTTTAGCCACCTTATAATTTGATTGGCAAGAGTTTTAGCTTCCTTGGAATCTGCATCAAAGCCGTTATAGGTAGAGATAAAAAGGCAGAAGAACAAATCATCCCGATACTTACGCAAAAGCGTGTTGGCATCTGCAATACAGGCACATTCACAACAGGAGATTATATTTCCCATTGTCAAAACCAAAGATGTTACAATCCTGCTAAGAGAAAACGCCCATATGTTATTGTCAGATACAATTCTCACAATATCTCTTCCTAATGTCAAAAATCTGAAATCATCAAGAAATTTTTCTATTTTGCTTAAGCTATCTATAATCTTTTGACATTCAAGGTCTTTTTCGACACACCGAGCACTTATTTGCCGTAAGGTTTGCTCTGAATCTATATCTGAGACTATGTGCTTATCTTCCATTTTTACTTTTCACTCCATCGGCTTAATCGTCGCCTCTACGAACGCAATCTCCTCGTCCGTCAGCCCGTACTTCGCATACAGCTCCGCGTCCGTCCAAGGCTTGGAGAAATCCTGCATGGGGACAAAACGATAGACCCTGCTCATAGCATCCTGCGAAATCTTTATTGACAGTACAAGGGCTCTAAAAAACTTTGTCTTTAAGTACGAAATAAAGTTATTAGCTTCAAGTGCAGTGTCAAATGCGGCAAATAGATATGACTGTGAGCAAACAGATTTTGAACCAGCATACTCAGGCACCCCTAATATTTGATGGGGGAAAGTTTCTCCTGCTCCGTATCCTTTGGGAATAAAGACTTTTTCCTTGTCAATGGCATCTTCGTTTTTGTGTATAGAAGCCCGGCATACATATTCGACTTTGCGTTGCGAGTTCTCAATGTGATACAAGCATATATCGTGAGGGGGAGCTGCGGTTGCGAAAACCTCAATAGAGTTTTTCCTGCTCTCTTTTGGATTGGTGGGAATCCCAAACGGTGTGTCACCGGAAATCAGAGTATCAACTGTAACAGGATGATTTTCCATAACCTTTTTGACAATCTCTGCAAGGATAGGCTCTCGAATCAAAACATCAAAATCTCCAAGATGACGCTCTGCTGTTTGTTTTTGTCCCTCCTTGATGAGCGAATAAACACAATCGCCTGTATATTGGGAATCTCGCAAGTAGTAACACAGCCCGCCTTTGATTTCTACAGTTGGAAAAATATCATGAGAATCCGCATATGCTACTAACTGTCGAATATTTTTATCGGTTAGCATAGTGTTTCTAAAATCCGCTAAAAGATTATCACGTCCGCCAGAGAACCACCTGGACGGAATAATCAAGGAGATATATTGGGGGTCTATTTCTAACGCCAAAGTCGCAAAGTTCTGGTAAATCGGCGCATCGTTCGTTCCGCCGGAACCTCCTATCAACTGATATGGCGGATTCCCCACAACAGCATCGAATTTCAAACGCTCACCTTCTTTCTTCCATGTGGCCGGGTTAGTCAGTTTCCGCGCGAGGCGCTGTTTGTCCTCCATGCGGTCAAGCAGTCGGGGAATATAAATGGCATTGACCTCTGCTCCGGTGTAGCCCGCTAATGTGCGCTTAGTAATGGCCACGGCCATAGTGGTCTGGCACAGCACAAAGAGGTGATCCTGGAGCGCCCTCTGCCACCAGGTCTGGGCCTCCTCCAAGGTCATCTGCTCCTCGTCCTTCGGGAGCATCATGCGGTAGATGCTGTATGCCACATACAGCGGATAGAGGCCGGATTTGGAGTTCATCTCCAGAATCCGAACTTTGTCATTCAAAAACAGATTACTTGTGACCTCGCCCTGCTCAATAAGGCGCGGCTCATCCAGAAGGCCGTCCTGCACGGGATAGCCCTCTTTGTAGAAGTTGTAGCCGCCGATGGTGTCGCCCATGTGCATATTTACAACGCGCCACGGGGTAAGGACAGTCTCCTTGGCGGGGTTCTTGAAATAGGTGAAGATCTCGGCAATCTTCATAACGCGCTGAGTGGGCATCAGCTCGTCCGCGGCCTTCGCCATGCGGCGGATACGCATACCCGCGCCCTCAATCACGTCCTCGTCATAAAAGACCAGGAGTTTCAGAAACAGGTCCTTGTCCACCTCTTTAGGCATGAATACCTGCCAGGAGGCCGCATCCACCTTGTCCACAAATTCCGCAAGGCGTATAGATTCATCAAATTCAGTGGCGGTGCCGAAAATCAGGAGCGGCAAGCGGATGGAGACGTTGCGCAGAAGGTCAAAGAGGCCCTGCTGCTGTTTCTTCATCTCCTTCTCTTTGTCCAGAGCCGCCTGTTCCTCCGGGGTGCGCTCCCGCTTGGGTTTGCGCTTGGCGTCCTGCGCCTTTTTATATTCTTCCGGGGAAAGCCCCTGACGGTTTACATCGACCTTGGTCTGCTGTTTTTCCTTTTTCTGCGGAGTAAGGCGCTTTTTCAGAATGTCGAACAGCCTTACCTTGTCCTTGTCCATTACGATACCGGCGTCGGCCTTGTAAATGCTGTCGTCGTCAAAGCCGCTCTTGATGGCGGCGTCCACGGTGATCTTCTTGAGCTGACGCATCATCTTCGGCACGTCGTAAGGCTCCATGCCAGTCTCGGCCTCAGCCAGCACCGGGCAGAAGTTCAAAAACTCACCCAACTGTATGCGGCCCGCGTCATCAGCGCCTACGGCGGACTTCTTCAGCTTATGTACCTCCGCCAGCACCTTCAGCGCCCGGTCAGGGGCAAAATCGAAGGCGTAGCAGACAGATTTCATTTTGCCGTCGATGGTCCCGGCGGATTGGACGCGGAAGATCGTCTGCATATAGCCCGCCGCGCCGGTGCTGGAGGAGCCGGACAGGAGCATCACGCCCGTCCACTCCTTGACGGTGACGCCGGTGGTGAGCTTTCCGCAGGAGAGGGTAATGGTGCGGTCATGGTTCCTGATGGCCTCACGCACCTCGGCCAAGGCGTCGTCGTAGGGTTTTTCTACGTCGCCCTCACCGGCCACGTTGACCACCTCATAATTGTGAAAGACAGGATGCTTTTTCAGCATGACGCTGAAGGCGCGAGCCTCCTTCACGCCCGGAAGTATCCAGAACGTGTGGCGGAACATATCCCGGTATTCCTGGGTAGAAAACGGATAGTTGCTGTCGGCGCTCTCGGCGGAGATAAGGTCAAGGAACGCCCGTACATCTCCGGCATGGACAAAATCGCCGATATTTACGCCAGAGGGCATTACACGGAAATCCCGCTTGGGATCCCCGGTCCATGTGCGGAAAAACTCACGGAAGTTGAAGGCGATGTTTTCGTCCTCATAGCGGTAGGAGCCGGCCAACTTATTGCGAAGGTCAAAGGTGCAGATACGCAGCTCCGGCAGATCCGCATAGGGGTTATGGTCTCCGGGGTGCAGCTTGTCCCAATCGCGCTTTTTCCGCTGCTCCATGACGTAATCCCACGGGAAAACATTGTCCTCGCTGTACTGGTTCAAAAGATTATAGGGCGTGCCGGAGAGCTGGAGGACCTTTTTGGGCTTCTTGCCCTCCTTCGGCTGCTCCAACAGCTCCTGAACCGCCTGACCAAGCTCCGTCTGCGTCCCTTCATGAGCCTCGTCATAGATGATAAGATCCCAGTCCATGGCAAACACTGCCCTGTTCTTGGGGTATTTTCCGCTGGCAAGAACGGAGCCGCGCAGATCCTGCATGGAGGCAAAATATACGAAAGGCTTGCCGCTTTGGACGAGGCTTTGCAAATTGCGGTCATTCTCCGCGTCAATGCTGGCGTCCGCATCGGTGAACCTATCACCAACCTTGATATTTGCCTTGGTGACAAACACACGGTCATCGTCAAAAATCTTAGAAAAATCTGTCTGCCATCCATCCACTACAGCTGGGCGGTGTGTGACCACAAGCACCTTTTGGAAGTTCATTTCCTTGACCAGCATATACGCGGTCACGGTTTTGCCGAAACGCATTTTGCAGTCCCAAAGCATACGGTCACTGCGGGAAAACACGGTCTTTGTCTTCGCCACACAGCGGCTTTGCTCCTCGCGGGGTTTGATGAGAGCTTCTTTAACGGGTATTTCCTCGGCTGTAAGAGTATTACGCCCGTCTTTGACGGCTTTAATGGCGGCAATTGCGGTAGGCAAATCGACCTTATACCACTCGCTGGGATAATCTGAGTCCCAAAATCTACGGGCATCATACCCGGAGCGGTCAAGGACTTCATGTACATCGTCATCTCTGAAAAGGGCGCTTTCAACCGTTCCGTCGGAAAGGCGAATCTGTCTGCGAGCCAATTCCGTGTAGAGCAAATTACACTGAACAAACGCGGTTTTTGTGTACTGATCCGTGCGAATCTTCGCCTGCCTGTTCAGCTCATCGCAATTTGGAGGAAGCTGCTTGTAGCTGGATGCGCTTTTGAATTGATGCTCGCCAATTTTGAGATAGTTTTTGTGGGCATCATCCTGAATTTCCATAATATATATCAAATTGTAATCTGCTGTTCCCGGATATACTTCGCTGCTCATAGTCCGCCTCCTTTCATCGTTGATAAAAACGTCTGACTGCGTTTTGCGCGCCAGTCCATGATCCTGCAATAAATTCCGGTATGCTTGGTAATATCGCCTCTGGCACATCCGGGACACTTATTAAAATCGTCGGATGGGTCTTCTCCGTTATTGTCCGCATAATCGAAAAGCGTCAGCTGCTGGTTTTCCAGCGGTTTACAGCTTCCGGGGATCACGCATTTCAACCCGTCCATCTGCCAGATATTCCACGAAATAATTCGGGCGATCTTTCGCAGAAGGGATATGCTTGGCTCCTGATCAAATCTTTCGCAATAGTACTCGATGTAGGAATAAAGCAAATTCTCCCTTGCCAGCAGGAGATTGTCCCCTTGATACTCAAAGCCATAGACGCTCTCAAACGCTCTCTGCGCCCATGTGAGCCATTCCTCGGCGGTAGTTGTATTCTCTTTCACAATACGCATTTTGCGGTCAAGAAGTCCGATTCGCTGGTCGAGAGGGATTTTTCCGCCCGTCACCGTATCATAGCGGCTGACAAGGTAGGGGGCCTCGCCGCAGGTGATCTCAAGGCGTTTTGCGTCTACATACGCTTTCCAGGAGCGGTCCCTTTTTTCAGAAAACTTTATTTGACCCGTCGTGGCCTTCCACTTATGTCCGCTCGATGAGTTGAAAACGCCGCTTCTGCCAAACCACTGCTCGTCCACCAGGTTGTTCTGCTCATTGCAGACCCAGGAAGGTGTGAACACCTCCGCCTTGTCCCTTGTGCGTCCCTGCTGCTTGGCTTGGGCCTTCAAAACTCGCGGCTGAATGACCTTTGAATTAGCGCCGGTGATGAGCTCGATATGGACCTCCTTGTCCGCCCCGTAGTCTTCTCCCAGCGCCAAGTAGTCGTCCGTACCCCATAGGATATTTTTCCGTGTCGTCCTGTCCGTCAGGAGGATAGCAAGCAATGACCTGTCTGTTTTCTCAATGTCGTCTTCGAGAATGTCAATGACCGAGTCGTATTGCATGCGGATACCTCCTTTTCTTCAGATTTCAGGAC
>CANPXS010000116.1 GCA_947586625.1 uncultured Clostridia bacterium | reverse complement strand
GGGCGACGATGCGTGCGTCGCGCGAGCGTTCGGGGACGCCGCGCGTATCGATAGTCGGGTACACGAACGCGGGCAAGTCGACGCTGCTGAATCGCCTCACGGACGCGGGCATACTCGCCGAGGATAAGCTGTTTGCGACGCTCGACCCGACGACGCGCAAATATAAACTGCCGTCGGGCGCGGACATACTGTTGACCGACACCGTCGGATTCATACGCAAGCTGCCGCATCACCTCGTCGCTGCGTTCCGCTCGACGCTGCTCGAGGCTGCCGATGCTGATATCATTCTTATAATAATCGACGCGTCCGATCCCGAATATGCGTCGCATATCGCGGTGACTGAGGAAATACTTCTGTCGCTCGGAGCCGAGGGGAAGCCGGTTATATACGTGTTCAACAAGTGCGACCTGCCCGCGCGGGAGATACCGAGAGCGGGTTCGGGAAAGAAGTCGGTATATATTTCCGCAAAAACAGGCAGAGGCATTGACAGTCTTTTGTCTGCACTCGAGGTTACGGTGCGCGCGTCGCGGCGTGTGACGACGTTTTTGTTCCCGCCGGAGGATTCGGCAATGCTGTCGAAGCTGTACCGTGCGGGCGCGGAGGTGCGCGAGGTCGAGTATATGCCGGACGGCGGCGCGCGAGTTACGGCTGTGACAGACGAGACGATACGCGGTCAGTTGTCGCGGTATATCGTGACGTGACGGTGGCGGATATGGGAAACGGTGAGGCAAAGACATACACGACGCTCGGCGACTACGGAGAGGGGCGGTTCGAGGACAGGCGCTCCGTTTTCATCGGACATGCGGCGCATGTAAAAGACGAAGCGGCGGCGCGTGACTTCGTCGTGTCGGTGCGCAAAATGCACTCGGACGCGCGCCATCACGCATGGGCGTATCATATGACCGAGGGCGGCATCGCGCGGTTCTCCGATGACGGCGAGCCGCAGGGCACCGCGGGACTGCCGATACTGTCGGTCATAAACGGCTCGGGAGCGCTCGACTGCGCTGTAGTGGTGACGCGTTATTTCGGAGGGATACTGCTCGGTACGGGCGGGCTCGTCCACGCTTATTCGGAGGCGGCGAAGCTGGCGGTCGCGGAAGCGGGCGTCGTGGTCTACCGCGAGTACATGGAGCTTTCTTTGTCGGTGACTTATTCGGACTATCAGAAACTGTCGTATGAGCTGCCGAAGTTCGGCGCGATAACGGACGATGCCGAGTTCGGCGCTGACGTTACTGTTAAAGCGGCAGTACCGTCTGAGCGTGTGGACGAATTTTCCGCGCGCATATCGGAGATAACGTCGGGGCGCGCGATAATAAGTAAAACGGGCACGCGCTTTGACGCGTAAAAACACATGCAGCGAGGCAAAAAATAAATCGAACGCAAGGCAGCAGCATATAATGAGCATTTTGAAAAATGCCGAGATCAGATAGACGGTGCGCTTTCAGACGCGTTTGAAACCGATACGAGCGTTCTTTTCAATGATTTGACCGCAAATATCACTATGAATCCCATCTGTCCCAGGTTTTTAAAAGAGCACAGATTTGACATTTTTTATAAAAACAGCGAAAAAGGCGCTGTCGGTGTGTCAATACACGAGATGATACATTACGTTTGGTTTTATGTGTGGAATGATCATTTTCACGATAACTATGAAGAATATGAAAACCCGTCTCTGAAATGGATACTGAGCGAAATGGTGGTCGAGAGCATCATGCGCGACGAGAGACTCAGCTCGATCAATCCGTATTTCCCGGGATGCGTTTACTCGTACTTTCTCGACATGTCGGTTGACGGCGAACCGATACTTGAAACAATAGATCGGCTGTACAAAAGCTTTGATATCACGCATTTTATGGAGACTGCGTACGATTATTGTGCCGAACACGAAAAAGAGATCAGATCACACATTGAAAAATCGGAAAATAAAATATGACATGGCAGAACGCTTCGATCGACGCGTGAAAAAATTCTCGGAAAAAATCAAAAAAATCGGAAAATACGCAAGTGTTTTGACAGACGCTTGCGTATATTATTATTGTAACGGTGAAAAGAGGTGACAGATATGGGCGGCGGCAATGTCCGCGATATGTTTCTCGAACGCGAGCACAGCTTTTTGTCGCAGTATGCGTTTCTTACCGAAAACACGCGCGGACGCGATAATCCGTATACGCCGTGCGTCAACCGCACCGAATTCCAGCGCGACCGCGACAGAATAATACACAGCAAGGCGTTTCGCCGTCTGATGCATAAGACGCAGGTGTTCATTCTGCCGAAGGACGAGCACTACCGCACGCGCATGACGCACACGCTCGAGGTCGCACAGATAGGGCGCATCATATGCCGCGCGCTGCGTCTCAATGAGGATCTCTGCGAAGCTGCGGCGCTCGGTCACGACCTCGGTCATACGCCGTTCGGTCACGCAGGTGAGGACGTGATGCGTCAGTGCTTTGACCCGTCGTTCGCGCACTATAAGCAGAGCCTTCGCGTCGTCGAGTTTCTCGAACACAACGGGGAAGGACTGAATCTGACGTGGGAGGTACGCGACGGCATAGTGCATCACTCGGGCGGAGATTTGCGCGGAGGTCACGGCGCATCGACTCTCGAGGGAGTTGTCGTAAAATTTGCCGATAAGATCGCGTACATAAACCACGATATAGACGACGCGATACGCGCGGGAATATTGTCAAACGACGATATCCCGAAGGAACTGCGAAAAACGCTCGGCGACACGCATAGCGGCAGGATAAACACGATGGTGACAGACGTCATAGACAGCTCGACTGACAGTCCCGTCGTCAAAATGTCCGACGGGATATGCGAGGCGACGATGGAGCTGCGCAAATTCCTGTTCGAGCGCGTTTACATAGACAGCGCGGCAAAGTCGGAGGAATATAAGGCTAAGGAGCTTTTGGCGCGTCTCTACGACCACTTTTATAATCATCCCGAGCAGATGCCCGCATTTTATTTGCAGGTCGCGGACGGCGAAGGCGTCGGCAGAGCCGTATGCGACTACATATCGAGCATGACGGATCGTTATGCCATCGACAAGTATAAGGAGCTGTTCATACCCGAGGTATGGCAGCGCGTATCAGATCTGTAAGCTATGGCGAGAATACCTGTTTCTGTCATAGAGGAAATAAAGGAGCGCACGCCGATCGAGGACGTAGTCGCGCGGTACGTGACGCTGAAGCGCGCGGGAAGCAATCTGACTGCGAACTGTCCGTTTCATTCGGAGCGCACGCCGTCGTTCGTCGTATTCCCGGCTACGCAGTCGTTCTACTGCTTCGGATGCGGCGCGGGCGGGGACGTAGTATCGTTTCTGATGCGCATCGAGAATCTCGAATATGTCGACGCACTGCGGCAGTTGGCGGAGCGCGCGGGAGTTTCTATTCCCGATAGCGGCGAGCGCGGCGACGGAGTTGAGACTGTGCCGCGTAAAAGGCTTTTCGAGATGAACCGCGACGCGGCGCGATATTACCGCGATCAGCTTTTCGACGAAAGTCGCGGCGAGGCGACGAGACGGTATCTCACGGAGCGCGGACTGTCGCAGACAGTCATAAAGCGGTTCGGCCTCGGGTTCGCGCCCGACGATTTCGGCATGAGCCGTCATATGAAGGAACTCGGCTACACGGAAAAGGAACTTGTCGCGGGATTTCTCATGAAGGTGAGCGAAAGGAGCGGCAAGCCGTACGACCTGTTCCGCGGACGCGTTATGTTTCCGATAATAGACGTGTCGGGACGCGTTATCGCATTCGGCGGGCGCGTCATGGGCGACGGCGAGCCGAAATACCTCAACTCGTCGGACACGCCCGTGTTCAAGAAGAGCAAAAACCTGTTCGCTCTCAACTATGCGAAAAACAACTGCGCCGATGAAATGATACTGTGCGAGGGCTATATGGACGTAATATCCCTGCACGGTGCGGGCGTTGAGAACGCTGTCGCGACGCTCGGCACGGCGCTGACGCCCGAGCAGGCTCGTATCATGACGAAGTACACGAAGCGCGTTATCATCTGCTACGACAGCGACGCGCCCGGTCAGCGCGCGGCATCGCGCGCGATAGATCTTTTGTCCGAGGTCGGGCTCGATGTGAAAGTGCTCAAGCTCAAAGGCGCGAAGGACCCGGACGAATTCATCAAAAAGTACGGCGTCGACGCGTTCCGCGACGCGCTTGCGGGGAGCAGCGGCAAATTCTCGCATACGCTCGGCACCATATCGTCGAAGTACGACGAAAACGACCCTGACGCGCGCGTAAAAATGATACGCGAAGTATGCGAATACATAGCGTCGATACCCGGCGCGACAGAGCGAGAAATATATATAAATCAGGCGTCGGCGGCGCTCGGTGTGTCTGTGGAAAGTATAAAAAACGACGTTTTGCTCATCATAAATAAAAACCGAAAAAAACGGCGTCGCGAGCTTCCGGGCGAGATGCTGCGAAATGCGACGGGCGTCGGCGACCGCGTAAACCGCGATAAGCTGACGCATCTTCGCGCGGCGTCGTGCGAGGAAACTGTCCTCGGAATGCTCGTCGGCTATCCCGAGTATATCGCAGACGTCGCGAGCGGAAGAATAAAGCTGTCGGAGGACGATTTTTCGACCGAATTCGGGCGGCGCGCGTTTTCGACGATATGCGGCATATACGGCGAGTCGGGGGCGTTTGATATCGGCGCGCTGTCGGAGCATATGTCGCCGGACGAGGTGTCGCGGCTCGTAAAGCTGTCGGTCGACAGGTCGCAGCTCGACAACGGACGGAGCATATTCGAGGCGAACGTAAAGGCTCTGACGGACGAAAAAAGCCGCGAACTCGCAAAAAGCGAGGATGCATTCGACGCGATACGCCGAATGCGTGAAACAAAAAACAGAGGAAATACATAAAAGGGAAGGAAAACAAAATGGAAAAGGAAAGTCCGACCGAGAAGGAGCTTATGCTCATTGAGAAGGGAAAGGCAAAAGGCGGTCTTACGCAGAGCGATATCGAGGACGCTTTTGCGGAAGATGAGGATGTCGATCTCGACAGCATAGAAAAGCTCTATGACACGCTCGAAAGCAGCGGAATCGGCATCGACGCCGACATTTCGAACACTTCGGACATCGAAAGCGAAGTCGAGCGCATGGGAAGCGGCGAGGAAATGGAGAAACAGCTCTCGCAGGAGGGACTCGCGATCGACGACCCGGTTCGTATGTATCTGAAAGAGATAGGCAGGGTTCCGCTTCTCGATTCCGAACAGGAACTTGAGCTGGCGAAGCGTATGGCGGAGGGAGATGAAAAGGCAAAGGAGGATCTTGTCGTTGCAAACCTCAGACTCGTCGTCAGCATCGCGAAGCGCTATGTCGGAAAGGGTATGTTCTTCCTTGACCTTATCCAGGAGGGCAACCTCGGCTTGATGAAGGCAGTCGACAAATTCGACTACACAAAGGGTTACAAGTTCTCGACGTACGCTACATGGTGGATACGTCAGGCGATAACTCGCGCGATAGCAGATCAGGCGAGAACTATACGAATCCCGGTCCACATGGTCGAGACGATACACAAGGTATCGCGTTATCAGCGTCAGCTTTTGCAGGAGCTCGGTCATGAAGCGACGCCGGAGGAGATAGCGGAGAAGCTGAACATGACGCCCGACAAGGTGCGCGAGATAATGAAGATAGCGCGCGACCCGGTGTCGCTCGAGACGCCCATCGGCGAGGAGGAGGACT
>CANPXS010000115.1 GCA_947586625.1 uncultured Clostridia bacterium | reverse complement strand
TCTCTCTGGCGAAAATGCTCTTGACGCCCTGGCGCATCACCGGGTCCAGTCCGTCAAACGTTTCGTCGCAGAGCAGCCAGCGCGGACGCACCGACAGTCCGAGCAAAAGCGCGGACTGCTTCTGCATACCCTTCGAGAACGTGTTTATCTTTCTGTCGCGGTCAAGACCGAACATTTCGGTCATTTTCATGTACCGTTCGTCGTCGAACGTGTCATAGATGCTGCGGAAGAACGAGCGCATGTCGGAAAGCGTCGCGTGTGGCAGAAAATACTGCTCGTCGGAAAGATACACGACGCGCTGCTTTAACGCGTAGTTTTCGTATACGTCCTCGCCGTCGTACCGAATTTTGCCCGAGTCGGGGCGGTATATGCCCGAAAGCAGGCGCAAGAGCGTTGATTTGCCGCTTCCGTTCGAGCCGATAAGCCCGAATATCGAGCCGTCCGTCACCTTAGTCGTTACGTTGTCGAGCGCCTTGACGCTGTCGAACATCTTTGTAATGCCGTCTATCGTTATCATTGTTCACCCTCCCTGTCGTTTTCCGCGTATTCTTTTTCCACTATCTGCAATATCTCGGACTTGTCGATCCCGTATACGTGAGCGTCGGCGATCGCCGACGTTATCGAGCCGATGATGTCGGCGCGCTTTTTGTCCGATGCGCCGACGAGGTCGTCCGAGACGAAGCTGCCGCGTCCCTGCGACGAATATATGATGCCGCGACGTTCGAGCTCCGCGTATGCCTTGTGGATGGTGTTGGGATTTATGCCGAGTTCGCTCGCGAGCTGACGCACGCTCGGTATGCTCTCGTTAGGCTTGAGCACGCCGCGCAGCGCGAGCGAGCTTACGTTTTCCACGATCTGCTCGTAGATGGGTTTTCTGCTTTTGAAATCAACGTAGATAGAATCCATATAAAACACGCTCCCGACGATATGTACTATCAGTATTAGTACACTTGAATAATACACCATGGCGGAGCGTTTGTCAATAGAATTCGTAATTTTTTTTGCGATTCGACCGCCTTCGTACAAGATAGGACTTGAAAAACAGCGGCGAATCGTATATAATGGATTTACTTTGAAAGGCAAAAGACAGGAGACAAAATCAATGCAGATCTATAACGCACTTCTTGAAGCCGGCGCGGGAACGCAGCAGACGCCCGCCGGAGGCGGTCTTGTGACGATAATCATGCTCGTCATAATGCTCGTCGTATTCTATTTCTTTATGATACGTCCGCAGAAAAAGCAGGAGAAGGAGACGGCGGAGATGCGCAACAACCTTCAGGTCGGCGACGAGATAACGACTATCGGCGGCATCATCGGCAAGATAGTTTCGATCAAGGAGGAGACTATCATGATCGAGACGGGCAAGGAAAAGACGAAGATACGCCTGCTCAAAACGGCTGTCCGCAACGTGGACGTCAAGGCGGAGGACGCAGAGAACGACTGACATATTCATAAACGGCGCACGCCCGGCATAGGAATATAAAAAACGAACCGGGAGCGTCATTTATGAACATACCAGCAAATGAAGAAAAATTTTCGCCGGCAGTCGTCATGCCGACGATATGGGGAGCCGCCGCGGGGATCGTGTGCGCGGTAGTACTGCTGTTCGCAGTCGGTTTCGCGGTCTATTCGACCGCCGACCCGAACGGCTGCGTGCCGGCGGCGTCTGTCGCGATGATCGCAGTATCGTCGATAGTGGCGGGATTTGTCGGCGCGAAAAAGGGCGGCGGATTCGTCCACGGCGCCGCTGCGGGCGCGACGTTCACGTTAATCGTGTTCATCGCCGCCGTCATCGCGGGTGGTGATAGCGTTCTGCCGTCGCCGTATTCGTATATATGCCGCATAGGAGCGGCGCTATTGTCGCTGCTCGGTGCGTATCTCGGCGGGCGGCGCGGCAAAAGACGAATAGGCGGCGCGCCGAGGATGCCCAAAATAAAAAGATAAAAATATAAAAAACAAGGAAAGGACGGCGGGGTATGGTACGCACGTTCAAAAATAACGGCGAGCGCTACGTGTGCGATGAAAGGTCGGGCAGCGTCAGCGCCGTGTCCGCACTCGAATACAAAATGATCTCATATCTGAAGCCGCCGCTCGGACCCGATATGCCGACGTCGCTGCGCTACGACCTCGCCAAATATGACAGCGGAGCCGTCGAGGACGCATACGCGAAGCTGTATGCGCTGTATGAGGCGGGGAAGCTGTTCTCGGAGGACGCAGGCGGCTGCGGCGAATGTGAGTACAGCGACATCTGCGGCAAATGAAAAAAGCAAAAAAACGGCATGACGTAAGTCATGCCGTTTTTCTGTCATACCGACACTCGTCTCACACCGTTACCCATGATTGACCTCTCACACCATCGAGGTCATAAAGACTGCACCCGGCGAGCACCATGAGCACGGGCACCATGCCCGACGCGGGACAGTAGCCGGTTTTGCCGTTTTTGTCTCTGTCGTACGCTGTCACGTTATGGTTCGAAAGCTCCAAAACGATCTCCTGAACCTTAGTTTTTTCCATTCCCGTCTCAGCGCATATCTCGTCGAGCGTCGCGGTCTTTTTTGCGATGACCTTGATGACTGCGAGCGTGTTTTCGTCCGCAATAAGCCCGAGAAGACTGTTTATCCGCTCGCCGCTCATGTCGAGACAATAATCCTTAAAATCGGTCCCCGACATCACAAATCCCATGCCGAGCGGGTCTGAAACGAGGATATTATTGCCGTTTTCAAAGCATACGCTTAGTTTGTCGTTCCGCGGCACGACGCAGTCACGGTCCATCATGCGCGATATCGCCTGACGGACAGTTTCGGCGCGGCCGTTTTTGACCGCATACTCGCAGAAGTCGCCGACGTTATCGCCGACTGCTTTAGTATCGTCCGAATGTTTTCCGCGCAAAAGCAGATCGAGGCTCGTCCCGAGCGCGTCGCACAGATCGGGCAAAAGGAGAATGTCGGGCATCGACTCTCCTCGTTCCCATTTTGAGACGGCCTGTCCCGAAATGCCGAGTTTCTCTCCGAGCTGTTCCTGCGTCAGTCCGGCCGCGCGGCGAAGCTCGATTATTTTTTGTGAAAATGATTTTTCCATGCTCATACCTCTTTCGATTTTCGATGTTCCGAAGGCCTTCTGACAACATTTTATATGAATCCACCGATGCAGTCAATAAACCGTTCGGTAAATTCCGACTAAACCGACGGTTGAGAAGATGCGGTGGCTTTTTTATTCATCAGGCGAACGGTCGCGCCGCACGTGCGCGCAGACTTTTTTATAAAATCGAAAATTTTTTGATGAAAACCTCTTGCATATGACGCGACGTCATTTGTTACAGTAACGGTGCGGAACGGTAAAGCGGAGTCGACAGTACCGATACCGGGTCAATTTCAAAGGGAGAGCAGGTAAAAAAGTGTTTTACGGATTGATGTACAAAAGGGGATTTCCCGTACACAGGAAAAGCTATTTTAACATAACCGTTATATTTACGGTCGTGCTCACAATGTTCAGCTTCACGAATATCACGATAAGCTCCTTATGCAATTATGATGAAGCGGTCGCGATACCCGAACTGACTAAAGACTGGACGTGCGACTGGCGCGTGTGCAACGTAACAGAAGCCGAAGCGGGGTTGTTTGACGTTATCCCGTATGTCAGTGCGGAATACAAAGACGGAAACGTCGATATAACTCTTGCCGACGGGAGCCGGGCGGGGTATGTTTACGATATGATAGAGGAAATATTCCGCAAAAACTTTTTATCGGGAACGTATCAAAACCTGCCTGATGATGAGCGTCCGTACATCTGCGTTTATCACGGCGTCGACCCGCATGAAAGAATAACGGACGACGGCTATTGGCTATCATGGCGCATCAAGGTGCTCGTATACCAACTCATAATGTCCGTACTCGGCATCGCGGCGATGGTGGTGATCTACGGCGATTACATCAGCCGCCGTGAGGGCGACATACGCACGCTGTATTCCGTCGGCATAGGCGAACGTCAACTGAAACGGCTGTTTTTCGGAGAATGCAACATACTTTACGCCGTATCCGCCGTCGTCGGCGTCCCGCTCGGCATTGTGATATCATATCTGTTTTGTGCGGTCTGCAAATTCTTCGATATGAGCGCTGCGACCTCGATCTACCCGGTGTTTAAGGTCGATATCATATCGCTGCTCGCGTCACTTCTTTTAGGCTATCTCGTTGTTTATATCACATTCACGGTAATACTCAAGCGTATACTCAAAATCGACGCGTCGTATAACGGCGCCGGAGTTATGTTCGATAGGGACAAGACAAGATATTTCTACTACAATGCAAGCGAACGCTTCGATATTTTCTTTTCCGGCGTCTTAAAGAAACGAGTCTTTTCAAAATATAAAATCCGCACGGCTTTGATCACATCAGTCGTTGTCGTCTGCACACTCTTTACATGCATATTCGACTTGCTTATATCGTCCGCGCTCCGTGACGGGGAGTCGACGTCGGATATTATCGGGTATATATCGCAGTACAGCCTCGAGTTCATGCTTATCATATTCTGCTTTATTTTCAGCATCGTGATAATTCTCATATCAAATAAACGGCAGCTTGAATCATGCTCCGAGACGATAAAAATACTGTCCTGCCTCGGTGCGGACGAAGTTACTCTCTACAAGACGTTCCGACGGTATTCGCTGCGGCAGATCGTTTTCACGGAGGCGCTCGGACTGATGATCGGCTGCGCTTTGAGCATGTATTTTTACATAATAAATATGCTTTTTTATCTCCACGTCGTCACAGTTGCGATCGTAATTACAGTTGTAATATCGCATATCGCAGCATGCATGGCGAGCGCAAACAAGTATTTCAAAAAAGTTTACGACCGAATATGAGGGGGAAAACAAAAATGGCAATGCTCGAGGTCAAACGGATAAGAAAAGATTATGTGTCGGGACTGCGGACCGTAAGAGCCGTAAACGAGGTGACGTTCAAGGTCGAAAATGGAGAATCCATCGCCGTAATGGGAGCGTCCGGCGCCGGAAAAAGTACGGTCCTTCAGATATGTGCAGGCTTGATTAGACCGACCGACGGGGTCGTTTTGTACGACGGAGTCGATATATTCTCAAAAGATAAAGACGAACTTGCGCTGTTCAGACGCAATAATATCGGGTATATATTTCAGAGCTTCAATTTGCTGCCGATGCTGACATCGCGCGAGAATATAGCCGTACCCGCGCTTTTGAATGGCAAAAAGCCCGATGATACCACGCTTAACGGTATCGCCGAAACGCTCGGCATCACGGAACGGCTCGACCATTTTCCGGGCGAGCTGTCCGGCGGCGAACAGCAAAGAGTCGCGATAGCGCGCGCACTCGTAAACGATCCGTCCGTTATCTTCGCGGACGAGCCGACGGGAAATCTCGACTCCGCGACAGCGTCGGATATAATGTCGGCGTTCGTCGAGATCAACAAGCGCGGAAAGACCGTTGTGATCGTGACGCATGACGATAAAGTCGCGTCGTACTGTGCGCGGAAGATAGTGATCGCGGACGGGCGGATAGTAAAATAGCGGAGGTTGCCGCCGACATTATTGCAAAAGGGACGCTGCGCTTTGCGGCGTCCCTTTTGACGTGTGCGCTTATGTTGCAACTATACCCGGTCTTTTTGTGTGTACGTGTATAGTTACAATAGAAGTGAGACTAAAAAAGGGATAGAAAAAGTGATCGAGATCTGATAGAATAAGTTCACCCAC
>CANPXS010000114.1 GCA_947586625.1 uncultured Clostridia bacterium | reverse complement strand
GCCGCCGCTTTGCATCACTATTTTTGCGATGGCGACGGGCAGTTTGACGTCGACGGTGTCGCCGTCGGAGCTGTCGACATGGATGCGCAGCAGCGCTTTCGATATGTCGACGGCGTTCGTGTCGACGGCGACTGGCGTCGCGCGTTCGACGCCGAGCAGCTCGTCGGTCGTGACGCCGAAGATCTCGGAAAGTCTCGGCAAAAGTCCGATGTCGGGCGTCGAGATGTTGTTCTCCCATTTTGAAACAGCCTGCGGGGTGACGGAGCATTTTTCCGCGAGCTCCTCCTGCGTCAGTCCGCATTTTTTCCTGTAATAGGCGATACGCTCGCCGATAGTTTGAAGCATTGTTTATACCTCCCGTGTTTTTCTGTCGATATTGTACACTAAAATCCGCGTTTGCACAATGGAATGTGGGTTGAAAACGGTAACTTGTCGGTTGTGATACTGTAAACCGGCGGTTGATGCTGCGTCGACAGAGTGCGTTTTACACAAATCTGTTTATATCAAACAGTATTTCGGATAAATGCGGCAGATTTGACATATGCGAAAATGCGGCGTTGCCGCGGTCGTGCGTTGTGTCAGTAGTTCTGTCTTGATGCAGTTCGTCATATGAGTCCGCAGTATGCTTTTTACGGTGATGCACGATATGCTTTAAGTAGTTCATGATTATCATTTTTACCTTCCGTTTTTCCCGTCGTGTTCTGCCCGTGCGCTTTGAGCGGAAATGACGTTTCCTGATTTGTTCTTACATGCGGTCGACCGGCGCTTTCATCCATATAGTCGGGGATAAAACCGTCATGTCAGCATTTTACGGGAAAAAACGGGGTAATTCAATGGATCGTGAGTTGAATACGGTAACTTATCGGTTGCGTGAAGGTAAAACTGCGGTTGAAAAAGAAAAACGACCGTTCGGTCGTTTTTCGATTATAGGACTATAAGATTTTATTCAACAATTACTTTATAAAGATCATCTTCATAAAGGACATAATTTGATGAAATGTATTTAAAGTTTTCGATGTCGCCGTAGAAAATTATATCACCTTTTTCTGTTATAAGGTACCCTTTTCCGGTTTTACTATTTGTTAGAAAAGTAAATCCGTTATCTGTAAATTCTTGTACTTCAAAAGGATTCGTTGAGTAGCCGTTTAAGACTTCATCGGGAAGTTCTGCAATCACCGAGCCGTCTTTGCTGATAAGCATTCCTTTTCCATCGGTATTAAGTGCGAATCCGATACCATGCGAAAATGCACTTAGATATTCAAATTTATTTTTAATTAGTACATTTCCGTCTAAATCTATCAGACCCCATTTGTCATAATTGCACACAGGAATTACCCCGTCAGAATAGTAGCCAATATTATCGTAAAGATAATCTGTTAGATAATTTCCTGTTGTAAAATCTACAACGGCAAATTTTCCATTTTTAACTGTTTTAGTATATTTTCCTCCAACAATCGGTATAGGAGACGAAACATTTTTTTGATCTATTTCAGTAAGTAAATTTCCATTCAAATCATATATTTTGCATATTGTACCGCTTCCATTGATGACATCCATATAAAACTTGTACACCTCTATGCCTGTAAACATATCATTATTTATAAAAACCGGAGCAGTATAAATATTTGTTTGATCCTCAAACAATTCTGTACTGTCGAAAACAAGTACATTGTTCTTTTGATCACGAACATATGTCCTAAAAATGTTTTCACTTGCCTCAATGAAAGATGAGGATGAATAACCGTTTTTATAGTATGGTATTGAATGTTGATATGAATAATCATAGTAATGACCGGCATAGATCCACGTTGGAACATCTGTGGATGCTTTTATCTCTCGACCAAGCGGATCACTTATATATAAGGTATTTCTGCTTGCCTCAAATAATTCTTCGCCATTTGTATCAATAACATACCAGTCGCTGTCTTTACTGACAAACGCATTTCCGTCCGAAAAAATTCCGGCTTCGTCGTATTGATCGCGTACAATTATTTCGCCTTTATCATTTATGTATCCATATTGTGATTTATACTTAAAAGGGAAAAGAGCGGCTTCTTCACTTGTAAAATATACAAATCCAGTATTATCAAAAGAAATTTTTTCAAACTCAATTTCGCCGATCGATTTGCATTGTTCAAGCCGTATAGTTTTTTCTTCAATTACCGGTTCCGACGGTCCGTCTGTTTCATAGTTTTCGGTGATGTCTGTTCTTTGGGTGTCGTCATCGCTTGCAATATCAGATTTTTCGTCATTGTCGCGGTGTACTTCTTTGACGTTTTCTGTTTCGTCGCTGTTTTCGTCATGTTGGATATCATCCCAGACCGAGCATGCACAGCATAGCGCAGCCATGATGAGCGCGAGCAAAAGCGCAGCGATTCTTTTTGCCGATTCTTTTTTCTTCATTTTCTTTCCCTCCGAGAAATAAAAAAGTGCGCAGCCGAAGCTACGCACCGAAAAACGCATAGCCCGATTGCTGCGACACAATTCAAATTCACCCGTGCATATATAATTATCCATGGCTGATTTGGGCGCTGCATTTTTACCAAAGTAAAAATACACCATGGATAAAGATTTTATGCACGGTTCGGCTATTGAATTGTGTCGCAGTTTCAGTATAGCATATCATTTTTCAAAAATCAATATTAAAAATAAAAAAACAACGGCAGCCCTTGTAAAAGCTGCCGCTGTTTTACTCTGTATCCGTGCCTGTGTCCGTCGCACCGCTGTCGACGCTCGGACGGTGCGTTCTCACTACCTCGAGCAGCTTCAACAGCCCCGTCGCCGAAAGCCGTGAGCTGCCGCCGTCGTATTCCTCGCGCAGATAACCGCTCGACGACGAAAACGCGGACGCCGCGTCAAGATAGTATACGTCCGTCGACGCCGCGGCGGAGAGTATGATTTTGTTGTACTGCTCGACGTCGTAGATGCTCAGCTCCGACGAGCGCGACCCGGGCAAAACCGACATGCATATCACGTCCGAGTCCGGCGACGCACTTTTCACCGATTCGATGAGCGCGATATATTCGTCGCGGAAATCGACGGCGGATGGCTTTTTTTCCGACTCGATGTCGGCGGCGCCGACGGCGAGAAGTATGTATTCGGGCTTTTTCTCGGTGACAAGCTCCGCGAGCGTCACCGACTCGTCCTCGTCGGGCAGATATACCGTCGTCGACGGCGACGAAACGAAGAACGAACCGCCAGCGCCCGTCACGACCTGATCGGTGCCGCGTCCCGCGTCGAGCATTCCGAGCGAGCGCAGTCCGTATGCGACGTGATCGCAGACGAACAGAAATCTGTCTGTGTAGTCGGCGCCGAGGTCGACGGTCTGCACAAGGCGCGTTCTGCGCAGCGTCGCGTCGTCGAGGTCGTATTCGAGGTCGATGCCCGCGCCGTCGGAGACGCGGTGCGACGTCTCAGCGCCCGAGGGGAAAGTAAAGCTGATGCTGAACGTCTGCGCCGATGTCGTGCCGGCGGTCGTTCCCGACTCCGCATCCGTGTCCGACGGCGTGCCGCCTCGGCACGCGGTCAGCGTTACGGCAAGCGCGAGCGACAGGGAAGCAACCGCGAGCGCAGCTCTGTTAAATGCGGTTTCCATATATCGGCGTGTAGTCGGATTTTTCTATCTTCGACTTGTCGACGGCTCCGCGAACGCCGAATACGACGGCGCAGACTACGGCGTATATGAGCGTGTACGCGCCGAGCGCGATGACGACGAGCCATCCGCTCGCGTCAAAATCGGCGGCGAGGAAAAACAGCAGCGCGAGCGACGCGCCGACGATGACATAGTGCATCGCGACGCGCAGCGCCATCGCCAGTTTTTTGACGTGCAGGAGCATATTTGCTAAATTTACCGCGAGCGAGAACGCGAGAATGATGATCACCGTGCGCAGCGTCGGGATCAGGTTCATTCCGTCTCTTCCGAGGATGGTGCCGACTATATAAAACGCGAGAGTTATTATCGTAAAGTAAAGCGACGTCGAATAGACGATACGGCGGATCCCTGCGCGTATCGCGCGTATATCTGTTTTTTTCTTGCTCTTTCCCATCTGACATGACGCCTTTCTCAAAATCCGTACTCCTATAAATATATCACACACGCCGCGTTATTTCAAGTGCGTAAAACTAATTTTACACTTTGACAAAATAAACGGTACAGAAAAACACCATGTCAGTAAAAGTTTTAGAAGAAGGGGTGCGGGGAGCTTTTCCGAATGAAAAGCCAACCTTTTTACAAAAGGTTCCTTCCCCGCAAAAACTGTCAAAAAACCCTCAATCCGGCACGTCGTCGTAGGTCAGATACTCGCGCGTCACGCGCTCGCCTTTCGCGTCGTCGTAGTAGGTGGCGGCGCGGTTAGAGTTGAGGAACTTACACAACTCGTACATATCGAGCCATATCTGGTTCCACCCCTCCTTCTGCGACTTGTCGAATATAATTTGAAGCCCGACGTGCAGATGCGGCACCTCGATACCGTTGACGTCCTCCTTGCGGCTGTAACCCGTCATGCCGAGATAACCTATCACCTCGCCCGCCATGACGGTCTGCCCCTCACAAAGCCCCGCATACGGATGACCGCGCCGCAGATGCGCATAATAGTAGTACCGCTTTCCGTCGAAGCTGCGAATGCCGCACCGCCAGCCGCCGTACATGTTCCACCCGAGCGCCTCGACATACCCGCTCTCGACAGCGATTACAGGCGTGCCGACAGAGCCCATCATGTCGTGACCGAGATGCGGACGGCGGTAGCCGAACGAGCGCGACGCGCCGAAATCGTCGTAATCGGAATAGTAATAGCCATCAGCGATAGGCGAAAACGCGCGCAGTCCGTATCCGTCCTCGACCGTGACCGTCCCGTCCTCCGCAGTCCGCGTTCGCGTGTAACCGCCGAGCATGCCGCCGAGCGCCGCCCCGTACGCTTCGGCGTAATATCCGTACAGCTTCGCGTTCGACGTGATATTTTCGGCTTTCGTCCCCGCCTCGAGCTTCGTGCGGAATTCGTCGAGGTCGGATTTTTTATAGTGCGAAAAATCGCCCCCGTACTTAACGGCGAGCAGCGACAGCAGCGTTATCCAGTCGACGTGGACGTCTGACGCGTGTGTCTCTATGTCGACGGCGGCGGCGTCCGACATCGCGGCGGCGGTGACGTCGAAGTCGATGTATTTGATATAGCCGCCGTTTCCGTCTTTTTCGCCGCTTTCACTGCTTTCGCTGTCCCCGACCTCGGCGGCATACGCGGCGGCGTTCGGCAGGAGCATCGACAGCGCCGCGGCGGCTGATATGATCCTATACATAATGCGTTTCATGCTCTTATTCTGCCGCCTGAGCGTGCGCTCGATACGGGTGAAATAATGGCAGACGATGCGGCGCAACGCTCCGTTGAAAAAATCTTTCTTTTGCGTCGCTTTACGCGCGTTTGTCGGTGTGGTACTATAATGGCAGCGGTACCGAAAAAACAAACGGAGGAAACGATAAAATGAGCGACACAACAAGCATAGGCGAACGGATAAGATATTTGCGACGCGAGCGCAAGCTGACGCAGGAGGAGCTCGCGGAGAAGCTGTCGGTCACGCGTCAGGCTGTGTCGAATTGGGAGCGAGGAGTTTCAACAAGTTTTTGATACCACACCGACAGCCCACGCTTACAGACAACATATCGGGAGTTATAGCCATAACTCTACGGAGCATCAGCTATAGTGGGAAAATATGCAGCCATATTAACCGTGTTTATTTGTCAATGATGTGAGACCAAGAAAAATAGAAAAAGAGCGGAAGAGAGAATAAATTTTTTGGGGGAC
>CANPXS010000113.1 GCA_947586625.1 uncultured Clostridia bacterium | reverse complement strand
CCAACATCACGAGCGTCACAGTATGGGGCATATCGGACGGCAACACGTGGAGAGCGGGCGAGTATCCGCTGCTGTTCAATGCCGACCTTTCGCCGAAGCCCGCGTATGAACAGTTCCTCGCCGCGTCGCCGCTTGTTACCGAGTAAAACAGTACAGTCAAAAAAGGAAATAAACAAGGAAACTTCGCAGGGGAGTCCCCTTAATGAGAAAGACATGAAAAGAAATTACGACAAATATTCATTTGCGACGCGCGCCGTCCACACCGGCAACGACGTCGACGCCGAGACAGGCGCTATCCGCCGTCCTATAACGATGGCGAACAGCTACGAGCTGCCCTATGACCCGACCGACATGAACTGGTCGGGCGCGGCGGCTAATCTCTACACCCGCAACGGAGGCTCGAATCAGCAGTATTTGCAGGAGAAGATCGCGTCGCTCGAGGGCGGCGAGGACTGCATCGCGCTCGCGAGCGGCGTCGCGGCGCTGTCGGGGCTGTTCTTCTCGATGCTCAAGACCGGCGACCACGTTGTGTTCGCCAACGTCACCTACATCGCCGCGTACAGGCTCTTAAACGAGCTGTTGAACAACAAATTCGGCGTCGAGACCACTATCGTCGACGCGACCGACGTAGGCAACATCAAAGCCGCGATGAGACCGAACACGCGTCTCGTCCACGTCGAGTCTCCCGGCAACCCGACTTTGTCGATCGTCGATATCGCCGCGGCGGCGGCTGTCGCGCACGAGGGCGGCGCGCTCCTGTCAGTTGATAACACGTTTGCGTCGCCGTTCAATCAGCATCCCATCGAGCTCGGCGCTGACTTCGTCATCGAGAGCATGACGAAGTACATAAACGGTCACGGCGATGCGATGGGAGGCGCCATAATCGGACGTCGCGAGCATCTCGACGTGATACGTGCGCAGGCGCAGATCAATCTCGGCGGCACGATAAGCCCGTTCAACGCGTGGCTCATAATGCGCGGCTGCGTGACGCTGCCGCTCCGCATGAGGCAGCACAATGAAAGCGCGCTCGCAATTGCACGGTGGCTCGAGTCGCGTCCCGAGGTGAGATTCGTTTCATATCCGGGGCTTGAATCGCATCCCGGTCACGAGGTCGCGAAGCGTCAGATGTCGCCCGGCTTCGGCGGCGTCATATCATTCGGACTCAACGCCGACCACGACGGTCACAACCGTTTCGTATCGCGTCTGCGCGTCATAACGTCCGCAGTCTCGCTCGGTCACGATGAAAGCCTCATCGTCTTTATCGGCGAGGACGACGAGCGCCAGTACCTGTATCCCGAGCAGTTCCACGGCGGCTTCTTCCGCTTCAGCGTCGGACTCGAGGACACCGCCGACATCATCGCCGACATCGAGCAGGCGTTCGATAAGTGAGGGACGGTGCACCGTGCCCGTGCCGATGCTCGACGCACCCAGCGTCGGACGCATACACGACGTTCAGACAGCGCACATCGACACGTCGCGAGCCGCAGGCTCCCCCGCTCAACCTGCACACATCTCCGCTCCCCGTAGCCGCTTCATCCCCTTGACTGCCTATATTAAACCACATTTTTCGTGATTTGTCAAGTGATTTTCACAAATTTGTGTGATTTTTTCTCAAATCGCTCACCCGTATCCATAGCCCGTATCTCCGCTCACCGCGGATGTTTGTGCTACCTGCCTCCACCGGCAGCTACCTTTGTACACTTGACGTGGTGACGTCTTTCACACCTTTCAACCGGTTTTTGACAAGGGGGACTTTCTCGCAAGAAAGAGACAGTGCGGGATGAGGACCCTTTCTTAAAAAGAAAGGGTCCTCCCCCGAACCCCCTCTCCAAAAGAACATCGCATCAACACTTCCTGCGAACAGCTCCCTCGCGACGGGGCGATATCGCCGTCAAGACGTCGTGTCTGCGTCCAGCCGTGTCGCGCTGAACATCGCACGAGCGCGGTGCGCGTAGGTGAAACTTGAAAGCCTGACAGCTCGCTGCCATCATTCGGACGGCAGCGGTTTCGCTTCGCGAAAATACAGTCAATACCAATGAAGATTCATAAGGTATGCAAAAAGGGGGCTCACGCCCCCTTTTTGCATTTATATTTCCTCATACGGCTGCGCCTCGGACGCGAACACCGGCTTCACGTTCACCTCGAACGTGAAATGCTCGTCCTTGAGTCTCAACTCGTCGCGAAGCTCGGGACCGCACGAATTCGAGCCGATGCCGCTCTGGCGGTAGTCGATGTTGACCGTCGTCTCCGACTCGGGCACAAGCTCATAGTGATGCGCCGTGCGCGTCAGGAGCGCGGACGGATAATGCGTAGCGTTGAACACGAACGGACGCTCCGTCTTCGTTATCATCAGTCCGTGACCCGCGACGGATGACACTATCGCCCACTTTGTATTATAGTGGCTCGAATTCTCCTGCGGATGAACATACGGCTCGTAGTTCTCGTACACCGTCGACGCAAACTCTCCCATGCGGGACGCTAAATGCTTGTCCTCGTAGCTCTCGTAAGGACCGCATCCGAAGTATCTCATCTGTTCCGTTCCCTCCGGCATCTTGAATTCGATGCCGAAGCGCGGGAAGAAAATTCGGTGGCGCGGCTCGCCGTCGCTGTTGCGCTTCATTATCTCGGCGTTGACGTCGTAATGCACCGTCATCGTTCCGTCGCCCGCGAACGTGTATTTCACGTCCGCGTACAGGAACGGCACCTGGCTCTTCGCGCTCATCGAGATCTTCGCCGTCACCGCGATAACGTCGCCGTCATTTTCGAGTCCGCACTCGTAGCACTTTATCTGCGGATCGTTGAAGCCCGCTCTGAACCACGAATGCATGACGTTGCGGTCGTTGTCCGTCGGCGCGCGCCACACCGTCGGCAATATGGGCGAGGACAAAAGCTCGCAACCGTTGTCGACTATGGACTTCACCATGCCCGTGACTCTGTCGACCGTATAAACGGTCTCACCCGCCGTGACTATGTACTCGCGCTCCGACGCCGCCGCATCGGGCGCGGGATATTCGCGCGTCTCCGCCGCCTCATATTCGGCAGCCGGCACCGCTATCTGCGCCATGCCGAGCTCGTGGCCCGCTTCCGCCCACGGCTTAGCGTATCTGCTGCGCACCGAGATATTCAGGTATAGCTCGCCGTAAAGCTTCACGTCGCCGTAGCTGACCGCATATGTACGCGAACGCTGCGGCTCGATGTTGAGGCTGTCTATTTTGCCGGACGCGACGCTCTTTCCGTTGCGCTCCAGCGACCAGTAAAGCTCCGCGTCGTCGAGATTTGTGAAATAGCGCAGATTCTTTACTCTGAATTTGCCCACCGCCGCGTCGACTTCCGTGACTGCGAACGGCTTTATCGCCTGTTTTAGCTCGCGCAGTCCCGTGTGCGGACGTCTGTCGGGGTACACAAGACCGTCGACGCAGAAGTTTCCGTCGTTGGGGTGGTCGTTGAAGTCGCCGCCGTATGTGAACGACGGTGCGCGGTACTTGTCCCCTATCGCGACGCTATGGTCGATGAACTCCCACACGCAGCCGCCGAAGAATTCGTCGTTTGCGTATATGGCGTTCCAGTATTCCTCAAGGTCGCCGGGGCCGTTGCCCATCGCGTGGCTGTATTCGCAGAGGAAGAAGGGCAGCGTGTACTTCTTGTTTTTGCAGTAATCGACGCAGCCCTGCGGGTGCGTGTACATGTGGCTCTCCATGTCGATGAGGTCGGTGGGCTGCTCGCCCTTCATCGCGCCGAGATTGGCGCCCTCATAGTGGACGAGACGGCTCGCATCGCGTCCGTGTATCCACTTCGACATCGCGAAATGGTTCCTGCCGACGCCGCTCTCGTTGCCCAGCGACCAGAAAATGATGCACGCGTGGTTCTTGTCGCGCTCCACCATTCTCTGCGCTCTGTCGACGTATGCGGCCTCCCAGTCGGGATCGTCCGATATGCGGTTCCACGGATGCATACCGTGCGTCTCGATGTCGGTCTCGTCGCACACGTATATGCCGAGTTCGTCGCACAGTCCGACAAAGCGCGGGTCGTTCGGGTAATGACTCGTGCGCACCATGTTGACGTTGTGCGCCTTCATGATGTACAAGTCGCGCAGCATGTGCTCGACGGGAGTCGCGTGACCGAGCAGGTGATGGCTGTCGTGGCGGTTGACGCCCTTTGCCTTTACCTTTTTGCCGTTTATGTAAATGACCTTGTTTTTGACCTCTATTCTGCGGAAACCGACGCGGAAGCGTATAGTCTCGCCGCCGGCGCAAATATAGAGCGTGTACAGCGACGGCTTTTCGTCCGACCACATCTCGGCGCGCCCTATCGCGACCTCGAATCCGCCCTCGCCGTTCACCTCAGTCTCGCCCTCGGCGATACTGTCGCCCTCCGGCGATACGAGCTCGTATCTCGCCGTCAGCGGCGTGTTCGACGAAAACTCCGCCGTCAGCGTGCCCGATGTGAACGTCTCATCCGGCGTCGGATGCAGGAACACGTCGACGATGTGGGCGCGTTCGCGCGCGAGCACGTATACCTCGCGGAATATGCCCGACATGCGCCACATGTCCTGGTCCTCCATATAGCTGCCGTCGCACCATTTGAGCACGAGCACCTTGACGGTGTTTCTGCCCTCCCTGACGTAGTCGTTTATCTTAAATTCGCTCGTCATGTGGCTGACCTGGCTGTAACCGACGAATTTGTCGTTTACGTAGAGGTAGAAGCAGGAATCGACGCCCTCGAACGTGAGATACAGCTCCTTGCCGTCGAAAGATCTCGGCAGCGTGAAATCGCGGACGTAGAGTCCGCACGGGTTCTCGTCCGGCACATGCGGCGGGTCGCACGGGTACGGGTATGCGACGTTCGTGTAGTTCGGCACGTCGTATCCGCGTCCCAGCGCCATCTGCCAGTTCATCGGCACATGGAGCTTGTCGAACGTCGCCGTGAAGCCCGGGACGGTGAAATCCTCAACGTCGTGTACGGACTTATAAAATTTGAAGTCCCAGTCGCCGCAGAGCGTGTAAAAGTACGCGCTCGACGCGCGGACTCCGCTCTTTGATGCCTTGTCCGCCGCCACCTTCGATTCAAACGGAATGAAGTACGCGTGGGGCGCCTCCGTACCCACATGCAGCGTCGCGGGGTTCTTGTGATAATCGGGAAGTAACATGGATCTGCCCTCCTTGACAGTGACATACTCTCCGCGATGATTATTGCATATTATTTGAATAAAGTCAACGGGGGAAAGGAACTTTTTTGCAAAAAGTTCCTTTCCCCCGGACCCCCTATCTTCAAAAACTTTTGCTGACCGTTTGCGATTGTTTTTGAGCCAAAAAAGTAATAAAAGTATGCTTAGTTGAGGAAAACTCTTTTTTTCGGGGACCCCTTTTTGTAAAAGGTGTCCCCTACTTCGCCAAAAGCGGACCAAATAGTGATTATCTCAAGCTATCTCCGAGGATATTGTTTTCGTTTGCTTTGAAAAAAGAAAAACTGGTCAGTAAAAGTTTTTGAAAAGAGAGTATGAGAGGAAAACTTTTTTCAAAAAGTTTTCCTCTCATAAAATAATATCTCATATCCTCTTCATCACTTCGTCGCCGATGGCGCGGCAGCCGACGCGGCGGCAACCCTCCTGCATGATATCGCCTGTGCGGATGCCGGCGTCGAGCGTTTCCGCGACCGCTTTTTCGATCGCGTCCGCTTCCGCCGCCATATCGAACGAATATCGCAGCATCATCGCCGCCGAAAGTATCGTGCCGAGCGGATTTGCTATGTCCTGCCCCGCGATGTCGGGCGCGGAGCCGTGTATCGGCTCGTACATGCCGCGCGTCCCCTCCGACAGCGACGCCGACGGCATCATGCCTATCGAGCCCGTCAGCATCGACGCCTCGTCGGACAGAATGTCGCCGAACATGTTCTCCGTCACGATGACGTCGAACTGCGACGGATCCTTGATGAGCTGCATCGCCGTGTTGTCGACAAGAATGTCGCTGTA
>CANPXS010000112.1 GCA_947586625.1 uncultured Clostridia bacterium | reverse complement strand
GTCCCCCAAAAAATTTATTCTCTCTTCCGCTCTTTTTCTATTTTTCTTGGTCTCACATCATTGACAAATAAACACGGGCGAGGCATGACGGCGTGCATGCACATTTTTTCGAAAAGAAGCCAATGCAGCAGTTTTCCGCACGTTTCGCGAAGCGAACGAGCCGCCGAACAAGTATGGCAACGTGTAGTAGCTCCGAACGTAGTGAGGAGATACCGGCTTCCCAGCTTCACGTTCGCGCACCGTACTTATGCGATGCCCGACGCGTCCGGCGTTCGACGCAGACACGACGCTCGGACGGCGATGTCGCCGTGCCGCGAGGGAGTTGTTCGCAGCAAATGATAACGCGGTCTGAGTCCCGTTGCCTTTTTTGCCGCAGACTCGATAACATCGACGGCACGTTGTGCCGCTTTCGGGGATCATTAATGGGGCTGGGAGATTCCGCAAGCGGAATCTCTAGAAGTTGCCTTTGGCAACTTCCCCTTTTATAGCGAAAAAGAGGTCCTTAACACGCGTGTATTCGTCGTGCGAAGGACGAAATAGTCACTTTACGATGTAGACGCAAGCAAAAATCACACAAATTTGTGAAAAGTGCTTGACAAATCGTCGAATTTGTGGTATAATATAGGCAGTTGAGGAGAAATAGAACTCTTACACTTTTCGCGAAGCGAAAACATGTCGTAGCTCCGAACGTAGTGAGGAGATACTGCTCACACGCGGCTCATCGTACAGTCTGCACCTACAGGCAGCTACCTTTTTTCATCTGACGTGGTGACGTCTTTCACACCGTCAAACCGGTTTTTGACAAGGGGGACTTTCTCGCAAGAAAGATACAGTGCGGGGGAGGACCCTTTCTTTTTAAGAAAGGGTCCTCCCCCGAACCCCCTCTCCAAAAGAACACCTCGTCAACACTTACTGCGAACAGCCCCCTCGCGACGGGGCGATATCGCCGTCTAAACGTCGTGTCTGCGTCGGACGATGGGAGCGTCGAGCATCGCACGAGCGCGGTGCGCGTAGGTGTAACTGCGAAGCCTTACGGCGCGATGCACGTTTGAGACGGCGGCACGTATGCACAACAAAAACACGCCGCGATGATGCGGCGTGTCGTATTTGGTTTATTAAATTTCGCCCCTCGCGGCGGCGACTATGTCTCCGATGCCGTCGAGTACCTCGCTCGGGCGGTACGCGTACGTGCGCAGATCCTCACGCGTCGTTACGCCAGACAGCACGAGCACCGTCGACATCCCCGATTCGAGACCCGATATAACGTCCGTGTCCATTCTGTCGCCCACCATGACGGCCTCGTTCGAGTGACAGCCGAGGAGACGCAGACCGGTGCGCATCATGAGCGGGTTCGGCTTGCCGCAGAAGTACGCCTGCTTACCCGTCGCCATCTCGATAGGCGCGACGAGCGCGCGGCATGCGGGCGCGATTCCCGACTCGATCGGCCCCGACACGTCCGAGTTTGCGCCGATGAGGCGCGCGCCGTTCATGACGAGATTCGTCGCGCGCGTCAGCGTGTCGAGCGAATACGACTTGCCCTCGCCCACGACGACATAATCGGGGTTGACGTCGTTCATCGTGATGCCCGCGTCGTAGAGCGCGTTGAGCAGTCCCGCCTCGCCTATCGCGTAGACGGAGCAGCCGGGCGCCTGCTCGCGCAGGAATGCCGCCGTCGCGAGAGCGCTCGTATAGAAGTGCTCCTCGGGGACGTCGAGTCCCATGCGGGCGAGCTTTTGATGAAGCTCGCGCGGCGTAAAGCCGCTGTTGTTCGTCAAAAACAGATATTCCTTGTTTTCGCTTTGCAGCCATTCGACAAAGCGCTCGACGCCCGGCAGTATAATGTTGCCGTGATAGATGACGCCGTCCATATCGCATATGAAGCCTTTTTTGCTGTTGAAATCGAGCATCGCCGAGTCCCCCGAAAAGGTGAATATATTTGATTTATTCCGCTTCTATTTTACCGCCGGCGCGGTAAAATTGCAAGTATGAGCCGTGTAAAATTTTCCGCCGCGCGGTCACTGCCACAAAAACACTGCCCATGCGGCGACGACGTGCAGCACCATGAAAAGCGGCAGCGGTATCATGAAGTTCGGGTGCTGCGTCTTGTGGCGTATTATCTGCATCGTCACGTACATGGCGAGCGCGCCGCCGAGAAACGCGACGAGCAAAAGCGTCCGCTCCGGTATGCGCCGCCCGCGCTTCCATGAAGCCGATTTGTCGTATATTGTGAGTATTATCGCGATGAGAGATGTGACAATGAACAGTGCGGCAAACGATGCGCGCAGCACATACATTATGCTCGCGCACAGCGCGGGATCGAAATATTTTTCAAGTATCGGCATCGTTTATTCCTTATATGAAAGTCCGATATGCGGACAGAGTAAAATTCACAAATAAAGGCACCCGGCGTCGAAAAGCTCTGCGTCCGACAGTGAGATTACATCTGCGCCTTCGGCGTCGGCGGCGCTTTTTATGATATCGTATGACGGATGGCGCGTCACGTCGCCGAGAAAGTACAGCGTACCGTCAGCGAAAAACGACGCGCCGCCTATAAAGCCCGTTCCGTAGCCGGGAAGCGAGATGTGACCCGGCTCGATCATGTATGCGCGCAAACCGCGTTCTTTGGCAAGTGTATATATTGACTTATCGGCGGTGACGAGCGAGCTTCCGAACACGCACGACGAGCATTTGGCGTATCCCTGTTTCACGTCGAGCACGGGCACCGACGACTCCGCCGCCGCGCGTTTTACCGCGTGCGATATCGAGTCGGCTTTGCCGACGAGCGCGCCGCCGATCATAAGGCAGTCGAACGCGACGTCGGACGGATATGTGTCGGACGGCGAGTCCGACGTTAGCGAGGGCGAATACGGCAGCGAGAAGCGTTTTATCGAGTCGGCAACCGCGGCGGCTGTATTTTCGTGACACGCGCGCACGAAAATGCGTCCGAAGCCCGCGTACATGATCATATCGGGGTGCGAAGCGACGGGCTCCGCCATGCCGTCTGCCGGCGGCAGAATGACGGCGTCGATGCCGGCGCGTTTCGCGCCGTCTATTATACACTGCGGCGTATTATGCGCAAGAAAAAGCACAGACATAAAGCGGAAATAAAAAAGGGCAGACGAAGTCTGCCCGGCGCGTCACATTCAGATGGCGCGAGTGACGGAGCCCGTGCGCTTGCTTGCGCGCAGGCAGCGCGAACAAATGGCAACGGTCTTGTGTGTGCCGCCGTCATTGATGCGGATCTTGCGGATATTGGGTTTCCAGGAACGCGAAGTCTTGCGCTCGGAGTGGGATACATTGTGACCGAACGTCACGCCCTTGCCGCAGATTGAACATTTTGCCATGGGATACCTCCAAGATATATACCGTTTCAGATACAAATTCACAGTGCGATTATTATAACACAAAGAAACGGCAAATGCAAGAGGTTATGAAAAAATTTTCTTTATACCCGAATAAAACCTACGCGAAAAACGCGTGATCGCCTATCGTCGCGATATAGGGGCGGTTCTTACCCGCCCACGACGTCGACATTATCTCCGTCGTGCAGAAGTAAAACGGCTCGCCGGGGACGCGCGCGCCGTCCATGCACAGCTTCGCGGCGATTATGCTTTCCTCGTTCGGTGTGCGGAACACGGAGCCCGTGTACGCGGGCGCGAACTGTACGCCGTGACGCATATCGAATATGACGCCGTAGACGGTGTTCGGATATTTTTCCGAATCGACGCGATCGTAGACGACGGTGCCTACCGCAATTTTGCCGTAGAGCGGCTCGCCGCGGCTCTCGGCGGCGATTATGTGCGACAGCCAGAAAAGCTCGGTCTTGTCGTAGTATTCGTCGCCCGACATCACCTCGCCGCCGTCGCCGACGGTGACGCGGCCGCGCGTGTCGTCATGCTTCGCCTCGGCGCCGAATGCGCATGCGAGCGCGTCGACGGAGATGTACAAATCTCCGTCGCGCGGCTCGTTTTCGGCGCCGCACCAAAAGTAACGATCGTTTGAGATTATGTACTGCTCTCCCGCCGCCGCAGTCACAGTCGTGCCGTTCCATTCGGCGGTGAAAACGCCGTCGTCGCAGCTAATGTCCGCCTCGTCGTCCGTCATTTCGGTGCAGAAATCGTATAGCGGCACGCACACGGTGCCGTCGTCCGCAGCGTTGCAGTCGACGCGGACGCCGCGCACGTATACGCGCCATTCGCCGGATGCGCTGTCTGCGGCGTATGTGAACGTCGCCATGAGCGGCGCGGCAAGCATGAGCGCCGCCGCACGTAAGATGAGCTTTGATTTCATGATTTCGTCTTCCTTTCGTTTTTGAATATCGGAGCTTTGACCTCGCGGCGCATTATGTATAGGCACGTGACGTTGCACACCGTCATTACTCCGACAGTTATGTCCGCCGCAGTCCAAACGGCGGGCGGCGCCATGCACGAGCCCGCGACTATCATCGCGGTGAATAATACCGTAAATACCGCGACTGCGCGTCTGCCGCCGCCGAGGTAGCGCAGCGCGACACGTGCGTAGTAGTGCTGCGAGAACAGAGTCGCGAGCACGAACACGAATACGCACAGCGAGAGCAATATCTCGGCGCCGCCGCCGAGCGACGACGCGAACACCTCTATGCAGTCCGCCATCGAATCGCCGCCGAACCGCACGCCCGACGTCAGCGCCGCGAGCGCTGTCAGCGTGCATATCACTATCGTGTCGGCGAACACCTCGAATATGCCGAGGCAGCCCTGCGCCTCGGGCGATGCCGCGTCCGCGCACGCGTGCGCCGTCGGCGACGTGCCCGCGCCCGCCTCGTTCGTCACGACGCCGCGCGTCACCCCGTATCGCACTGCCGACGCTATCGCGCTGCCGCCGACGCCGCCACCGACAGCCCGCGTCGAAAACGCGCCTTTGAATATCGCCGAGAGCGCCGCCGGCACCGCGTCGCGGTTGATGAAGATGACAGCGGCGCACATCGCTATGTATAAAGCCGAGACAGCGGGGATAAGCCACACGGTCACGTCCGTGATGCGTTTTGCGCCGCCCGTGACGGCGAGCAGCGTCAGTATCGCGAGCAGAACGCCGACCGCGTACGCAGGCAGTCCCGTGAGGTCTGCGGCGCTTCTCGACGCCGCGTTCACCTGCAAAACTCCGCCGACAGTGAACGCGTTGCACACGCAGAGGACGGCGAAGAATGCGCCGACCGCGTGCGCGTGCTTTTTGCCGAGTCCGCCGTCCATGTAGTACGGCGCGCCGCCGTAGTAGCCGCTTTTGTCGTGTCTGCGGTAGCGGACGGCGAGATTTGTCTCGGCGTATTTGACCGACATCGCCGCCGCTGCCGACACCCACATCCAAAATATCGCGCCCGCGCCTCCCATCGCTATCGCGGAGACGACGCCCGTGATGTTGCCGACGCCGAGCGTGCCCGCGAGCGCCATCGTCGCCGCGCGGAGCGGCGATATGCCGTCGCCCTTGCGCTCCGTCATCAATTTTACAGTGCGCAGCGGATGAAAAATGTAGAAGCCGCGCAGGCGCACGGCAAAAAAAATTCCGACAAGGATAAGCGTCGGCGGCATGATACCGCCGAAAAACGACGCGACCGCCTCGATATGCAACACCTCCGTTCGGTGTATGTATATGAGGCGGGGGCGTGTGTTATGACGCAGGCTCCCCCAGCCAGACCTGCACACATCAACTCTCCGCAACCGCCTTATCTCCTTGACTGCCTATATTATACCACAAATTTCGTGATTTGTCAAGTGCTTTTCACAAATTTATGTATTTTTTTACTTTTCGCGTAATCGCTCAACCGTACCCTTCACTGGTATCTCCGCTCACCGCGGTTCGATGTGCAGTCTGCACCGACCGGCAGCTACCTTTGCTCATCTGACGTGGTGACGTCTTTCACACCTACGAATAGTTTTTTGACAAGGGGGACTTTCTCGCAAGAAAGTCCCCCTTGTCGAACCCGAAAGAGGCTCCCGTGTGGCGTCGATGT
>CANPXS010000111.1 GCA_947586625.1 uncultured Clostridia bacterium | reverse complement strand
GGAAAACTACCGTGACATCGACGCTTTCAAGATCTATGTTTCCGATTTGGGACTTCTTGCAGCAAAAAAGGATTTAGTCGCGAACGATGTTCTCTACATGGTGGAGGAACTTAACGACTTTAAGGGCGGACTTACGGAAAACTATGTGAATGTGCAGCTCACAATAAACGGTTACCAAACATATTATTGGGAGTCCGAGCGCGGTGCGGAAATCGATTTTGTCATTCAGCGTGACGGAAAGCTCATTCCCATAGAGGTCAAGTCCGCCGACAACACAAAGGCCAAGAGCTTAAAGGTATATATGGATACCTACAAACCCGATTACGCCATCAAGCTCTCTGCGAAAAACTTTGGCTTTGATGATGGAAAGAAAACTGTTCCTCTTTACGCCGCATTTTGTATCTGAACAAATATAACGATTGGCAACGCTCACTGACACAATGAGCGTTTTTCTTGTGAAAAATATAAAATGCTGAAACAAGAGTCTGTAAAAGCATTACGTATGACAATTATCGCCGGGAAATTCGCTCTTTTCCTTGACAAACTGCAATATCAGACAAGCATAGACTCATATATATTAAAAACGAGGGAGGTGTTAGCAGATGCTGCATAGAGAATTCGTCTATACCGGTGCTCCTGTTCCGGATTTAGAAGGACCGGAATACGCAGCGTTTCTTTTGAACATTCAAAAGGGCGTCATTTTTTCTTTGGAGCGAAGAAAACTGTTGACGCCTTCACAGCGGGAACGGTGTATAGAAGAACTTGAAAAACATTTTGCTCAAAAGAAAGGAAGTAAGCGGCAGGTATAGCCGCCTTATATTTTCCATAATAAAAATCGTGCTGATTTCAAATTCGCACATTTGACGGAAAAGGATCCCTTTTTTATAATGAAAATAACGGCGGCAAAAGTCGCCGGGAAAGGAGATTTTGAATGAACAAATACGAACTCTTAAATGAAGAACGAAAGATCGTCGACGTCAGAAAACGAGTTGCGGCATATTGCCGTGTCTCTACCGACAACGAGGATCAGGCAAACTCTTTTGAAAGTCAGCAGCGATATTTCAGGCAGTATATCGAACATAATCCCGATTGGGAGCTGTACGAAATATTTGCCGACGAGGGCATATCGGGAACAAATACCAAGAAACGCAAAGAGTTTAACCGTATGATCGCCTGCGCTAAAAACGGGGATTTTGATTTGATCATCACAAAAGAGATATCCCGCTTTGCAAGGAACACGCTCGACAGCATCTATTATACCCGTGACTTGAAAAAGCACGGCGTCGGCGTCATTTTTATGAATGACGGGATCAACACTCTTGACGGCGACGCGGAACTGCGTCTTGCCATTATGTCGTCCATCGCACAGGAAGAAAGCCGAAAAACATCGGAACGCGTGAAATGGGGACAGAAACGACAGATGGAGCAGGGCGTCGTTTTCGGCAGGGATATGCTCGGATACGATGTTCGTGGCGGTAAAATGTACGTCAATGAAGAAGGCGCGAAAGTCGTCCGCCTGATCTTCAATAAATTTGTCAATGAAGGTAAAGGCACTCATGTTATCGCCCGCGAGCTTCGTGAAGAAGGCATACTTCCTATGCATGTAAAGGAATGGCAGAACACGGTCATTCTCCGCATTCTTCGGAACGAAAAATACTGCGGCGACCTTGTACAGAAAAAAACTTATACGCCCGACTTTCTATCCCACGAGAAAAAATACAATCGCGGGCAGGAGGAATTCGTCATTATCAAAAATCACCATGAGCCTATCATTTCCCGTGAGTTGTTCGATGAGGCGGGCAGAATTTTAGACGAGCGTTCTTTATCGCAGGAAGGAAAGGCAAAGCACTCAAATCGCTATCCGTTCTCGGGAAAGATCAAATGCGGGTGCTGCGGTCGGAGTTATGTTGCACGGTATAAGACGAGAAAGGACGGAAGCAAATATAAGGCATGGCGGTGTTATGAAGCGGCACGAAACGGCAGTCCTCATACGGACAAGGCCGGCAATCATGTCGGCTGCAAGGGATTGAGCATACGTGACGAGGATGCCGTTCACATCATGTCTCTCGTTACAAAGGATTTAAGGATAAACCGTCGTAAGATCACAGATGAACTGCTCTCCGTTATAAAATCGGTAGTTGTTGCCGATATGACGGACACAGACACTTTGGCAGCAGAGGAACAAATGAATGCCGTAAAGGAAAAACAAACGCGGCTGCTTGACCTCTATATGTCGGGTGATATAACAAAAGATGAATTTACCGCCGCGCGAACAAAATGCAGCAATGAAATTGAAAAGCTCCAATCTCTCATAAACTGCGTTGATGAACAGAATGGGACGGTGACACAGGACGAATTGATCAAGGAAATCGAAAAGACCGTTTCACATATCATCGACGGCGCGGAATGTGATGACGAATTTTACAGCCATATCCTTGACAAGATGGTCGTCAATGACCGTGACAACATCGACGTGTATCTGAACCTTTTGCCGATAAAACTGAGTTATGCAGTATCAAAAAGCATCAAAAACACGCAGGACGAGCAGCAAAAAAAAGCGTTTGCCCCTGAATATGCCCAGTCACAAATCGAGGATCATATCAGGGGCTCCTCTACCTATATCTGTCAGCACGCCCACAACTTCCTTGTACGGCATCGAGTACCGCTGCGACAGATACCGCTGTGACGCCGTAAGCTCGCCGTCCGGACCGCCGAACTGCGTGATTATCACCTGCGCGAGCTTCGGGTCCGGTTTCTTTATATTCACAGGAAACTGTAGTTTCTTCTCATATATCCACATACAAAGACCCTCCGTCAGTTCCACGGCCAGCCGCCGTCGATCCAGCGCCAGCTGTCGCCGGCGGACGACGCCTCGCTGTTTGCGGTCAGGGGACCGCATGCAGCTTCATATTCTGCGACAGCGTCGCGGTAAAGCTCGCTGTACTTTCTGTAATAATCGAGCGCGGGTTGACTTTTCGGGTGCGTATCGAGGAAAAGACGCGCCTCGTCGAGCACGAACCCGTACATCTGCACGGCGTACATGAGATCGCCGCAGCTCTTCCCTTTTGCGTTTACATTCGCCGTCATGATCTCTTACCTCCGCACGAGCATCCGGGATAAAAAGGCTTGTCAAGCTCCGCGAACATGGTACCGCGCGAAAGCGCCTCGTCGGGCGCATATGCGTCGCGCCATTTCTGCCTCGGCGCGTATACCATCGCGAGCGGCAGCGCGTCGACGACGGAGGGGTCGAAGCCGCGTCCAGCGGTTTTCTCGCCTGCGTCCATCATGTCGCGCATAAACTCGGGCGATACGCGGTCAAGAGGCGTTCTGTTGTCGTTTTCACGTTCCAAAATATATACTCTCCGTGATCACTTTTTTGTCGGGACGGTATTGCCCGTCCCGACAGCATTATATGCGCGCGCCGAGCGCGACGTGACGCAGGACGACCTCGCGGAAATGCTTCGCACCTCTCCGCAGGCGATCTCGAAGTGGGAACGCGGAGCATCAACAAGATTTTGATACCGCACCGACGATCCGCGCTTACTTACAATAAAAAATAACGGAGCCGTGGCAATTTTACCCGGCTCCGTTATTTTATACGCTTTTTTCGTTCACTTCATCAGCTCGTCCGACAGCCGCATTATTTCCGGGGCCAGCTTTTCCCGCTTGCGTCTGACCATTCTCGTATAGATCGGATATGATGCGAGCACGCCCGCGATGCCGACTACGCCGACGATTATGCCGACGATAAACAGTTTATCGCCCCACACCATCGTGCAGCACATGCCGACGCCGAGTAAAAGCGCGCTGACGATACCTATGACCATCGACGTGATCGAAGCTCCCCGCGTCGCTCCCGCGTCGATACGGCGAAGATGTTCGAGCGGCGTCTCCGATTTTGACGGCGGCGCGTATTTGCTCCGTATGCTCCTTATCTCGTCCTGTTCCTTCGCCGAATATGTGTAGGTGAAGGTGTCCTTCTTTTCTTCCATGTTTTTTGCTCCTTTCGTTTTTCTGCCGTCATTATAGCAGGTGACTGTTTATAAAATATTCAAGTTATGTTTGAGAATTGTTAATTTTCATCTTTTTCAGCTCTTTATTCGCGCGTCTTATCATATACGATGCCATGATTATGACGACGGTGCATACACCGCCGCCGACGGCGGCGGTCATGCTCCTGCGGAAATCCGCGTCGTCGCCGCTGCCGAACTGTGCCAGCATCGCTGTCGTCAGCGACAGTATGGAGACGAGCGCGGCGACAAAGCTCACTGCCTTAGTCGCCGACAAAACGGGACTTTGACGGCGGCGTGTCCTGACAATGCCGACGGCGGCGGTTATGACGGCGTAGAACGAATAAAACGCCATGGCGTATATGAGGACGCCGGGGTATCGGAACCCCCTGTTCTGATGCACCATGAATATCACGATGCCCGCAAGCGCCTGATTCATTATGAGCAGCAAAAAGCCGCACATCCGATATCGGCGAAGCTCGCCGACATCGTCGCCGCCCGGTTTATTCCTCAGAAGAAACAGTCTCATCACGGCAAGCAACGCGTAGTAGACGGCGAGTGAAACGAACCACGCCGAGCGGTAGACGATGCCCGCCGACAGCTTCATGACGATATAGGCGAGGTTGACAGTCAGACCGAAATAAAGCGATACCCTGTTGCGGAAATGAACGTCGGACATATACTTTGCCCCGACCGTCGTCGAGCGCAACTTTTGCACGGCGGCGCTTTCCGAAATTAGGCGCTTTATCGCCGACGCCGCATGCATGAAATGCGGGAAACCAGTGACCGTGACGACAAGCGCGTATGCGGACGCGATATAGGAGGCATATCGCAGGATCGGGTTTTGTATGTCGAATATCGCGACCGCGAGCACGAAACCGTAACCGAAAACAGCCGCGATCAATGTCGGGAGAGGCGGCAGGAAAAATATCATTTTAAGAAGTCTTTTGAACTTCTCCATCCGCCGCCCTCCTTATCTTCACGGTAAAAGTACTTCCTTTTCCGACTTCGCTCTCCACGGAAATATCGCCGCCGACGATGTCCACTACCCGCTTGACAAGCGCCAAACCAAGCCCGTTTCCCTGCGTGGCATGGGAGGTGTCGCCCTGATAGAACTTTTCAAAGATGTGTATGCCGACCTCAGGCGGGATGCCGCATCCGGTGTCCGAAACTTTGACCACGGCAGATTCGCCGTCGGGTTTCAGCGTCACAGACACAACACCGCCCGGCTCCGTAAACTTGAACGCGTTGGAAAACAGATTGTTCCATACGAGTGAAAGAAGCTCGTCGTCTGATTCCACAAAAACTTCTTCCTCGATGTCCGTTTCAATGTCGATGTTCTTTTTCTCCCAAGTGTCCTCAAAGTTTAAAAGGCACTCTGCAAGCTGCTCGCCGAGGTCGTACCGTTTCGAGACGGGATATATCTGCTGATTTTCGAGTCTGTTCAGCTTCAGGATATTCGTAATCAAATCTGCGAGGCGGCGGGATTGCTCGCTTATCGCATTGGCATATTCTATCCGCTGCGCTTCGGTCAGATCGGGACTTTGAAGCAACGTCGCGTAATTTTGCATCACAGCCAGCGGCGTTTTCAGCTCGTGCGACACATTGGCGATGAAGTCTGTCCTTAGTGTTTCCACACCCGAAAGCTCCTCCGCCATTTGGTTGAAGCAGTCGATGATCCTGTCAAATCCCTCGCTGCCGACACCGCAGAGCGGCTTTATGCGAGCCGTAAAATCGCCGCGCGCTATCTTCTCCGCTCCGTCCACTATCTGCCGCACGGGACGTTCTACCATAAATACGCGTCTCACCGCGTCGATGACGGTGCATAACAGACTTAAAAATATCACGTTTCCCATCGTCAGGATTGCGGCAGTTTTTATGCCCTTTTCGGTGAAGGTGATTCCCACCGATGTCTGCATAGTGTGCAGGAAAAGCAGCATACAGCAGGAAATGACGAACGCGATC
The DNA here is from genome assembly GCA_947586625.1 of uncultured Clostridia bacterium. Lineage (GTDB taxonomy): Bacteria > Bacillota > Clostridia > Oscillospirales > CAG-272 > DTU064. Next base: position 304 of record CANPXS010000111.1, on the reverse strand, counting down.
AGCAAAAAGAATATGACATATCGGCGTATGGCGGCGAGCAGCCGCTTTTTTTCCCTGCTCATTTTACCACCGCCTTATAGCCGAGACCGTGAACGGTCTTTATTTCAAATTCGCCGCAGACTTCAAACTTCCCGCGCAGCTTTGTCATGTAAACGTCAACTGCTCTCGGAGCAGTATTTGTGTCCGCGTCCCAAAACTCGTCCATGAGCTGAGTGCGGGTGAAGGTCTTGCCGGGGTAGGACAAGAGCTTATAGATGATATTGAACTCACGCGTCGTCAAGGGGATCTCCTCGCCGTCATAGAC
>CANPXS010000110.1 GCA_947586625.1 uncultured Clostridia bacterium | reverse complement strand
CGATATATTCGACGACGAACATCGCCACCGACCACAACCAGCTCACGATGGAGATAATGCAGAAGGTCGCGCTCCGTCACGGACTCGTGTGCCTCTTACACGAAAAGCCGTTCGCAGGCGTCAACGGAAGCGGCAAGCACAACAACTGGTCGATCTCGACCGATACGGGCATACGCCTCATGGCCCCCGGCGACACTCCGCGTGAAAACGCGCAGTTCCTCCTCTTCCTCTGCGCCGTCATCAAGGCGGTCGACGATTATCAGGATCTGCTCCGTCTCGCAGTCGCGACGGCGGGCAACGACCACAGACTCGGTGCGAACGAGGCGCCGCCCGCTATAATCTCCATCTTCCTCGGCGACGAGCTCGAAGCAGTGCTTGAGTCGATAGAGAACGACACGCCCTATAAGGGCACCGAGCGTCCGACGATGAAGCTCGGCGTCGACGTTCTGCCCGAATTCCCGCGCGACACGACGGACAGAAACCGCACGTCCCCGTTCGCGTTCACGGGCAACAAGTTCGAGTTCCGCAGCCTCGGCTCGTCCAACTCGATCGCGTGCGCGAACATCATGCTCAACGCCGCAGTCGCGGAGTCGCTGCGCATCTACGCCGACAGGCTCGAGGCAGCCGACGACTTTGAGGCGACGCTCAATTCGATGATAAAAAAGACGATAAAGGATCACAGACGCATCATCTTCAACGGCAACGGCTACGACGAGAGCTGGGTAAAGGAGGCGACGGAGGTCCGCGGCCTCTGCAACTACCGCACGACGCCCGACTGCATGCCGCATCTGCTCGACAAGAAAAACGTCGACATGCTGACGCGTCACGGCATCTACAACGAAAAGGAGCTTCATTCGCGCTGCGACATCATGCTCGAGAACTACTGCAAGTCGGTGAAGATCGAGGCGCACACGATGGTGGACATCGCGCGCAAGCAGATCCTGCCCGCAGTCGAGAAGTACGCGTCCGACCTCGCGTCGGCGGCTATTGCGAAGAAGGCGGTCGTTGCCGATCTTCCGTGCGCGTATGAGACGGAGCTCGTCTCGAAGCTGTCGTATCTCGCCGATCAGATAGCGGAGAAGACGACGTCGCTCGAGCGCGCGCTCGTGGCTGTTCCGACGGGCGACATCATCGAGGAATCGTACGCGATACGCGACACCATCATCTCCGCTATGGCTGAGCTGCGCGCAGTCGCGGACGAGGCGGAGCTCAACACGGCGAAGGAGTACTGGCCGTTCCCGACGTACGGCGATCTGCTCTTCGGCGTGAAGTAAAATTTTGAAATAATGCTTTGCCGGGAAAAGGATCCCTCCCCCACGTGGGGCGGGGTCCTTTTCGGTGTCTTTGACCGATTTTATCAGAAATATTCGATTTTTTTCGATTTGCACTTGACAAAGGTATACTGTGTATGATACAGTATAGCATAACAGGGGGTATAAAATGGACATACAGATGAAACGCGGACTGCTCGACGTGTGCGTGCTCGCGGCAATAAGGAGCGCGCCGTCATACGGTTACCGCATCATAAAGGACATGTCGCCGTTCGTGCCCATATCGGAGTCGACGCTGTATCCGATACTGCGCCGTCTCGAGGCGGCGGAGCTTTTGACCGTCTTCACCGTCGAGCACAACGGGCGGCTGCGCAAGTATTATACTATAACAGAGAAGGGTCTTGACCGCATCGAGTCGTTCAAAAGCGACTGGAAGGAGATCGTCGCGATATATCATTTCGTGATGAAGGACACGGACAAAAACGGAAAGGAAGGGGACGTTGATGATGGGAAAAATGAATAAAGCCGAATTTCTGGCGGAGCTGCGTCGGTCGCTGTCCGGCATGCAGGAGCGCGACATCGAGCGTTCCCTCGACTACTATGCCGAGATGATAGACGACAGAGTCGAGGACGGCGTTACGGAAGAGGACGCAGTCGCGGGACTCGGCGACATAAACGACTGCGTTTTGCAGATAATGGCGGAGACGCCGCCGCACGCCGTAAGGACCGTAAAATTAAAGCCGAAACGGAAGCTGCGCACGTGGGAGATAGTGCTGCTCGCCGTCGGCTCGCCCGTATGGGTGCCGCTCGCGCTTGCCGCCGCTGTCGTGGCGCTCGCGTGCGCCATAACCGCCTTTGCGCTCGTTTTATCCGTGTTCGCCGTGCTGTACTGCCTCGTTATATCGTCCGCCGCTGTGGTCGTCGCCGGCATCATCGAATTTTTGACGTCGGTCGCGATAGGCGAGATTTCGCGCGGACTGTTCATACTCGGAATGGGCGTTACCGCGGCAGGACTCGCGATAATATCGTATATATGCGCGGCAAATTTCACCGTATTCGCGGGGAAGACGTTTATGCGCGCAGTCAAATCTTTTAAGCGGAGGAGGGAGATAAAATGAAACGCGGAGAACGCACAATGCTGTTTATTGCGCTCACGCTCGTCGTCGTCGGCATCGCGCTCGCGACGTCCGCCGCAGCGTCGGTGGGATTTGACATGCCGAAGGTGCTGTCAGACGATTATCAGGACGTCGAGCGCAGGATAGAAACAACGGACGGCGAACTGACCGGCATCGTAGTCGACGCCGTCGACGGCGACGTCCGCTTCGACGTTGCCGAGGGCAACGAGATACTCGTCGTATGCTCGGAGCGGCGCGGTGTGACGCATGAGGTCAGTTTGCGGGGCGGCGTGCTCGAAATAAGGCGCGTCGACGAGCGCAAATGGTACGGGCGCATCGCGGTCATGGACTTCACGTTCCTCCGCGACGGCGGCATAACGGTGTTTTTGCCGCCGTGCTATCTGAAAAACGTTGAGGTCGAGACCGTGAGCGGCGACGTCGATATGTCGGACGGCATCAAGACCGACGAGCTGAATGTCAAAACTACGAGCGGCGATATCGACGCGGTATCGGTACAGTGCTACCGCGCGGAGCTTTCCTCAACGAGCGGAGAGGTGCGGTGCAAATATATGAGGGCAGGCGAGCTGTCGGCGGAGACGACGAGCGGAGATGTGACCGTGGAAGCATCGACGGTTGATGTGTCGCTGGCGGTGAAGACTGTCAGCGGCGGCGTCGAGCTGCGCAGCATAAGCAAGCATATGTGGTCGACTAATTACGATATCGTCACGACGAGCGGAGACGTCAGACTGTCAGCGTCAGATGCGAACAGTATAAGGATCAAGACCGTCAGCGGAGACGTAAGATGCGATTCGATGGGGCCGATGGACTACGTCACATCGACTGTGAGCGGGGACGTGCACATCGACGCTGCAATATCAATGGGTACGTCGCCGTGCTCCATCACGACGACGAGCGGCGATATCACCGTCGAGGGCGAGTGAGGCATTTATGCGCGTGACGCACGGATTCGGTCCGTTTTACACCTCCGAGAGCGAGATACTGATACTCGGCAGCTTCCCGTCAGTTCAGAGCCGCCGCGACGAGTTTTACTATGCGCACCCGCAGAACCGCTTCTGGCGTGTTCTGTCAAACGTGTACGGACGCGACGTGCCTGAAACGTTATCGGATAAAAAATCGCTGCTGTCGTCGTGTCGGCTCGCGCTGTGGGACGTCATAGACGAATGCGACGTCGAGGGGTCGAGCGACGCGTCGATAAAAAACGCAGTTCCGACCGAGATAATGCGCCTACTGTCACAGACGCAGGTCCGCCGCGTCATCCTCAACGGCAGGACGGCGGAGCGGTACTTCAACAAGTTTAATCCTAATTTTTCGCTGCCGGCGGTCACGATGCCGTCGACGAGCCCCGCGAACGCATCGTGGACGCTGCAGCGTCTCACCGATGCGTGGGCGGCGGCGCTTTTGGGGGAGTAAGAGGGGGCGCCGCTGTCATTTGTCGCAGACACGACACCACTCCTACTCCCCACCGGTCCCCTTTACTGCCTATATTATACCACATTTTTCATGATTTGTCAAGTACTTTTCACAAATTAGTGTGAATATTTTTCAATTTTCGTGTAATCGCTCAACCGCTTCTGAAACTGATATCTCCGTTCACCACGGTTCGTTGTACAGTCTGTACCGATTGGCAGCTACCTTTGCTCACCCGACGTGGTGACGTCTTTCACACCATTCAACCGGTTTTTGACAAGGGGGACTTTCTCGCAAGGAAAGTCGACCACAAAGAAAAAACTCTGTAAATACTTGATTTACCGGGCATAACGAGGCGCAAAGCGCCGGATTTTACAACAAATTTTCTACTTTTGAAACCGCCTCGATACGAAGTTATGCGAGTATATGAGAGCTTTACAGATAACCGCAAAACTAAACATATCTAAAAAGCACGGCTGAAACCGTGCTTTTTCTTTTGCAGTCAATACATAGCCGTCCGTTCGCCACGGACGGCTAAATCTATTTAAGGAGGATTTTTATGGCGAAATGCAGAACGATTGCAATATGCAATCAAAAAGGCGGAGTCGGAAAAACGACGACGGCGCTGAATCTCGGCGTCGGTTTGACGTCACAGGGAAAGCGTGTGCTGCTCGTTGACGGCAGGACAAATCTTGCCAAGAGCACATCGGAGACACTGTGCAAAAACTACGGCGGCGCGATACGGATATTCGACACGTCGATACCTGTCGCGGTCAAGACGGCGTTAAATCCCCGGGTCATGTCGGAGACTCTTTTACGGAGGTAAAGATAAAGACTGTTGCCATGATGTAGGCGATGTAGGCATGGTGAATGATTGACTTTTATGAGTTTATGTGATAGAATAAGGCAAAAAGAAATTGAAATTTGTGAAAAATGAACTTATGGAACTGTTATTTACCCCGCTTGAAGAAACGATCAGCTTTTATACGAGAAATGATTTTGCCGTCATGAATCATTTGCTGACAGAAAATTACGACGACCTTTGGCATTATGCGCATATCGCGTATAAAGATAACCGCGATATTCTTGAAGAGTATGCAAACGGGTCGCGGAGCATCGACAGCGACTATGATATAAAATGGCAGAATTCTTTAAGGAAACGGCTGATCGGCGAACTTGACGAAGAAGCGAAAAAGACGATCATAGAAAATGCAAAAAGCGATATTTATAACATTCTGCACGCCATGTATCCTGCACAACGGGAGATGCTTCTTTACAGAACGTCATGGATAGACCGAAAATTTGAGGGAAAAGACGTTTTCCCTTATTCGCGAGAATATAAAGCGATGTCGTTCGAGGCGGGCAGCATGATCGAGATCAAGATCATATCCTCGTATTCGTTAACGCTGTACAGAGAGGACGACGATGTCTGGAGCAATTTCTTCCGATACGAACTGCATGTTCCGTGCGGGCTCCCGATTTTGGAATTGGACCCGTTCATAACACACAACGAGGATGGAGAAGTGCTGCTTCCTCCCATGATGTGCAGAGTAACGGATATTCGCTCTTGCGAGAATTCGAATTGCAAAGGGATCGTAAGTCTCGAATACATAGAACCTTTGCGGTGCAATGTTGAAGAAATGTGATTGCCGGACATTGTATCATCCAATTCCGGAGTAAGAAATCTCAAACTAACTGACAAAATATGAGGTTGGGGAGCTGTCGAAGATGCCCGGATTTACATCAGAAAAGACGGACAATGAAACAACGGCTCCTGTCACTGAAACCGAAACAGCACCACCCGAAACAGAACCGCCTGTGCATGAAACAGTGGCTCCCGAAACAGAGCGCATACCCGAGGCAGAGTCATCTTCGACAAAAGCCGAATCATTTTCGACGTCTGCCGAAACAAAGGCGTTTCCCGACACAATACATGAAACCGAACCGATATCCGAAGCCGAATTCAATATCGACGATCGGATATCGTTCGCAAGAGACTATGCCGAAAGTGTCGGTCTGAATCTCGATAGGACTGCGGTCGAATGTTGGGACAACCCCATCACGGCGAGCGCAAAGAGCGCGTACCTCGAACGCGATATCAAGAGCCGCATCAACAGGTACGCGAAAGACGGCAGCATATTCGACGTATGGATATGGGCGGGGTCAAACGCGGACGGCAGCTTCGATATCTACATCGGATATGCGTGAGAGAAAACAAAGCAGCGATCGTTAAACGTCGACAGGCGCGAAAACGAAATAGTCGCGGGCGAGCCCGATGAGGATGAAATGGAGATATCCGACAGATGCAGGAGCGACGGCGAGGAAAGATGAAAGAGAAACATCATAATATTCATCAGCGCATTTATCGACTATTCTGTTGACTTTTTGCATATACTATGGTATACTGTGATCATGGAGGGGAACAGTCATGAACAATATCGTGAGCGCAATAAGAGATACCATTTCAATTTCTCTGTTCAACAGGGGACTTGCCGGCAAGATCTTTGAGGAAGTCAAGCAGTCGGGAGCAAAAGTCGTTATGAAAAACAACACAGCCGAATGCGTTCTGCT
>CANPXS010000109.1 GCA_947586625.1 uncultured Clostridia bacterium | reverse complement strand
CTTTTTCCTCGCCCTGTGCAAGACCGATCGCTATGCCTTCTTTTCTCGTTTCTTCAAATGCTCTGCACATGAATGCCACTCCTTCCTCATTTTCCTTGTAATATCTCGTCGCGTCCTTTATGACGTCGAAATTCATGTCGTCGGGATCGCAGCACGAAAAGTCGTGCATCAGTTTCCCGATATCGGATTCGTCCCTGTATGCGCCGTTCACGTAGAGGATATGCTCCCCGTCGCCGAACGGCTCGTTCGTCACAAGATTCATACGCTCGATCGGATAGAATGCAGAGCCGCGTCCGAACACATCATGCTCGGTGATGAATATCGTGTACGTGTCCGGCAGCTCGTCAAACTCCTGACCTGCGTCGAGATTCTCTATATCCATCGCGCTCGAATGATATCTTGCCCTGTGCGTACCTGCGCCGTAGTCGGAACGCTGTATCTCAAGGTCGTACTTCCTGCCCTCGGAATCATGACCGTATGCGTCAAGGCATATCGACCTCGCGCCGACGAGCCGCTTCATATCCTTCTGCGTCTCAAGTCCCGTAATGACAAGGTCATCCATGCCCGTTATGATGCGCAGCACAAACTGTGCAAGCGGGATATTGTCGCGGAAGATGCACCGCATGAAATCGTCGTCGATGGGACGCAGTCCTCGCAGCTTGGCTAAATCCTCGCGGCGCTCACGTTCTTTCCGTTCAAGCTCAGTCTCGGTCATATTCATCACTCCCTCTATATTAATGATACCCGAAAATCGGGAAAATGTCAACTGTTTAAGGTAATGTTGTGCGTCTTGATCCATTGATTCAGATGTTGTCAAGAGTTACATGCCGATCATATGCTGTCGGCAGCGGATCCGTTATTATAGGCTATTGAGTTGCCACGATTATCTCAAATCGAATAGAGTGCATGGCGTCACGAACAACAAACCGCGATCGATTATGTATCACTCTTGCTCAATCTTTCCCCCAATCTTATCATTTCGATCACAAACATATTTGACTTGTTCAATGTCATCAATAACGGGTCGCCCTCGCGTATGCGCATGGTGCGTCTGATCTCCTTCGGTATGACGACGCGTCCGAGATCGTCGATGCGTCTAACAATTCCGGTAGCTTTCATTTTATCTGAACCTTTCCATCTAAAAAAGTCGTGATTTGGATATTCACAAGGTTATTATTTGCACGGCTGTGGTGTTTTATCCATGAGATGACGAGGGTAATGAAAGATGATACAAAAGAGACTTGACAAAGTCATGACTGCGGCTTATAATATAATTGCTGTTATATAACTATAATTATCACACGAAGAGGAACGCCATGCCGCCGAAACCTAAGATAACAAAAGAAATGGTCGTTGACGCCGCATTTGACGTCGCCCGTGAAACAGGTTGGGAAAACATCAACGCAAGAACGGTCGCGGAAAAGCTGAAATGCTCCACGCAGCCCGTTATGTATCACTTTTCTACGATCGAAGAATTGAAACTTGCGGCATACGAGAGAGCCGACAGATTTCACACGGAGTATTTGATGAATGTTTCGGGAAACGAAGATGAGATCATGCTCGGGATCGGGCTGAATTATATACGCTTCGCGGTTGATGAACCGAATCTGTTTCGGTTTCTGTTTCAGTCGGGATATGCAGAAGGAAGCAGCCTGCTTGAAATGATAAATGCCGAGGGGCTTAAGCCCGTCCTCTCGGCGATGCAGCATGGGATGGAACTTGACTTAGACCAAACAAAAGAGGTTTTTATAACGCTTGCGATGTTTGTTCACGGTTACGCCAGTATTATTGCGAACAACTCGCTTGCATTCGATGAAAAGCTGATCGCAAAGCATTTGGAGCGCGTATACACGGGCGCGGTATCGGCGATAAGGGAAGAGACGAAATGAAGGATCAGCAAAATACAGAACATAACAAAAAAAGCGCTGCTCTCACGATGACAGGCACGGCGATCATGATATTATTGACGGCGACAAAAGTTGTGCCGTCCTCGAATATTGCGGGTTATTCCGTGTTTGTCGGGATCGCGTTTTTCTTCATTGTTGAAGCAGCTGCCAAAACACCGAATACCGAATCGGGCCTGCGTTTTAATACTATCGCGGAGGACATTAAAAAGCCGGGTGTGATCGTTTGGATGCTGCTGCCGATCGTAAGCGGTATCGCATCGCTTGCAGCCGGGAATCTGATCTTCGGCGGAGAATTTGCTGCCCATGTAATGGGGCGGACAAGTTCTATTTTGTCCTTTGATAAAACAGCGCTGCTGATAGCAGAGGTCATCATCGCATCATTCGGCGAGGAGATAGCATATCGCGGATTCTTTCTCGGGAAAGGAGCAAAAATATGTCCGTTTTGGATCTGTGCGGTCGTTTCGTCGCTTGCTTTTGCCGCCGGGCATATTGCACCGGGAAACATAGGAGTCGTGATTTTCGACGCCGCCGGCGTGTTCATCGACAGTCTGATATTCTCGGAGATATATCGCAGATCCGGCAACTGCGTTATCAGTACGTTTTCGCACATTCTCGGGAATGCAGTCTCGATCGCCGCAGTGCTTCTAATGCAATAACGGCGATGACAGCGTGAAAATCATTTTGTATTCGAAAGAGGATGACAAATACGTTCGCATCATTTGAAGTATAGTCGCTGTCGCGGTACTTCGAGCACGACGCGGCGCATATTGCGAATGATGCGAGCAGTATGATTATTTCGATCAGTTTTTTCATGGTTTACTCCGTGTGTTCATTTAAGTAATTTCTTATAGATAATTGAATTTGTTCCCGCCGCCGTCAAAGTAATGGCAACGCACCGGAGGTTTCTCAGCCACACCTACGCGCACTTTGCTCGTGCGTTATTCGGTTATGCCGGTTTTTCACCACACGTTTCCGCGAAGCGGAAACGTGTGACGTTGCCCTCATTTGGACAGCGGCGGTGCGGAGCGTGAATGTCACATTGTATACGAAAAAGACGCGCTTTCGCGCGTCTTTTTCGTTTGCCACCTTGACTTATTTTCCCTCGCCGTCCTTGCCGCCGCCCTTTTTGCGCGTCGCCTTGACTTTATCCTTTATCTTTGAAAGACCGCGCTTTTTCTCGCCGTCCCGCGGCTCCGGGTCGGGGACGGGCGCATACGCTTCCGTTTCAACGGGCAGTCCGCGCACGCGCAGCGCGTGCTCGACGAGCCGCTTCACTATGTAATACAGCGTCGCGAACAGCGGCACGCCGACTATCATGCCGAGGAACCCGAGCAGCTTGCCGAAGAGCAGCATCGCGACCGTGACATAAAGCGCCGTCATGCCCGTCGAGTTGCCGAGTATGCGCGGCCCGATTATGTTGCCGTCGACCTGCTGGAGCACGATTATGAAAATTATGAACAAAAGGCACTTCGACGGCGAGACGAGCAGTATAAGAAACGCGCTCGGCACGGCGCCTATGAACGGGCCGAACATCGGTATGATGTTTGTCACACCGACGATAACGCTGACGAGCAGCGCATACGGCATCTTCATTATCGACAGGCAGACGAAGCACAAAAGACCAACGATGAGCGAGTCGACGAGCTTGCCCGAGATGAAGCCGCTGAATATACTGTTGACCTGATGCATCGAGTCGACGACGATGTCGTTGAAGCGCTTGTTGCGCGACACGGCGTAGAACAGCTTGCGCACCTGCGCGATGTAGCGCTCGTGGTCGAGGAGAAGATATACTGTGACTATGACGGCGAGCACAGTTCCGATGAGCGCGGAGCCGAACATCATGAGGCTGCCCGTCAGCTTCGACACCGTATCGGCGATGTCGAGGTGATTTTTCACCCAGTCGATGGCGTACGTTTCCGCCGACTCATAAAGACCTAAAAGCTGCGAGGCGAGCTTGCTGTCCGATTCGAGGAATTGATTGAGCTTCCCGAGCTGCTCCTCTATCACCGGTATCTGCTTTTCAATTATCGACGGTATCGTCGCGATGCTCTCGATAAGCTGCGGCAGAATTAGCGCGAAGAACAGCGCCAAAATGCCGAACGTCGCGAGCATTGTCAGTATGACCGATACGACGCGCGCAAATTTGCCGAGCTTTTTCATATGGCTCTCGAAAAAGCTCTCCATCGGGAACAGTATGTATGCGACCGCGATGCCGGCGAAAACGGGCGTCAGCGCGTTCGCTATAGTCCCGAAGAATCCGCCGATGGCGGGGAGCCTGAACAAGAGAAAAAAGAACACGATAGTCGCCGACAGCGACAGGAATATCGTCAGCCCGAGCTTAAAAAACAGCTTGTTTTTATCTTTATCTTCCATTCAGTTTCACCCTCCGTTTGATTTTTGTTTTGCGCAGCTTATTTACAAGAGCGGCGCTATCGCCTTTATGACGGCGCCGAACGGACGGAGCTTTTTGTATCCGTCCCAGACCGTGTCCTTTGTCACGATGCGGCACTTTTCCTTTGTCTTTTCAAAGTCCGCTTCGATGTCGGCGACGGCGGACATGCCGTACATCCACGTCGCGCACTCGAAGTGATGGTACAGGCTTCGGTAGTCGAGATTTATCGTACCGACGACGGCCTCCGCGTCGTCGGAGACGAACACCTTCGCGTGTACGAAGCCCGGCGTGTATTCGAGTATGCGCACGCCGGATTCGAGCAGCGATTTGTAGTGCGTCTTTGCGAGCGCATACGGCGCGTTTTTGTCCGGTATGCCTGGCAGGATTATTTCGACGTCGACGCCGCGCTCCGCGGCGAATTTGAGCGCCGTCTCGAGCTCGCCGTCGAGGATGAGGTACGGGGTCATTATATGCACGTACCGCTTCGCGCGTTCGAGTATGCTCATGTAGACGCGTTCGCCGACCTTGTCGTTGTCGAGCGGCGAGTCGCCGAACGGCATGACGAAGCCGCGCGCCTCCGTTTTCGGCGGCTCGATAAGACACTGTGAGAAGTCGGGGGAGCGCTCGTCTATGTTCCACATCTGCAAAAACATGAGTGTGAAGCTGCGGACCGCATTGCCCGTTATCTTTACCGCGACGTCCTTCCAGTGGCCGTGCTTGACTATCGCGTTGATGTATTCGTCGGCGAGGTTGACGCCGCCGTTATATGCGACTTTGCCGTCGACGACGAGTATCTTTCTGTGGTCGCGGTAGTTGTAGTGCGTGGACACGACGGGCGACACGGGCGCGAACATCTTGCACTTTATGCCTAGCGCGGCGAGCCGCTTGGGGTAGTCGTGCGGCAGCGTCGAGAATTCGCACGTACCGTCGTACATCACGTGCACGTCGACCCCCGCCCTTGCCTTTTCGGCGAGCACGTCGAGGATGCGTCCCCACATGACGCCCTCCTCGATTATGAAATATTCCATGAATATGAAATGCTCGGCACCCGCGAGCGTCTCGAGCATAGACTCGAACTTGGCCTCGCCCGACGGGAAATATTCGACGTCCGTCTCGGTGTAAACGGGGTGACAGCCGCGTCCCGCGGCATATTTCGTCAGCGACCGCGCGAGCGGGTCGGCGGACTCGAGCATGTCGGCGGATTCCGCGTCCTGCGTTATCATGTCCGACGTGTCGTCGCCGAGCTTTTGCAGACGCTTTTTGAGCTGTCGGTGCCCGACGTCGTTGCGTATGAACACATAGAGGAGCGAGCCGAACACCGGCATCAGCATCACGACGACGAGCCACGTTATCTTTGCCGTCGGGTCCATGCCGCTGTTTAGCAGATATATGACCATCACGACGGTGAATACCGCGACGCCGCCGTATATGTGCGGCAGCAGCTGTCCGAACCACGCGAACGCGGCGAACAGCAAAAGGAAATTGAGCAGGAGAAGCACGACGATGAGCCCGAGACGCGAGAATATCAGATGGAAAAATCCCCGTCTCCCTTTTTCTATGAGGCGCATACCGTCGCTTTTTTTGTTGTTTTCACCGTTTGTCATGCCGCATCCTCCCGAATAAAATCGACAATATAATTATATTGTAATTTTAGCCAAGTGTCAATAGCTGTAGAAGATTTAGTTTGAGTATTATGAACAATGCACGATAAGGACGGTTATTTAACGTGTCTTGACAAAGATAAACAAAACCGCAACTACTTCGATTTCTCCGAAGAAAATTCGTTATAAATTTACTGTCCAGATAACGGCAACGCCACATTTTCCGCGAAGCGAAAACGTGTGGCGCTGCCAAACTTGGACGGCGGCGCGTTCGCTCCGCGAAAGTGTGGAAGACGTCGTTTTCAGCAGTTTGCGGAGTGCGCATGTCCGCCCCCTTACCTGCTTTTTGTTATGATGTACTCACCGGTTTTGACGTTGACGATCGCTATATCCTTCGACCGTGAAATGTTGATTATGCGACCGTCGCCGTCAAACGTATATTCGCGCAGAAAAACGCCTATATAGTCGCCGCTTTCCATAGTGTCTTTTTTCTG
>CANPXS010000108.1 GCA_947586625.1 uncultured Clostridia bacterium | reverse complement strand
CGTGTGGCGTCGATGTTATCGAGTCTGCGGCAAAAGAGGCGACAGGGCTCAGACCGCGTTATTATTTCGACGTCTCCATTGCTTTACTCTCGCGGCGTGTCGACTGCGCCGTCCGAGCGTCGTGTCTGCGTCCAACGCTGGGAGCGCCGCCAACGCACGAGCAAAATGCGTGTAGGTGAAGCTACGAAGCCTACGCACGATGCCCGTTTGTGACAGCGCCGTCAGCGCATGAGCACGGTGCGCGTAGTGTTTACTTGAAAGCCTCCGGCTCGTTGCACCGATGAAATATCCGATATGCTTACTCTGACGGCGCACGCTTGCATGCACAAAGCCGCGCCAGCTTTGACATTCTAACATAGTAACTCGACAGAAGCACCACATCCGCGCCCGCCCATGCGAGGACCTCCGCCCAGTAAAGCCCCTCGTTGCCGAACAGCCTCGGCAAAAGCAGTATCGAACCTGTGCGCATTATGAGTTCCGCTGCGCCCGATACCATCGGCATGACGGTGTCGCCGAGTCCCTGAAGCGACGAGCGGTAAATGTGCAAAAGGTACAGTACGGGCAAAAACGTCGCCATTATGCACAGATAGTGATACGCGATCTCCGTTGTCGCTTCCGCATCCTCGGGTTTACCCGAAATAAACGCGCCGACTATGTATCTCCCGAAAATGAGCATCGCCACCGTTATGACCGCCGCCGTTATTATCCCTATCAGAACGCCCGTGTGGACGCCCTTGTTTATCCTTTTCACCTCGCCCGCGCCGTAATTCTGTCCGACATACGTCGTGAGCGCAAATCCGTACGAGATCGCCGCGTTCTCCAACAGTCCGTAGAGCTTTGTCGTCGCGGTAAATCCGGCGATGTAAAGCACGCCGTATCCGTTGATGACGAACTGCACTATCAGCCCGCCGACGGATATGATGATGTTTTGAAACGCAAACGGCATTGCGAGCTTCATCAGCTCTGGCGCGAGACGGCGGTCGAATTGACGAGTCTTCCCCATCTTTTTGATGACGTCGGTATTTTTCAGTGAAACAAAGCATATCAGCGCCGAGAGCGTCTGACCTATGAGCGTTGCGAACGCAGCGCCCGCGACGCCCCACCTGAACACGATAACGAACAGCAGGTCGAGTACGATATTGCACACCGACGCCGCCGCCATCGCCAAAAGCGGCGTTTTGCTGTCGCCGAACGAGCGAAGCGCGGACGCAAGAAAGTTATATGCCATGACTATCGGCACTCCGGCGAATATGACGCTCAGATATGTTACCGCGAGCGGGAATATCTCGGACGGAGTTTTTATCAGACGAAGGATCGGTTTCAGCGTTGCGAACGCAAAGCACAAAACGCCGACAGCGCAGAAAACGCAGAGCACTTTTGATGTGGCGTACGTCTTTTTCAAATGCTCCGTATCGTTTGCGCCGTAGTCGTGCGCCATGCGTATCGAAAAGCCCTGTGCGAAGCCCTGCACCATGCTGAGGACGAGCCAGTTCAGCCATTCGCCGTTGCCGACGGCAGCGAGAGCGTCAAGACCGAGCACCTTGCCGACCACCATCGAGTCCACCATCGTGTAGAGCTCCTGAAATACGTTGCCTATCATCAGCGGCAGTGCAAACGAAATAAGCAGCCGCAGCGGGGCGCCCGTCGTCATATTTTTTTCGGAAATCATGGAGCCTCCTGCACACGGTCATCGGGATCATACCCGCACAGTATATAACAATATAACGTATAAGTCAATGACGTATGATGCAAAAAATGCGCAGGAATCATATGTCCCGTTTTACGGCGGCGCGCGATGCGTCGGTCCGTCACTTTTTCAAAATCCCCGACTCGTGATCCTTCGTCAACTCAATTACGACGCCGTCGATACGTATCCTGCATCCGTCGCCGCCGTCGACGGTGAAGCAGTTTTGCTCCCTGTCAAACGACGCCGTCATGATAACGTCGCCGCCGTCGTATACCTCTGTCGACGCGCGTCCGGTCAGTCCGAACACGCGAAGCTCCACGTTGCCGTCGAAGCGGTATTCCGCGTTCGGGTGCGATATCCCGACCGGAATGACGCTGTTTTCACGCACGTAAAGCGGTATCGAGAGATAGTCGACGCGCTCCTCGCGCCACACGCCGCCCTCGACGACATCTCCCGTAAAGAAATTCGTCCATTTTCCGCGCGGCAGATAATAGTGCGCGATCCCTTCCGCGTTGAATATCGGTGCGACGAGCAAAGACTCGCCGAGCATGTACTGTTTGTCGAGGTAGCGGCAGTTGTAGTCGTTCTCGAATTCGAGCGCCATCATGCGCATCATAGGCACGCCCGAAGTCGACGACCTCT
This sequence comes from uncultured Clostridia bacterium, assembly GCA_947586625.1. Taxonomy (GTDB): domain Bacteria; phylum Bacillota; class Clostridia; order Oscillospirales; family CAG-272; genus DTU064. The sequence goes on along the minus strand of CANPXS010000108.1, from coordinate 4,090 downwards.
TTGCCTCCGACCAGAGATACGGCATGAGCTCATGTTTCAAGTCGGTGAAGAATCTGAGGACATGGACGGCTTCATCTCCGTACAGCCACGGCACCTTATACGCCGTGCTGCCGTGCAGTCTGCTGTGCGTCGACAGAAGACCGAACGCGCACCACCGCTTATAGAGGTCCGGCGTCGCGGAGCTTTCAAATCCGCCTATATCGTGGCTCCAAAACGAGAATCCGCTGCATGTGAGCGACAGTCCGCCGCGTATGGACTGCTCCATGCCGCCGTAATCGGACCAGCAGTCGCCGCCCCAGTGTACGGGGAATTTCTGACATCCCGCCGTCGCCGACCGCGCGAACAACACTGCGTCGTCCTCGCCTCGCCGTTTTGCAAGCACGTCATGTACGCACCCGTTATAGAGATAACTGTACAGATTGTGCATTTTCTTCGGGTCTGCGCCGTTATAATACGCCGCGTCCGTCGGGATGCGCTCGCCGAAATCAGTCTTGAAGCAGTCGACGCCCATATCGAAAAGACGCTCGAGTCCTTCTCCGTACCATCTCACGGCGTCGGGATTTGTGAAATCGACGATCGCCATCCCCGGCTGCCACATGTCCCACTGCCATACGGAGCCGTCCGCACGGCGCAGAAAATAACCGTTCTTCATACCCTCGTCAAACAGCGCCGACTGCTGCGCGATATAGGGATTTATCCACACGCACACTCTGACGCCGCGCTCATGTATGCGTCTTATCATCCCCTCGGGATCGGGGAAAACGTCGCTGTCCCACATAAAATCGGTCCAGTGGAACGGCTTCATCCAGCAGCAGTCGAAATGGAACACCGACAGCGGGATTCCGCGGTCAAACATACCGTCGATAAAGCTCATGACCGTGTCCTCGTCGTAATTCGTCGTGAACGACGTCGAGAGCCACAGCCCGAAGCTCCACCTCGGCGGCAGCGCCGGCTTGCCTGTCAGGTCCGTATAGCGGCATATGACGTCTTTCATCGTGTCGCCGCAAAAGATGAAATAGTCGAGACATTCGCCCTCGACCGAAAACGCCGTCCTGTTCACCGTTTCGGTCGCTATTTCAAAGTCGACGCGCTCGGGGTGGTCGACGAATACGCCGTATCCGCGGTTCGACAGAAAGAACGGCACGTTTTTGTACGACTGCTCCGTGCTCGTGCCGCCGTCCTCATTCCATATCTCTACCGACTGTCCGTTTCTCACGATAGGGGTGAACCTCTCGCCGAGACCGTATATGAGCTCGTCGACGTCAAGCGCGAGACGCTGACACATGTACGCGGTCCCGGAGCGGTACGCGTCGCCGCGCCAGTCCTCGACTATATACGACATATCGTCGCCCGTCGACGACGTCAACAGCTTCCCGCCGCGGTAAAACCGCATAGAGCAGTCGGATTTGTCTATTTTAAGTTCGAGCGCACCCGAGCGCACGGTCAGATGATGCATCGTGTCCTCAGCGTCAAGTATGCCGTCCGCGATGTTGAGCGTGAAGCTGCCGTTTTTGTCCGCGTCAACGTTCGCGCGTCCCTTGTGATGGTAAACTCTGACGCGCAGCGTGTCGCGAAGCGGCGCGCTTATCTCAAAAGTGAAGCATACGCCGCCGAGCGTGTCGCCCCTGTGACCAACGTAAAACGACGGGGCGAACAGCTTCGCCGTGCCGTCCGTCACCGATGTTTCGTACACCGTCTTCGGCGAAAAGCTGTGCGCGCCCTTTTTTGTGAGCCACCGTCCGTTTCTGAATTTCATATTTCCTCCGAACCGTTTTTTTAATATCCGCTATAGTCACTATATCACGGAAACATCGTCTTGTCGAGGGCGATGCCGAAACTTCCGCCGCCGCGGATATGATATCCGACGATATGTTAAATCATGTCGCCTGTCGGTTATTTACTTTTCAGATTTTATAGGATATAATAAAATACGGTAAAAACGATATTCGGTGTTATGCCGGACGGGAGGCATGCGGTGTTTGAAATATTCTGCATGGGCTGCGACGCCGTCGAGGCGGACGGGTTCGAGGTCGACAGACCGGACGGCTGGGGCGACGGATGTTACCTCATGCTTTTCATCAAGACGCGCGCGTATATGACGGTCGGCGGCGTCGAAATAATGACGGAGCCCAACACCTTCATCGTTTACAACAAGCGCTCGTACCACAAGTACCGCTCGTGCGGCGGCGTTTACGTAAACGACTGGATGGAGTTTGACGCGCCGAACAATTTCACCGACAGCCTCTCGATCAGCTTCGACACGCCCATAACTATCACGGGCGGTCACGAAAGGGAGATATCGTCCGTGTTCCGCTCGATATCGGACACGTTTTATTCGCGCAGCCGCCGCGGAGCCGAAACGTGCAGTCTTCTGATGCAGGCGATGCTCAGCATGGTCTCCGACCTCTGCCCCGCAGAAAAAAGGTACGGCCGCTATCACGGCGAGCTGCTCGAGCTCAGACGCGAGATATACGGCTCACCCGACCGCGACTGGAAGATCGCGGACATGGCGAAGCGGTTCCATTTGAACAAGTCGTACTTTCAGGAGATATACAGAAGCACGTTCGGGACGTCGTGCGGCGCGGATATAATAAACAGCCGCGTCGAATGTGCGAAGGGAGCGCTGCTCAACACGGATAAGAGCATGTCGGAGATAGCGGAGACGTGCGGGTACGGCAGCGCGGTGCATTTCTCGCGTCAGTTTGCAAGCGTAACGGGATGCCCGCCGACGACGTTTCGGAAAAAATACCGTACCGAGCATTGATACAGCAGCATGGGAGGAAAACGACGCAAAATGAAAATGAAGGAGTTGACGATATGCGCGGCCGCGTTGATGCTCACACTTGCAATGACGACAACGGCGACGTCCGGCTGCGTCGGCGGAACGGAGCGTGAGACTGACGATGTCACAGAGACTGGCTGCACGCAGCCGCCTGCGGAGTCGGAAACGCAAGTACAAACGCAAACCGAAACTGCAGAAACAAAAGGGGAGGATGAGATTATGGAAGAACTATCACCAAAAGTTAAGATCACAGACGGTACATTCACCGTCGACGGACGTGAGTTTTTCGTCAACGGCGTCAACACGCCGTGGGAAAACTGGAACGATTTCGGCGGGAGCTTTAACGCGTCGTTTTGGAACGGTCACTTCCGCGACCTGCGCAGTATCGGCGTAAACGCGACGCGCGTATGGATAAACTGCAACTCCATGGTCGGGATAAAGCTCGCCGCGGACGGCACCGTCGCCGAGGTCACCGACAAGCACTGGGGCGACGTCGACGCGCTTTTCACGCTTGCTGAACGAAACAGGATATATCTTTTGCCGACGCTTCTGTCTTTCGACCACTTCAAAAGCCCCGATTCCGCCGACCGCTGGCGTCTCGTCGTGACGGATGAGACTGCAAGACGCAGCTTTATCGAAAACTACGTCGTGCCGTTCGCGGAGCGGTACGGAGACAGCCCGTACCTTTTCGGCATCGACCTTATGAACGAGCCCGACTGGGTACACGAAAACGAGGAATGCGGGCAGCTTTCCCTCGACGATCTGTCGCGCTTCTTCGCAGAATGTACGGCGGCGATACATGAGGCGAGTCCCGAAACGCTCGTCACCGTCGGCGTCGGCATCATCAAGTACAATTCCGAAAAGTACGAAGGCAACATCATTTCGGACGCGGTGATGAAAAAATACGGCGGAGACGACGCATGCGTCGATTTTTACTCCACCCACTACTACGAATGGATGAAGCCGTGGTTCGGCGTGCCGTATTCGACGTCTCCCAAGGGATTCGGTCTTGACGGCACCAAGCCGTGCATCATCGGCGAGATCGCCGCCGACAGCAGCGAGGACCTCAAAGGCATATACGAAAAAGCATACGAAAACGGATGGTGCGGCGTTATGGAATGGGCGTCCAACAACGTGTCCGCGCACGCCGACAACTGGGACGAGATCAAAGCCGCGACCGAAAATATCGCAAATCTTATACCCGAGCGCGTGTTCCCGCTCGGGGAGTGAGGTCACATATGTATTACGAGATAAACGAGAAGCGCGCGGTCGGGCGCATCAGTCCCATGATATAGGGTCATTTCATCG
>CANPXS010000107.1 GCA_947586625.1 uncultured Clostridia bacterium | reverse complement strand
AACAACAGCAAAGGACGGCATAGCCGTCAAGCTATACCGTCCCTTGCTTCAATGTTTTCTTAATTCAGGGCGCCATTACGTCCCCTTCCCTTTTTATTTGAGCGCGCCCTCCGCGATGTTCGTCGTGCCGTCGCAGTTGACCTGCTTGCCGCCCGCATCGACGCTGACGCTCGCGTCAGCCGTTATCGTTATATCGCGCGGAGCCTGGAGGCAGTCGTCGCCGGCGTCTATCGAGATAGTGCCGCCGTTGATGTATATGTAGCCCTTGCCCTCTTTTTCCTCCTGCGAGGACTTGATGCCGTCGTTCTTCGCCGAAACCGTTATCGCGCCGCCGCGTATCGACACGCTGTCGTTGCCGCGTATGCCGTGATTCTGCGCGTTGACCGTTATCGTGCCGCTGACTATCTTCAAATCGTCCTTGGACGTGATGCCGTTGTTGACGTTCGAGGTGACCTCGAGCGAGCCCGTGCCGTTGATGGTCAGGTCGTCCTTTGAGAACAGGCACGCGTTCGGCTCACCGTCCGTGTTCGCGTCCGTATACACGCCCGTATCGGCGAGCGAATTCACAGTGCCGTCCGCGAGCGTTATCGACGTCTTGTCCGCGCCTTTGATCCATATCGGCGCGCTCGACTTGCTCGTCAGCTTGAGTCCCGCGAGCACGAGCTGCACTTTGTCCGTAGACGGCACCTCGACTATTATCCTGCCGTCCGAGCACGAGCCCGAGATGATGTACGTGCCGTCGCGCGTGATGCTTACCGTCGTGCCGGATGCCTCGGCTCCCTTGCCCTCTACCGTCGCCGACGTCTCGGAGAACGTGATCTTCACCGCTTCCGTCTCGTCATAGGAGGCGCGAAGGTCGAACTTCGTGTATCTGCCCGTCGGATCCTCGGTCTCGGCGTCGCCGCCGACGTTCGAGCCGCCGCCCGCGCTGCCGCCGTTCGTGCCTGCCGGACTTCCGCCTTTTCCGGACGGTGCGTTCGTGCCGCCGTTCTGACCGTCCGTTTCGTTCGGCGTGCCCTCCGTCGAGCACGCGAACAGACAAAGCGATACCACTACCGTCGCGAGAATGAGTGAAATTATGCGTTTCATACTTTATTACCTGCCTTTTGTTTATTTCTTCGTTTATTTTATTCTACGTCTTTTATGTGGAAAAACGATGTGCTCTGTATGTCGAACGTGTGAATTTTTCAATCGTCCGCATACCGGCGCAGATAAACGGGACCGAGCAGTCCCGACTCGACATAGTCGCGGTCGTTTTCGAATATGTCCTTGAACCGCCGCGTCTCGCGCGCCTTCGTCTCAGCCTCCGGCGAACCGAGCACGGACGTGACGTCCGCATTCAGCACCGTCACGCGCATCGTGTGACTGCCCGCGGACAGCGAAACGTCAGTTTTATGCGGTGCGAACGGCAGCGATATTTCGTCCCCTCCGTCTATTTTCACCTTCGCCGCATAGCAGACCTTGCCGAGCGACAGCATATAATCGCCCGCATCGGCAATATCGAACGAAGCCGTATATTCGAGCGTGCCTGAATAGTCGCCCGCGAACTGCCGCCAGTCGCAGAGCTCGTCAAGCTCAACTTCCTCCCCCGACGGCAGCGTCGCGCGCCAACCTGTCGGGAACGCGCATACGCCGTTCGCGCGGCGCACGGTAACGCCCGACGGCGCGTCCGACAGTTTGTATACCTCGAGCTCGAGCGGCGCAAGCTCGAGCGTGTCCGCGTCGCCGTCCGCGTCAAAGAATTGTCGGCTCATGAAATCGTATCGCTGCAAATGACCGGCAGCGGCAAATCCGAGCTTTCCCGAATACGGATGCGCCGACTCGTTGAGCAGGAAGTACAGCTTCCCGCCGTCCGCATCCCTCACCGTCAAAGACACGCGACCGCCGCCGCTTATTTCGACCTCATGCGGCACAAATTTCGCGATGTCGCGCGGGTACGTGCATACGGGCGAGCCGACGAACCCCTCCGACGCATAGCTGACAAAAACGATATTCGCGCCCGCGTCCTGCATTTTGTGAAGCACGTCGGCAACGTCTCCCGGCAGCGCGTACACGGCAGGGACGACGACAGTCGTTATCCTCTGACCCGTCGGCATCACGAGCGCACCGTCTTTTCCGTCGAGCGGGAGCGACGTAATCATGTCGTCCCATATGTACTCGAAATCGACGGGCGCATACAGCAGCGCCTCCGCCGTATCGTTCACCCACTCCCACGGCATGTGCAGCGACACTCTGTTCGCCCGCGCGGGCGGATATTCCGCCGAGAGCTGACGGCGCGGCACATAGAGCGCGACCGACGCGGCGGGCGCGTTCTCGTTCAGCATTTTGCCCGTTATCGCGACGTGCTCGTTCACGTCCTTTGCGAACAGCCGTGACGCGGGATGGTCGAAATCGAGCGGCGTGCCGAACCCGTGACCGCCTTCCGGCGCCGCTATCATCAGATAGAATCTGTCGATGCCGCGCACAGCCTGATACTCCATCGCCCAGCGCATGTAGTCGGGGTGCAGACAGTACCCTGTCGCCGCGAACGACTCGCTCGTCGCGTGCGACTTCCCCGTCATGCGGCGGAACGAACCGGCGAGGCGCGGATAGTCGGCGGTGTGGTCGGGTCTTATCTGCGCCCAAATGTAGTCGACGCCGGGCGCGTCGTTGTATATGTTGTTTTTGAAGAAATCGCCGCTGACGGAATTTGTCGAGCGGACGTCGTGGTCGAGGTCCTGATGACCGACGAGCTCGACGCCGTGCTCATGGCACCACGCCTGCATGCCGCCGAAGAACACCTCCGCCATCATCGACGTTGCGACGTCGCGCCAGTCGTCGCGGGCGCGTCCGCCGCCGCCCGTCACAAGGAGCGGCAGACTTTCCGTCGGGTCGTATCCCTTGCGCACCTTGAACGTCTCTATTAAATCGAACGTGTACGGCAGCGGGAACGACAGAAACGGCTCGTCGTAGAAAAATCCCTTAATCGTGCCGCCGAAATACTGCGGCATGCGGCGGTAATATTCGCCGTGCATGACCTCGAGCAGCTTCGCTATCGCGTCCTTCGACATCAAATCGAGCGTGCACTGGGCGTCGTTTTCCATGTCGTGGACGAACACGCCGACTGTGCGCGTCGTATCGTACTCCCACGTCGCCGCGACGAGACGGCAGCGCCTGTGGTCGGCGGTATACGTGAGTTTGCCGTCGACGACGGGTATCACTGTGTACCCGCCGGCGGGACCGGCGAACACGTTTCTGTTGACGTGCCATGCGGCGGCGGCGAGCAGATGCGGCGGCGCCGTGACCGATACGGTCTGCCCCTCCTCGACTATCATATCGAGCGCGCAGTGCAGCGTCTTTGACCGCCACTCGGGATGCTCCGCCATCACGCGTCCCGCTGCGGTGCCTGTCGGGTATCCCCATTCGTCGAATATCCACACGTCGAGCCCGCGCGCCTCAGACTCGCGGCAAGCGTATTCGATGCCGTTCATGTAGCCGTCGACCCAGCCGTCGATGTCTGTCGTCGGTCCCGTCGACGATTTGCCCTCGGCGGAAAAGCCCGAATATCCGCGCTCGTCGAGCAGACGCACGAACTGCGCCATCTGCTCTCGCGTATAATTTTCCGCAAAGCCGGTGTGCAGTATCGGCGCGTATTTTCTTGTTTCGTCCATCACCGTTTTCCTTTTTTGTTGTGTGTTTTATACAATAATTCTACGTCCGCCGCGCGCGTTTGTCAAGCATTTTGCGATATTGCGCGGGAAACTTTTGCGGGGATTTTCCCTCGCGCGCTCATTCCCCGCCGCAGAAGCAGTTTTTCACATTTTTCTCAAAGTAAAACCGCCGCCGTCCAAGCTTGGCGACGCCACACTTTCCGCGTCAGCGGAAACGTGTCGCAGGTCGGCGCGTCAGCGACGAACTGCCGCCGTCAGGCTTCCCAGCTTCACGTTCATGCACCACGCTCGTGCGATACTCGGCGCTCCCAGCGTTCGACGCAGACACGACGTTTTGACGGCGCTCTCGCCCCGTCGCGAGGGAACTGTTCGCAGGAAGTGGTAACGCGGTCTGCGCCCCGAAGCCTCTCTTGCCGCAGACTCGATAACATCGACGAACACACGGGAGCCTCTTTCGGGTTCGACAAGGGGGACTTTCTTGCGAGAAAGTCCCCCTTGTCAAAAACCGGTTGAAAGGTGTGAAAGACGTCACCACGTCAGGTAATCAAAGGTAGCTGCCGGTGGGGACAGGCTGTACATTGAACCGCAGTGAGCGGAGAAGTCAGCTATGGCAACGGTTGAGAGATTACGCGAAAAGTAAAAAATAATACATAAATTTGTGAATAGTGCTTGACAAATTACAAATTTTGTGGTATAATATAGGCAGTCAAGGGAGACGAGGTGGGATGTGGCGTGCACAGGTTTGGCGGGGGAGCCTGCGGCACGCGACGTGTCGAGTGCGTCACCTAAACGTCGTGTCTGCGTCGAGCCGTGTCGCGCCGAACAGCGCACGAGCGCGGTGCGTGAACGTGAAGCTGCGAAGCCTACGGCGCGTCGCCAAGCTTGGACGGCAGATGTTTTTCCTCACGGGAAGAGTGGTGAAACTTGGTCAGTAAATTTTACACAAAAAGACCGCGGCGATGCCGCAGTCTTAAATGTGATTTTTATACTTCCTCCGCCTGACCGAAGTAGCGGCAGCCGACGGGCACTATAATCTGCACGGCGCGGTTCTCTACGGTCACGGTCACGTCCGTGTATTCACCGCCGAACTCGCCGTCCGTCGTCCACGGTATCGACTCCTCCGACACTATGCGCAACTTCGTCGTCGAGAACTGGTACGCCTCGAACCCGTCCGCGCGCCGCTCAAACAGCGCCTTCGCCAGCTTGCGCAGACGGCGCGGCGTCGACGGGCTCTTGAAAAGCGTCACCTCGAATTTTCCGTCGTCGAGCGACACGTCGGAGCGAAGCGGCAGCCGCATCCCGCCGACGGAGCGCGAATTCGACGCCATGCCGTACACGAATTCGCCCTCGACCTCGCCGCCGTCGTAGTAAATTTTCATCTTATACGGGCGAAGCGCGACGTTGAGCCGCGACGCTCCGTGGAAAAAGTACGCTACCTTGCCGAAAATGTTCTTCCACTTCTGCGGCGTCGAATACGACGTATCCGTGAACGTGCCGAACGCGGCGACGTACACGAACGGGCGCTCGCCGAGCATGCCGATGTCGCATCCGCGCGCGACGCCGTGCGCGACGACGTCGGCGGCGTCGGGCATGTAGGTCGGTATATCGTGGCTGCGCGCGAAGTCGTTGACGGTGCCCGCCGGGATATAGCCGAGCGCGGGGATAGTCTCGCCGTTCGCCCGCATTTCCATGAGCGCGCAGATGGCTTCATTCAGCGTTCCGTCGCCGCCCGAAACGGTCACGACGTCGTATCTGCCGCCGCGTTCCCTGATTATCTCAGTCAGATGCCCCTTGCGCTGCGTCGTTTCGACCGTGACTTCAAAGCCGCCCGTGACGAGCCTGTTTATTATTTCGAGCAGATAACGCTCAGTCCCCGTAATGCCCGCCACGGGATTGGCGAGCAGAAGAAGCCGTTTCATTTTCGCCGCCGTTAAATCACAAAATTATACGAATATATTATACACACGCTGTCGCCCTTTTTCAATACACGAAATGTGAACGTTTTGTAAATTGTTGCCCATTTATTGCCGCCGCGTTAGTGCAATTTACCGAGTACACGTTTCCGTTTTACTTACGTCGGCGCGTCATCTGCGTTGAACGTAAAAAATTCGCCGACAAAATTCCCGCTTTTTCTTGTCGTTTTACGCGCTTAGTAGTATAATTATGTTTAATAGCGGACAAACAACTCGACAAAGGTGATATATGAAACGCAAAGATACAGATACAGACGGCGAAAACAGCGGCGCGCGTGGATTCTTTGAGGGCGAACGCGGCAAAAAGCGCATGGAGACAGCGCTCGGCATAACGATAGCGTTCGTTTTGGCGATAGTCATCATCGCAATATCGGCGGTCGTAATATTGCGCCTTCGCTCATCGGGCGGCGGTGACGGCGGCGGCTACGAACACGGAGGCATTTTCGGCAAGGGCAAGGACGATACGGCGACGCCGTCGGTCGGCAACGACGGCAAAGAGATCGAGCTGCCCGACTGGATAGACGTCGACCTTCTGCCGATAAACGAATACTCGCGTCCCGGCGAGCCGACAGACGAGATCGTCGGCATCGTAATACATTATGTCGGCAACCCGTCGACGTCGGCGAAGGCGAACCGCAACTATTTCGCAAGTCTTGCGAAGTCGGGCGAGACGTACGCGAGCAGCAATTTCGTCGTCGGGCTCGACGGCGAGGTGATACAGTGCGTGCCGCTCGGCGAGGTCGCGTACTGCTCCAATTTCCGCAATCACGACACGATCTCGATTGAGTGCTGTCACCCCGACGAGGAGGGCAAGTTCAACGACGAGACGTACGCGTCGCTCATCAAGCTGTGCCGTTTCCTCGTCGAGGAGTACGGCATCAAGCGCGAGAACATCATACGCCACTACGACGTGACGGGCAAGATGTGTCCAATTTATTATGTCGAGCACGAGGACGCATGGGAGCGGCTCGTCGCGGACATTTACGACGGGATAGAATAAAGGATCAACACCGCGCAGACGCTGTGTGCGAGCAGCTATGCGCGGTGATTTATAAATTCACTGCCTGAATAATGGCGACACCAAAAAATCCGCGTAAGCGACATACCGCACCCATGACTGGTTTCTCCCACACTTTTTGCGAAGCGAAAAGTGTTGTAGCTCCGAACGTAGTGAGGAGATACTGATCACACGCGGCTCATCGTACAGTCTGCACCCACCGGCAGCTACCTTTGACTATTTGACGTGGTGACGTCTTTCACGCCTTCGAACAGGTTTTTGACAAGGGGGACTTTCTCGCAAGAAAGTCCCCCTTGTCGAACCCGAAAGAGGCTCCCGTG
>CANPXS010000106.1 GCA_947586625.1 uncultured Clostridia bacterium | reverse complement strand
CGCTGTTCGACCTGACGCCCGCGCTCGTTTATCCTATATCGTATTCGCTTCTGCCGATGATAAGGGCGACACTGACCGAGGGCGACCGCGAGCGCGCGTCCGCGTTCATGCATATGTCGCTGCGCGTTTCGTGCGTGATGGCGATACCGTGCGCGCTCGGACTGTCCGTCATGGCGGAGCCGATAATACGCATGTTATACGGCAAAGAGGACGCCGCGATGGGAGCGCCGCTATTGACGATCGTGGCGCCGGCTATCGTGTTCGTGTGCCTTCTTTCGGTGACGAACGCGCTGCTTCAGGCGTACGGATATGAGCGCAAGCCGATAATCTCGATGCTGGCGGGGTCGTTTGTGAAGATCGTCCTCACATACATACTCGTCGGTATTGAGGCGGTAGGCATAAACGGCGTGCCGATAAGCACGTTCTTCTGCTACTTCACGGCGGCGGCGTGCAACATCTATTTCCTTGTAAAGCACGTCGGGATAAAGCTCGATTTCAGTCACATGCTCGTGCGTCCGCTTATCGCGGGTATCGCGTGCGCGCTGTCTGCGTACGGAGTTTATTACGCGCTGTCGATGGTGATAAACTACATCGTTGCGATGTTCGCGGGAATAGCGATAGGCGCCGTCGTATATGTAGTTTTGATTTTCGCGCTCGGTGCGATAACGAAGTCGGATATTTTGCTTATCCCGAAAGGGGCGAAGCTGCTCGCGGTCGTTGACCGCATCCGCGGAAAGAGAAAAGGAGAGGCAGGATAATGAACGAAAAGGCAAAGGCACTGTGCGGGCGCGACAGGTACACGTTTGACGATCTGTGCGAGATAATAAAGATACTGCGCGGCGAGGGCGGATGCCCATGGGACCGCGAACAGACGCATGAGTCGATAAGGAACAGTCTCATAGAGGAGACGTACGAAGCTGTCGAGGGTATCGACAACGGCGACATGACGCTTCTGTGCGAGGAGCTCGGCGACGTTATGCTCCAAGTCGTGTTCCACTCGGAGATAGAGCGCGAGAACGGCACGTTCGATGTTGGCGACGTCATAACGGGCGAATGTAAAAAGATGATTACGCGTCATCCGCACATATTCGGCGAGGCAAAAGCAGAGACGAGTGCGGATGTGCTCGACGCATGGGATAAGATAAAATCCGAGGAGAAGAAACGCCGCACGACGACGGAGAAGCTGCGCTCGGTGCCGTCGTCGCTGCCGGCTTTGATGAAGGCGGACAAGCTCGGCGAGATATCGAAGAAGGTGGGATTTGACTTTACATCGGCGGACGAGGCGTTTTCAAAGATATCGGAGGAGACATCTGAGGTCGGGGAGCTGATGGGCGGCGGCGACTCGGACAGGCTTGAGGAGGAGATAGGCGATCTGTTGCTTGCAGTCGTGAACACGGCGCGGCTGTGCGGCATCGATTCGGAGCATGCGCTCGCGCGTGCATGCAATAAATACTGCGACAGATTCGAGCGCGTTGAGCGTGCGGTGACGGAGTCGGGAAAGAGCATGACGAGCCTCGACATGACGGAGCTCGACGCGATATGGGACAAAGTGAAGCACAAGGAGTGACATATTTCGTCACGAGTCGCATTTTCGTGCAGTAAGTGGAGGCATGTGCCCTGAAAACTTATAAATTCCCGAGTTTTTTGGTGAGAAACTTTTGATTTTCTATTGCAAAGACTGTATCTTTATGCTATAATTGTTTAAAAATAAAAGTCGGAAGAGATAACCTTCCTATAAGGATTTTGAAAGGACAGGAAATATGAACAAGAATCAGCTTGTAAACGAGATCGCGGTCAAGGCGAATATCAGAAAGAAGGACGCCGAGGCGGCTGTCTCCGCAGTTTTCGACACTATCAGCGAAGCTCTCGCGAAGGACGATAAGGTACAGATCGTCGGCTTCGGTACATTCAAGGTAAAGCACAAGGAAGCTCACGAGGGCAGAAACCCCGCGACCGGCGAACGCATCACGATAGCGGCGTCCAACGCACCTGTTTTCACGCCCGGCAAGGCGCTCAAGGATCAGGTCAACGGCTGAGCTATATAAGACAATTTAATTTGCGCGAAGGCGGTATCCCGTATTGGGATGCCGCCCTCGATGCGTTTTTAGGGGAAATGACCATAATCCGACATCAAAATGTCGGTTTTGACATCGGATTATGTCACCTTTGCCCGTACAATATCAAATATCAGGGAAAAATATGCGGCTTGATAAATTTCTGAAGGTATCGAGGATAATAAAACGGCGCACGGTCGCGAACAACGCGTGCGACGCCGAGCATGTCGAGGTGAACGGACGGCGCGCGAAGGCGTCGTATGATGTGAAGGTCGGAGATGTGCTCGAAATAACGTTCGGTCAGAAGACGCTCAAAGTGCGCGTACGCGAGGTACGCGACAACGTCGGCAAAGCCGACGCGGATTCGATGTACGAGGTCATCGAATAACGCGCAGTAATAGACTCGGGCGCGTCCGCATATATTGAATCAGGCGACACGGAAAACGAAAGGAGCTTGATCATTATGGACGACGAAAAGAGCAAGAGGACGCACGCGATAAGTCTGTGCGAGCGCGGAGCGCTCGTTTTGACGGGTATACAGTCGATAGACGGATTTGACGAGGAAAACATCATAATGCGGACGTCGGATGACGACGGATTGTCTGTGCAGGGAAAAGCGCTGCACGTCGACAAATTCGACGCCGAGACGGGCGACATGACGGTCAGCGGGAGCGTCGACGCGATCGTGTACTACGACGTGAAGAAGCGGCGCGACCGCAAAAGAAACGGTCGGTTCGGTCAGGGATAAGCCGGCGCGTCATGCAGGTTGAAATAAGCGAGCACATAACGCTGCTCATACTGTCGATTATGGCGGGCGCTGTCGCAGGCGCCGCGTACGACGCGGTACGGCTACTGCGCACGTTCTTCGGACTCGGCGTCGACTACCGCGCGTCGTGCGCGCTGTCGCATGTGTCGCTGCCGATAATAGGCGCGCCGAAGGAGCGAGTTCGCGGACGCGGAAAAAAAGCCGCTGCCGACGCGGCGGTATTCGTATTCGACATCGCGTACATGCTGATCTTGACGCTGGCGGCTGTGATATTCCTTTACCGAACGTCGAACGGCACGCCGAGACTGTTTTCGCTCGTCGGCATGGCGGCGGGATTTTACGCGTACATGGCGACTGTCGGAAAATTGACGGCGGCGGTGTCGTCGTACATATTGTTCGCGGTCGAGGTCGCGGTAAGATACGCGGTGTGGCTCACGGTTACGCCGATAAAAGCGGCGGCACGCGGTCTTTACAGGGTCGCGGCGCTGATATACAAAAAGACGATAAAACGGTTCACGGAAAAGGTAAGACGCCGCAGGTCGGAAAAGCGGACGCGGCGATACATGGACGTGGAGCTTCCGAAAATGATAGCCGGTATGGCTGCGGCGATATCGGACGACAAAGCGGTCGGGGAGAAAGAAAATGCTTGAAACGATCACGGATAATATATTCTTCAAATTGGCGCTTGTGGTGGTGTCTGTTTTCTGCATCATAACGCTTTTGTCGTCGAACGCCGAAAGCGAAGAGCTGAGAAACGAGCGCGACGAGCTTGAACGTCAGATCGCGGAATACAACGAGCTTATACTGTCCGTCGAAAACGATCTTTCGGCTCCGATAGACGAGGACTACATAATCAAGATGGCGCGCGAGAAATTCAACATGCGTCTGCCCGAGGAAGTCGTATTCGTGACGAATATAACAAACGACGACGAATAAACGAGGCGGGGGAAGCTCATTTACGGGCTTCCCCCGCGAATGTTTTTTTATTTTCCAAAAAAAATCGGAAATCGACCAAACAAAACGCAAAACTCCGACACTTTACAGATGAAAGGCGGTGAAAAAGTGGAGCACAACATCATCGAAGATTACGTTGAAAAGGTCTACGGCTACGCGACGAGACGCACATACTCGCGCGACGAGGCGGACGAGCTTGCGCAGGAGATATTGTTCACGGCTGTGCGCGAGCTGCCGAGGCTGCGCGACTGCGACAGATTCGAGCCGTGGCTGTGGGGGCTTGCCGACAACGTGACGAAGCGTTTCCGGCGCGACATGGGAAAACGGCGCGCGACGTATTCCTATGACGTTCTCGTCGACGCTGCGGCAGAGGACGAATACTTCGGCGGCGAGTCGGGCGAAAACGAGCGTCTTTACGATCTTTTGCGCACGAAGGTGGCGATGCTTTCGTCCGCGTACCGCGACATAGTCGTGCTCCGCTATTACGACGGCCTATCGACAAAAATTATCTCCGAGCGCCTCGGCATACCCGAGGGGACGGTCAGATGGCGGCTTTCCGAGGCGAGGAGAAAACTGAAAAAGGAGCTGTTTGTTATGGAAGACACGGCACTGTATCCGAGAAAGATGTGGATCGAAATTTTCGGCGACGGAGAATACGACGGAACGCGGATCCCGTTTCCCGACGTGTACATCGAAGATGCGCTGTCGCAGAACATACTTTATAACTGCTACGAGCGTGCGAGAGGTATCGAGGAGCTTGCAAAGATATGCGGCGTGCCCGCGTACTACGTCGAGGATCGCGTCGAGAATCTCGTGAACCGCCGCGCGGTCATCGAGTCGCCGAAGGGGAAGTACCGCACAGATTTCATGATTTTATCGGACAAGCACGAGGTATACTGCAGGGAGCACGCCGAGGACGCGCTCGAACCCGTTATGGAGAGACTCCTTGACGCGCTCGACGGGATAGCGAACGAGGCGGCGGGGATCGACTTTTACAGGGCGGAAAAAAGTGAGAGCGACCTATATTACCTGTACGGTATATTGGCGTTCGAGTACATGTCGCGGTACTTATGCAGGCCGCCGTATCCGCCGATCCCCGAAAATTATGACGGCTTCCGCTGGCGTTATATAGCGGGCGAAAAGCGAGTAGATTCGAGCGTCATCATATCGACGTCGAGATGCAATAATACCTGCAGCCGCGGAAATTGCACCCACACTGTTTACGCTAATTTCGGCGGCGTCGCGTACAGACCGATGATGTACTACACATATATCAACGCCTGTGAGGACATTCTCGTGCGCGGCAAGACGGACGACGACTACCACGCGGCGTGTGCCATAAGCGACGGCTATATCGAAAAGCGCGCAGACGGCAGTCTGTTTGTGACCGTGCCGTATTTCAGCGCGGAGCGAATGTCGGAATTTGAAGCGGCGGCACAGCGGTATTTGGCGCCGCTGTCGTCGGATTATTCAACTGCTGTAAACGGATTTATCGCGGGCTACAAGAGTCTGTTCCCCGAGCACCTGTCGGACGACGTAACCCGCATAACAAGCGATATGTTTGTGGGAATGTACAAAACGGTCGTCGAACATGCGCAGCGCACAGGCAGGATAACGCCGCCGTCGGAGGGGTTCGTCTGCGACGTTATGGTCGAGCGCAAAAAGCGATAAAGTAAAATAAACGCAGCGCGAAAATGCGCCCCGTATGGGGCGCATTTTCCGCGTCAGGGCGCTTTTCGCAGGAGAGCTGAAAATGATCAAAATCCGTCTTGACACCGTCTTTGTTTTGTGGTATAGTATTCTCGAAAGGAGAAAAGATGGATAGGATCCACGAGCATAACGGTGAAGTTCCGAAAAGCAGCGTGAACGAAAACGCGCGTCAATGCTTTTGCGGGATTTTTTTGTTGTCTTTTGCGGTCCTGTCCTTTCCGTAGGCGATATGGGCGTTTCCCGTCACGCGCGGGAGACGGAAGATTTTACAGGTGCAATAAACAAAAAACTACAAACAAAAACGGAGGTTTTATATAGTGAATGAAAAAATAAAATGCACGGTCCGTATCGCAACAAATGAACAGCTTGATTGGCTGTGCGAAAATAAATGGAATAAAAGCGAAGCGCTTCTCAAAAATCTGCCGCAGCGCATATGCTATGTCGCGGAGGGCGAGGACGGCGAGCTGCTCGCATACCTTCTGATATGCGAGCATAACGCCGTGGGATCGCTCGGCGGCAGGGACTGGCGGATAGTCTCGATCCTTGTCTTTGATCCCGCGAACAGGAGACGCGGCATCGGCACAGCGCTTTTCTCCAAGGTCCTCGACGATGCGAATGCACAGGGAGTGCGCCATCTGTCGGGAATGGTGTCAAAGACGTCGGCGACGCGTTTCTGGCATAAGATGGGATTCTCTTTTTTACCGTGGGGGCGTCCGATAGAAAGTCCCGACTCGCCTGATACGGACGGAAACGTTCAGCACATTATGGTGCGGAGGACGGACGGAAAATCGGGACTGCGTTTTTCCGACGAAAAAGAGCGGTGCGACGGTCTTTTGATAAGAAGGATCGAGCCGCAGGAGTGCGGCAGGATCACATCTGAGCTGTTTGAAAAGACAAAGAGCGCATATTGGAAAGAAAAGGAGTTCGTCGGACTCATCGCCGAACGCGATGGCAAAACTGTCGGCTATGTCCTCGCCGAGGCAGTCGAGATGGGCTCGCCGCTTGTCGGCGTCGAGTGGATCATACCCGCAGAAGGACTATATTTTGAAGAAGATATCGTCGCGGATATGCTGCTTGAGTGCTTGGCGGAGGAAGCGGGCGAAAAAGGCGCGGTGCAGCTTGCGGCGATAGTCCGTCCGCGCGAGAACGCGCCTGTATGGGAGAGACGCGGATTTTTGCTGTTCGATTATGCGTACCTGAGCGAGCAAAACGAGTTCATGACGGCTCTTTGCCCTATATCGTTGCCGGCAGTAAAATAAACAGCCGAAAAAGCGATAGTAGACGATAGTAAACAGCGCGAAAATGCGCCCCGCAAGGGGCGCATTTTCCGCGTCACAGCGTTATTATGACCTCGACGCCGTCGGCGGTGAGGACATGGACGATCTCGAGATGTCCGAAGTTGCGGCGTGCGTGCCGCAGCTCGCGCGCAAGCTCGCGGCATATCGGCTCCGCCGTCGACGCGAGCATATCCATGTCCGCTCGCTCCCCGTCCCCCTCGCTTTTGGCTGCGTGGCGCGCACACTTTGGCGAGAGACGCAGCGCAAGTGAGAGGAGTCCGTTAGGCACGGGGATAAAAAACGATTTTCCGTCGGTGCGGACGAATATTTTCATTCGACCCAGATCTCCACGTTGTCGCCGTCGGCGGAGTGCACCTCGACTATTTTCCCGAATGTGCCCGCCGAAATGACGTCGAATATCTGATCGAAGTCGATATTCCGCAGCGCGTCCGAATTTCCGATCTCGAAC
>CANPXS010000105.1 GCA_947586625.1 uncultured Clostridia bacterium | reverse complement strand
TCTTGATGCCCTTCGCGCCGCACTTCATCGTGCGTGCTATCGACTGCTTCATCGCACGGCGGAAGCCGATACGGCGTTCAAGCTGTCCCGCGATGTTCTCTGCGACGAGCTGTGCGTCGAGGTCTATCTGTCTTATCTCGACGACGGAGACGGACGCGGGCATGCCCGCCATCTGCTCGATAGTCGTTTTGAGCTCGTTGATAGCCGCGCCCTTCGGACCGATAACGAGACCGGGCTTCGCGCAGTGGATCGTGACCTTGATCCTGCCGTTCGCACGTTCGATCTCTATCTTCGGAACGCCGGCATTGTAGAGCTTCTTCTTGAGAAATTTTCTGAGATTATAGTCGGAAACGAGCGTATCGCCGAACTTCTCGTCGGAGGCGTACCAACGGGAGTCCCAGTCTTTGATAACGCCCACACGCATTCCGTGCGGATTAACCTTCTGACCCATTGTTATTTATCCTCCTTATTCCTTTTCTTTTACCTTGAGTGTGATATGCGACGTTCTCTTCGTGATTATGTCTCCGCTTCCCTTCGCTCTCGGGTTCATGCGTCTCGACCTCGGCGGGCCGGGGCATACGAAGCATTCGGAGATGTAGAGATTGTCCTTATCCATCTCGAAATTGTTTTCCGCGTTAGCGGTTGCGCTCTTTAAAAGCTTGATAAGATCCTCGCAGACGGCCTTAGGCGTATTTTTGAGAATACCCATAGCGACATCCACGTCCTTACCGCGTATCAGATCGAGCACACCCTTTACCTTAGAAGGCGTAACGCGCACATATTTCAAATATGCAACAGCTTCCATGTGTAGGTTTTACCTCCGTAAATTCTGTGTTGTAACGGGATCACTTGCCGTTGTTCGATGTCTTCGAACCGGCGTGACCCTTGAAGGTACGCGTAGGAGCGAACTCGCCGAGCTTGTGTCCCACCATATCCTCGGTGACATACACCGGAACATGCTTCTTGCCGTCGTGAACGGCTATCGTGTGACCGACGAACTCGGGATAGATCGTAGATGCACGGCTCCAAGTCTTGAGAACCTTTTTCTCGCCTTTTTCGTTCATCGCGCTGATTCTTGCGAAGAGCTTTTCCTCAACGAACGGCGCTTTCTTTAAGCTTCTGCTCATTTTTCAAGTCCTCCTTACTTACCGTTTCTGTGTCTCACGATGTTCTTCTCGGTGCGGGCGTTCTTCTTTCTCGTCTTATATCCGAGAGCGGGCTTACCCCAAGGAGTGAGCGGTCCCGGATGACCGACAGGAGACTTGCCTTCGCCACCGCCGTGCGGGTGATCGCACGGGTTCATGACCGAGCCGCGAACCGTGGGACGGACGCCCATGTGGCGTTTGCGGCCTGCCTTGCCGAGCTTGACCGTGTCATGCTCGATATTGGAGACCTGACCGATAGTAGCCTTGCAGTCAAGGCGCACACGGCGGACCTCGCCGGAGGGGAGACGGACCTGAGCGGTGCCGTTTTCCTTAGCCATGAGCTGCGCCTGCGCGCCGGCTGTACGGACGAGCTGCGCGCCCTTGCCGGGGTAGAGCTCGATGTTGTGGATGACGGTGCCGACCGGGATATCGGATATCGGGAGCGTGTTGCCCGGCTTGATATCTATCTTCTCACCGGAGTAAAGCACGTCGCCCGGCTTGATGCCGACGGGAGCGATGATGTAGCTCTTCGTGCCGTCCTCGTACTGTAAGAGCGCGATGTAAGCGCTTCTGTTCGGGTCGTATTCGACGCCGACAACCGTAGCCGCGCCCGTATTCTGACGCTTGAAGTCGACGATCCTGTACTTGACCTTGTTTCCGCCGCCGTGGTGACGGACTGTGATCTTGCCGTTGTTATTGCGTCCGGCGTGCTTCTTTTTGATGACTATGAGGCTCTTTTCGGGGGTGTACTTGGTGACCTCCTCGAAGGAAGCGACCGTCATGCCGCGTCTGCCGGGAGTTGTTGATTTATATTTGATCGTAGCCATTGTTCTTTCCTCCCGTTATCAATACATGCCCTCGAAGAATTCGATCGGCTTGGAGTCTGTCGTCAGCGTGACCACAGCCTTTTTCCATTCGGACGTGTAGCCGTACTGGTAGCGGACTCTCTTGGGCTTTCTCTTCATCGTGATCGTGTTCACGGCGGAGACCTTCACGCCGAAGAGCTCCTCGACCGCGTGCGCGATCTCGGGCTTCGTCGCACCGTCAGCCACGCGGAACGTGTACTTCTTGTCAGCGAGTCTGCCCATGCTCGCCTCGGTGATGATCGGGGCGATTATGACGTCTTCTGCAAATTTCATTTTATGCGTAGACCTCCTCGATTTTTTCTGCCGCGCCGCGAGCAACGATGAAGGAGTCGCAGTTCAGTATGTCGTAGACGTTGATGGAATTGTACTGTGTCGTCTTGACGCCGGGGATGTTCGCGAAGGACTTGATGACCTTTTCGTCGACTCCGTCGAGAACGACGAGGGATTTCTTCTTCGCGCCGACTGCGGACAGCATAGCCGTCATCGTCTTCGTCTTGTATTCTTCTGTCGCGATCTTGTCGATCACGATCATGTCGCCATCGGCGACCTTTGATGACATAGCTCCGAAGAGCGCCGCGCGGCGCGTCTTCTTATTCATAGCCACGCGATATGAGCGGGGCTTCGGACCGAGCGCAACGCCGCCGTGTACGAACTGGGGAGCGCGGCGGGAGCCCTGTCTTGCTCTGCCGGTGTCCTTCTGTCTCCACGGCTTCTTGCCGCCGCCGCTGACCTCTGTTCTCGTCAGCGTGGACTGCGTGCCCTGTCTCTGATTGAGCAGATACGCTCTGACTGCCGCGTGGAGGACGGAGCCGTTCACATCAGCCGCAAAGACCTTATCGGACAGCTCAATCGAGCCGACCTCTTTGCCGGTCATGTCGACAACCTTTAAGTTTGGCATTGTTCTGTATCCTCCCTCTTACGCCTTTACGCTGTCGCGGATGAATACGATGCCGCCCTTGGCGCCGGGAACTGCGCCCTTGACAGCGATGAGATTCTTTTCCGCGTCAACCTTGATCACGGCGAGATTCTGCACGGTGACCTGTTCGTTTCCGTACTGTCCCGCCATCTTTTTATTTTTGAAAACTCTCGACGGCGTCGAGTTAGCGCCCATGGAACCGACCTCTCTGTGGATAGGACCGGTGCCGTGCGTCATGCGGAGCGTCGCGTTGCCCCATCTCTTGACTGCGCCCGTGAATCCGCGGCCCTTCGTGATGCCCGTAACATCGACCTTTTCGCCTGCGGCGAAGGTATCGGCGGAGATCACCGAGCCGGCTTCATACGCGCTGCAATCTGCAAGACGGAATTCCTTGAGATGACGCTTGCCCGTAACGCCTGCCTTTTTGAAATGACCCGCTTCAGGCTTCGTGAGCTTCGAGTCCTTCTTGTCCTCAAAGCCGAGCTGGAGCGCTTCGTATCCGTCTGTCTCGACCGTTTTCTTCTGAACGACCGGGCACGGACCCGCTTCAATGACGGTAACGGGGATCATATTTCCGTTTTCGTCAAAGATCTGGGTCATTCCGAGCTTTTTGCCTATGATGGCCTTTTTCATTTGATTTTTTCCTCCTTGATTTCGGCTATTGGTCAACGCTTTGGTAGATGCGGGAGCCGCCCGCACGCGCTGACATGACCTAATCGCGAACCGCACGCGCATTTAAGAGTGATTTTGCGCGCCGTCGTTCGGACCGGGGCTGTTTTCGTCTCAGAGCTTGACTTCGATGTCGACGCCCGCTGGGAGCTCGACCTTCATCAGAGCCTCTGCGACCTTCTGGGACGGCTTTTTGATAACGATCAGTCTCTTGTGAGTTCTCTGCTCGAACTGCTCGCGGCTGTCCTTGTACATATGGACTGCGCGCAGGATCGTGACGACCTGCTTCTCGGTCGGAAGCGGGATCGGTCCCGAAACTTCCGCGCCGCTCGCCTTAGCCGCTTCCACGACCTTGGCTGCCGCCGCATCTACGAGCGTGTGGTCGTAACCCTTCACACGGACGTTGATCTTTTCGTTTGCTGCCACTGTTGCTGCCTCCTATATAATGTAGATTTACCGGGGGCGATGCTGCACACGGCTCCGAGCGTATCATTCCCGCTCAAAAATATCGCGTCGGCGACGGCGACACAGAGCCGAAGCCGATGCTCATTTGTGCAGGCGATACAGAGCCGATACTGCATCCGGCTCCGCCCGACTCGCAGGTCGGACATACTCCGCGGAAATTCCCCGCAAAACGCGCGTTTAGCGCCTTTTTGCGGCCACCTTCCGCCTCATCGCACACCAAGCTTTCAAATTATACAACAAAAAGCCCTTTAAGGCAAGGGCTTTTGAAAAATTATTTGATACGAAATCAAATTTTCGATATAGAAATTTCGCAAAATTTCACGGCTGTTTTTGTCATTTTTGCACAATTCCCCCGCATTGTACCGCCGTCACTCGAATTCGCGCATAAAATCGACCGTGTCGGTGTCGAGCTTTATTTCACGTCCGCGCAAATATGACAGCGCGCCGTCGTAGCCGTCGAGCACGAACCGCAGCTTATATGCGCAAAGCGCCTGCGAACGGTAGCCGCGCCTACGGTCGGATTCGTTTTTGCCGTACCTGCCCTCTCCGAGCAGCGGATGACCTATATACTCCATGTGCGCGCGTATCTGATGCGTGCGGCCCGTCAACAGCTCCACCTCGCACAGCGACAGATCCCCGCCGCGCGCGACTTTCATAACGCGGTACCGCGTCACTATCTCCTTGCAGCCCGGCAACCGCGACGCATACACGCGCACGCCGTTTCCCTCGCGGCGCAGCCATCCGCGCAGCTCGCGCTCCCTCGGCTCCGGCACGCCGTGGACGGCGCAAAGATAAAACTTGCGTATGCCTCCCTCGCGTATTATCGCGTTCATCTCACGCAGCGCCGTCGCATTCTTTGCCGCGATGACGAGACCGCGCGTGTTGCGGTCGATGCGGTTGCAGAGCGCGGGCGCGAACGTCGCCGACGACGTCGGGTCGTACTCGCCCTTGCGGTACAGATACGCTTGGATATGACCTATCAGCGTGTTTTTGTCGTCCGACGACTCGCCGTCGGCGTCTCCCGCGTGGACGAGCACGCCCGCGGGCTTGTCGCAGACGATGATGTTGTCGTCCTCGTACGCGACAGACAGCTTCGGCACTATCGACGCTATCGGCAGCGACGCGTCCGAGCCGGGGAAAAACTCGTCGGAGACGTACATCGTTATCACGTCGCCGACAGACACCATATCGGACGCCTCGGCGCGTCTGCCGTTGATCTTGACGCATTTTTTTCGGATATATTTGTAGAGAAGCGACTGCGGCATACCCACAGTCGCTTTCATTACAAATTTGTCGAGGCGCTGACCGCCGTCGTCGGGGCCAATCGTGAACGTTCGCATCAGAGCGTGCCGAAAATTCTGTCTCCGGCGTCGCCGAGACCGGGCACGATATATTTGCGCTCGTTGAGGTGGTCGTCCATCGCGGCGATGTAGATGTCTACGTCGGGATGAAGCTCCTCGAGCAGCTTAGCGCCTTCGGGCGCGCCGACGAGGCACATAAGACGTATGTTTTTGCAGCCGTTCTTCTTGAGCATAGTCAAGGCGTCGGCGGCGCTGCCTCCCGTCGCGAGCATCGGGTCTGTGACGATGACGAGACGTTCGGATATGTCCTCAGGCATTTTATAATAGTAGAGGACGGGCTTCGCCGTTTCGTGGTCGCGGTAAAGGCCTATGTGACCGACCTTTGCGGCGGGCGCTATCTTGAGAAAGCCGTCCGCCATGCCGAGTCCGGCGCGGAGTATCGGCACGACGGCTAATTTTTTGCCCGAGATCATGCGCCCCTTCGTTTTGCATATGGGCGTCTCGATCTCTACGTCTTCGAGCGGCAGGTCGCGCGTTATTTCGTACGCCATAAGCATCGAGATCTCGTAAAGCAGCTCGCGGAAGTCCTTCGTCCCCGTATTCTTGTCGCGCATGATGGTGAGCTTATGTGTGATGAGCGGATGGTCTAAAACGTGCAGCATGATTTTGCGTCCCCTTTGTATTTGTTTTTGATCTTTCTGAAAATATTGTAACATGAAATGATATTATTTGCAAGGATAATATTGCCTGTCGCGCAAATAAACATTTCACTGAATTTCTTGTTCCAGTGCCGCAAAAACAGGCGTATCGAAAAACTCTTTTATTGAAATATCAAGACCGTCACACAGCTTTTTTCCCGGGATGTTTGTCCTTCCGTTAACAATATCACTGACTGTCGACTGCGTTACAGCTGATAATGTACAGAGTTTATTCAACGTTATCGAACGTTCACGGTACAATTCTATTATTCTGCCTGCTACGGCATCTGCTATTTTCATAATAGATCATCCCGTTGATTGTCACATGATTTACAACAAATAGAAGCGCGAAAAATAGGCGACGATTTTTCTTGACAAGCGCGCCGATTTATATTACTATGTATGTATCGGGTCGGCAGAACCGACGCAAAATAAACATGAATCTAAAGGAGACTATAAAAATGGCTGATGAAGAATACGAGATCGGCGATATAGTAACGCTGACTGACGACGACGGAAACGAAAGCGAATACGAGCTCATAGGCGAGACGGACGTTGAGGGCAGCACATATTACGCTCTTGCGCCGACCGACAACGACGAGGAATATGTGATACTCAAGCTCGAGGCCGACGAGGACGGCGAGCAGATACTCACGACGATAACCGACGACGACGAGTTCGACCGCGTGGCGCAGATATTCGACGACGAGCTCTACTCCGACATCGACTACGACGACGAGGGCGACGGCGAATAATAACGACGGCTTACAAAAGACGGGGGAAGGCTTTGATCAAAAGCTTTCCCCCGCGCTTTTTTGTTTCGCTTTATTTATTCGAGCTTTTCCCCGCACTTGTTGCAGTATGTGCTGCCGGGAGCGATCTCCGCGCCGCACTTCGGACAGACGCGCTTGGTCTTTGATTCCTCAATTTTCGCCTTGATGTCCTCGACCTCGGCGTTTATCTCGGCGACGTCCGCCATAAGGTCGCTTATCGCCTCCATCGTCTCGTCGCCGTCCATGACGGCGCTGTAATACAGTCTGCCGATGCCCTCGTACGTGCACGCCAGCTTCGTCTCCGCGATGTGGAGACGGTACCTCAGCTTCGCCACGTTGGTGAGCTCTCCCGCCTTTTTGACTGTATAATTAGCCGCGTCGGTCGCGGTCTTCGATACGTCCTCCCAGAATTTCATCCGATATGCCTCCTTTATATGCTTGCATTTATATTATATACTCATTTATATGATATGTCAAACGAAAAAATGCGGGGTTGGAGGTGGGGATTTTTTGGGGAAAACTTTTATAAGAAAGTTAGCGTTTCTTTCAGAAACGCACGAGTTTGCTGTGCAAACTCGGCTCCCCCGTACCCCTTTCAAAATATTTTACTGACTTGTCTTTACCGAACGAGCTCATTTATCTGTACGATGATTGTTCATTCGTTCGTGCCGTTCGATGCTCGACCTCGTCTGCGCAGGGGCGGGTTGAGCCGCTGTTTATTTGTCAATGATGTGAGACCAAGAAAAATAGAAAAAGAGCGGAAGAGAGAATAAATTTTTTGGGGGACGG
>CANPXS010000104.1 GCA_947586625.1 uncultured Clostridia bacterium | reverse complement strand
GTAGAGAGCGTTCGCGGTCGCCTCGTTATGCCCTATCGACATGAGTCGGCGCATCATTATCGGCAAATCTATCGCCTCGGCAACGCTGAGCATCGACGCGCTTATCGTTATCGGTATCGCAACGATTATGAGCCGTTTTAGTATCCGCATCGCGGGCGACACGGGCGCATCGTCGTGCGTCACATAGTCTTCGTTATACTTCTGCTCGCGGAAGAATGTCTTTGCGAGCACGAGATACAAAGCTCCCAGCGCGACTCCGAGCGTCACGCCGAGTATCGCGAACGCGGCGACGTACTTTATCTCATAGCCCTGATCTATCGCCCACAGCGCCATTATGACGCCGATTATGACCTTCATCACGGACTCGATAAATTCCGACACCGCCGTCGGCATCATCTCCTGATAGCCCTGGAAATATCCGCGCAGCGCGCTCGAAACACAGATGAAGAACATCGTCGGTCCGAGGAAGATTATGCTGAGCTGCGCGTTCGGCGACTTCGTTATCTGCGCGAATGCACCCGAGCCCGCCATCATTATGACCGTGCCTATGATGCCGAGCACCGTGAACAGCCACAGCGTCACGTTGCATATTTTTCGCGTTTCGCGCACGTTGCCGCGCGCCCGCGACTCGGAGATAAGGAGCGACACGCCCGTCGGCAGTCCCGTCGTCGATATCATGAAAAGGCACGTATAGACCGTATACGCCTGACTGAAATATCCCATCCCCTCGGGACCGACGATATTTTCAAGCGGTATCTTCATGAAGACGCCGAGTATTTTATTTACTATGTTCGCGATAGTAAGTACGAGAACGCCCGAAAAGAACAGCTTCGTCGACCGCTTCGTTCCCGTTTTCGTCGTTCCCTTTCCCGTATCGTTCATTAAATGCCCCCAAAGGATGATATTATGTCTTTATCGTTTAGTGCATGAACTCCCGCAATACCGAGCTTTCCGGCACGAGTGACTGCGCTATCTCGCGCACGTCGCGCACCATCGAAAGCAGCCGCGCCGCTTCCGCGTCGTACGCGCTGCCGACGCTCATTCGCGACAGCACCGCGCGCAGATACTGGCGTATGACGCCGACCTCGTACGGCAGAAGCGAGTCTATTTTGACGTCGCACGCGCCGACGCGCGGCTCTATGTTGAGTATCTCGTTATCTCTGACTTCGTCCCAGAGATAAAACGTCGTCTCCGGACTCGCCGAACGGTACTCGTAATCGCGCACGAGACGGCGCATCAGCCTCACCTCGTGCGGCTCGAACGTGACGCCGCCGACCTTCAGCTTTTGTCCGACAGATATGTGAACGCTCACGTTGACATTCCCGTCGAGCGCGCCCACGATCTCGGGGTAAACGGTCTGTATACCCTCGAGTATCACGACGTCGCCCTCTCCCGCCGACAGCGTGCGCTCTCCCGCGCGCGAGCCTGACTTGAAATCGAACACCGGCATCACCGCGTCCTCGCCGCGTGAAAGCGCGTCCGCGAAGCGCTCGAACGCTCCGACGTCGATAGACGCTATCGTCTCGTAGTCGGGTTTTATCTCCCCCGACTTTGTCACCTTCACTGCAGCGTCGGCGCGGTCGCGGTAGAAATCGTCGATACTCACCATATGCGACTTTACGCCGCGCGACGACAAAAGCGCCGTCATTCGCTTCGCCGTCGTCGTCTTGCCCGAGCACGACGGACCAGACAAAGTCACCGTCCTCGCTCCGCGCGATATTATTTCTTCGACCGCCGACAAAAGCTGCATGTCGAATCCGCGCTCGCACTCCGCGATATATTCGGACGCCTCGTTTGCCGTTTTATAGCTTTGCGGATTATATACCATTTTTCGTTCCTTACTTTACTTTATCTCAAACGCGTCGCCGTCTCCGGCGTCTCCCGCGTAAAACGATTTTATCTTCTCGTTCACCTCGAGCATCTGCACGTCTCTTGCCTCCGCGTCCGACTCCTGTAAATATTCATACGGATATTTAGGCGTAAATATGCGTCTTATCTTCGGCGCCTCCGTGTCCTCCTGACCGCCCGTGCAGTCGCGCGGCATGACAAGCCTGTTCACCGCACCCGCACCTGCGGATATGACGGAGTGTATCTCCTCCATCATGAATATGTTGTAGAGTCCCTCATATCCTTCCATCGCAAATCCGACGTTTTCGTAGTTGCCGACCGTGTTCTTTTGTCTGTACACGTAATACGGACGGTATCCCGTCTCCTTCGCGCGTATCTGTGAATAATCTACGCTCTTGCCAGCATCCTTATTCACGCGCGAGTAAACGGACGCGCCGTGCTTCAAAATGTCCGCCGACTTTTTGACCGTGAACGTGTGGACCGTCAGATTTTCGGGACGCATCTCTATCACCTTGTCGAGCGACTTTGAAAAGCTGAGGAAGTTCTCGCCCGGAAGTCCCGCGATAAGGTCCGTGTTGATGCAGTCGATGCCTGATTTTACCGCCATATCGAACGCGCGGTAGAAATCCTCGGCAGTATGGGCTCGTCCGATGCTCTTTAATACCTCGTCGTTTATCGTCTGCGTGTTGACGCTCACGCGCGTCACGCCGAGCTTTTTCGCAATATGCAGCTTCTCCGGCGTTATCGTATCTGGACGTCCCGCCTCGAGCGTATACTCCGCGAGCGCGGACACGTCCGTGTTCGCCGCAACGCATTCGAGCACGCGGCGAAGCTGCTCCTCCGTCAGTATGGTCGGCGTGCCGCCGCCGATATAAACGGCCGCGACCTTGAGCCCGAGCTCGTTTATGAGTCTGAACCGCAGCTCAATCTCGCGGCACAGCGCGTCCACATAAGCGGGTATCAGCGCCGTCAGCTTTCTTGAAGTATACGCGACGAACGAGCAGTACGCACACCGCGATGGGCAGAACGGTATCGAAATGTAGACACTGCAATAGCCGCTGTAATACGGCTTTGCGATGCGTGCCTCAAGCTGCGCTATCTCCGTCACGAGCGCCGCCTTCTTCGGAAAGAGCGAATACTCCGCACGTAGCGCGGCGCGCGTCTTTGCAGCCGAAAATCCGCGGCGCAGGTATTCGCTTGCGACCTTTGCGGGACGAACGCCTACCATTATGCCCCACGACGGCGAATAATGCATGAAATCCGCGCCTGCCGCAAGCATCGCCGAGCCGGCGGCGAGCTTCGCCGTCATTTCGGGAGTATTTCCGCTGTCAAAGTCGACGCGTCTCTCCATCGACGAGAGCCGCGTCCTGTCCGATATCGTCGCACGGGCGACGACGCCGTCCGCGTCGGCGCGTATATCGAAACTGACGCCGGGCGAGTCCGCGTCCGACTCCGCGTCGAGCGCGTCCGCCTTGGCGCCGAACTTCGCGCCGGGCCAAAATATCATGCACAGCGTCTGAAAATAATATTCGCTTATCCTGATCTTTCCGTCCGTGTTGACTCTCAGCTTCATTTTGACGCCGCGTCCTTTCGTTTTTCTTACTTATTTTTGCGGGAGCGTGTGCGAGTCGAGCGGGATTATGACGGGACCGTCCATCGCCATGTTGACCGTCATCCTCGCGCCGAACATGCCGTGCTCGGTGTGTATGCCGTAGCCGTTCATCGTCTCTATGAAATATTCATATAGCGGCAGCGACACCGCGCGCGGCGCCGCGCGCGAATAGTCGGGGCGCGTGCCCCTGTGGCAGTTTGCGAGCAGCGTGAAATTCGATATTACCAAAGCCTCGCCGCCGACGTCGTGCACCGACAGATTAAGCTTGCCCGCCTCGTCGCGGAAAATGCGCAGCTTCTGTATCTTGTCGCACAGCGTGCGCACGTCGACCTCCGTGTCGCCGACCTCGACGCCGAGCGCTATCATTATACCGCGTCCGCATTTTCCGACGCTTTCCCCGTCGACGGACACCTCCGCCCCGTGTACTCTTTCAACTATCGCTATCATACATCGCCCTTAATTATATCCGCGCACAATGCGCACGATGTCCTTGATGCCGCGCAGACGCGACACTATCGAGTTGTAGTGATTCATATCCTTGCACGCGACCTTGAGGCTGATTATTATCTCGTCCTCCGTCTGTTTTTTCGTCATTATCTGCAACAGCGATACCTTCATGTCGGCGAGTATCGCCGTTATCTCGGCGATTATCGTCATGCTGTTGGCAGCGTATATCTGGAGAAGCGCCTCATACAGATCGCCCGGTCTTGAATCCGTCTCGTCCCAGTGCGCCGTCACCCATCTGTCGGGGTCTGCGCCCGGCGCGCTCATCGCGCCGATGACATTCGGGCAGTCGCGCTTGTGTATGGATATGCCGTACCCCTTCGTGATAAATCCGATAACGGGGTCGCCCGGCAGCGGGTTGCAGCATTTTGCGAACTTGACCTGCATGCCCGACACATCGTCGACGATTATGCCGCCCGACGATTTGACGCGCTTTGTCGGAGCCTGCACCTGCACCTGCTCGGCGCGTGTTATTTCCGGCAGCGCCTCGATCTTCGCTATGCGCTCGAACTCGTCGCGCAGCTTCGACGATATCTTCGATATCGAGATACCGCCGTAGCCGAGCGTGTTATAGAGGTCGTCAGCGGTCTGTATGCCTATCCGCTTCGCGACAGTCAAAACGATCTCATTTTTCTGCGCGTCCGTTATCTCATGCGCGAACCGTGCAAACTCCCTGTCGACCTCGTTCTTGCCGACGACGACGTTCTCCGCGCGCTTCTCCTTTTTGAACCACGCACGTATCTTGCCTCTCGCCTCGCTCGTCTTCGCGATCTTGAGCCAGTCGCGGCTCGGTCCCTTCGACGCCGACGACGTCAGTATCTCGACTATCTCGCCGTTCTGCGGGCAGCTGTCGAGCGGCGTTATGACGCCGTTTATCTTCGCGCCCACCATCCTGTGACCGACCTCGGAATGTATCGCATACGCAAAATCAACGATGGTCGCGTCCTGCGGCAGCGCGATAAGGTCGCCCTTCGGCGTAAAGACGAATTTTTCGTCGTGGTAAACGTCTATTTTAAGCGCGTTCATGAACTCGTCGGGGTCGCGCGTCTCGTCCTCCGTCTCGATGAGCTTTGATATCCATTGAAGCTTTCTGTCGATCTCCGCCTTCGACTGCTCGCCCGACTTATATTTCCAGTGAGCGGCGATACCGTATTCCGCGATCTGATGCATCGCCTTGGTCCTTATCTGCACCTCAAACGGTATGCCGTCCTTGCCTATGACAGTCGTATGCAGCGACTGGTACATGTTCGGTTTAGGCGTGGAGATATAGTCCTTGAACCGCCCCGGCATCGACTTATATAGCTCGTGTATGATGCCGAGCGCCGTATAGCACTCGAGCTCCGTGTCGACTATTATGCGAACGGCGTAGAAGTCGTAGATCTCGTCGAAGTTCTTCTTCTGATTATACATCTTGTTGTAGATGGAGAATACAGTCTTGACGCGTCCCTCGAGCGTGAAGTTTATATTGTACTCCGACAGCTTTTTCCCGATCTCTTCCTGTATATTCTCGATGAAATCCCTGTTCTGCCCGTACTTTTTCTCGATATAGTCGCTGACCTCCGCGTACCCTATCGGGTCGAGGTACGACAGCGCGAGCCGTTCGAGCTCCTGCTTTATGCGCTGGATACCGAGCCTGTGCGCGAGCGGCGCGTATACATACATCGTTTCGAGCGCCGTAGCGCGGCGCTTCGACTCCTCCTTCGCGCCGAGCGTGCGCATGTTGTGGAGCCTGTCGCAGAGCTTGATGAATATGACGCGTATATCCTTCGACATCGCAAGCAGCATCTTGCGCACGTTTTCGACCTGCTGTGCCTTTTTGTCCTTGATATCGATAGACACCATCTTCGTCAGCCCATCGACGAGATTTGCAACTGTCGGACCGAAGCGGTGCGATATCTCCGCGACGCTCGTCTTGTCGCCGCAGTCCTCCACCGTATCGTGGAGCAGCGCCGCAATTATCGAATCCGTATCGAGCCCGAGCGACGCCGTTATCTCCGCGACCGCGACGGGATGATATATATACGGCTCGCCTGACTTTCGCGTCTGCCCCTCGTGCAGCGATTTTGCGTACTCGTACGCCTCCGATATCCGCTCGATATTATACTGCTTGCCGTATGACAAAATAGATGTCAAAAGCTCCTCGCGAAGCGGATCGTTCTCCGATTCAGCGACGCCGCCTGCCGCGTCGTCCTCATTCTCCGCCGCCGTGACGCTTTTATCTTCGGTCATTTCTTCCGTTTTTTCGGTGTTATCTCGATCATCCGTCATAAATAACTGCTCCTGAAATATGTCTTTTGGCTCCCCGCTTCCCCGCTCACCCGTACCGCTTCAAAAGCGATGAAAGTATATGCGAGCGTTCGAGCTGCACCTTTCCCTCGTTCCGAATCGGGAAAATATCGTACTCGTCGCCGTCGTCGTTCAAATGTCTGACGTCGAGTATTTTCATCTCCGCGAATATGTCGAGCGCGAGCTTCACTTTAATATATGACATCGGTCTTACGTCCGTCATGAGCGCCGATATTCCGTGCGCCGTATGGCGGCTGCGTTTCATCGAAAGCTCGTGACGCAGAACGCGGTAAAGCGCCGAAAAATCCTCTCTCTGAGGTATCATTTGGGAGTATTCGGTTTTTCTTTCAGCCTCTCCCGACAAAAGCGACCTGTACAGCTCCAGTTCGTCCGACTCGCGCGCCGTCTGCACCTTGCTTTTTCTCACGGCGCGAACGATCAGCTGCGCCGACCGTTCGCCGCGGAACTCGTTCACGTCGAGATTATACATTATGTCGACAAACTCGCCCTTGTAGACGTCGAGCTGTTCGGGACTGACGGAGAAGCACATCGCCGATATCCCGCCTCCCGCGTCGAGCGTAAGCCGCGTGTGCTTGTTCGCGCCGACGCCGGACGCGTCGTTGATCTTTATATTCTGCGTATAAAACAGCGGGGTCGGATTTCCTACGCCGTACGGTTCGAGAAGCCGCAGTTCGTCAGCGAGGCGGAGCGTCATTTCATCGGGCGACAGCTCATCGTCCGCCGTCAATACCGTCTCGACGTCCGCGCCGTCGAGCTCACGCCGCGCGACGTCATTTATCGCGCGTTTGAAATCGTCAAGTCTGCATCTCTCGACCGAAAGTCCCGCCGCCAGCTCGTGACCGCCGAACTTGACAAGATATCCGCCGCACTCGCCGAGCGCCTTAGCGAGATTCAACCCCTTTACGCTTCGTCCCGAGCCCTTTCCTATATCGTGCTCGCCGCCTCCGTGCTCAAAGCTGATGAGTATCGACGGACGTCCGTACTTTTCCGTCACGCGCGAGGCGACTATGCCTATTATGCCGTTGTGCCACCCCTCGTCGGCGACGACGATAACGGGATCGTGTTCGAAGTCGTGCGACGACTCTATCTTCTCATACGCGCTCTCGGCTATGACGTTTTCCAGCATCTGCCGCTCTCTGTTCACCTCGCACAGCCTTTCGGCGAGCGCCTTTGCGTAGTCGGGAATGAAAGACACCAACGAGCTCAAATCGTAGTTTTTGTGGACGTGGACGATGAGCGGATTGTCGTTCGGTCTGCCCTTTATCTCAAATATTTTCTTCACAGCGCCGTCGTCGAACGCGTTCGCGCCGAGCCCGTAAACCGTTTCCGTAGGAAACGCGACCGCTCCGCCGCCCTTTATAATGCGC
>CANPXS010000103.1 GCA_947586625.1 uncultured Clostridia bacterium | reverse complement strand
AATACCCCAAAATCTCACAGTCATGGCGTGAGAACTGGGCAAATCTCAGCACATATTTCAAGTTTCCGGAAGAGGTTAGAAGGTTGATCTATACGACGAACGCGATCGAAGGATTTAACCGTCAGCTTCGTAAGGTCACGAAAGCCAAATCGGTATTTCCGACCGACGACAGCCTCTTCAAGATGCTGTATCTGGCGATGATGGACATAACCTCAAAATGGACGGGCCGCCGTCAGGACTGGGGCGTCATATACTCACAGCTGTCGATCTTTTTCGGGGATCGCATCCCCGAATAGCAGAAACCGTGCCGCGCGTCAAGGGTAAAATGAACGGCGGCAAGCCGCCGCCCTTGACACGCGTCCCGATTTCCGCTCGTATTGTTGATAGAGCGGTCGACAGAATTTGTTCCGCCGACCGCTCACGAGACACGCATTATGCCATGATGGGGTGTTTACACATAATTTGGGGTAGAGCCAAGGAAAATTTTTCCCCCCTCATTTTATTATCTTATTATACGCGCGCGGGTACTGCGGCGGCGTGTCCGCCGCCTTTTCCATCGTCACGATGACGCGCGACAGCGTCTCCGTCGGCGATGTAAGCGTCATTTCGTGCGTCACAGCGTCCGCGAGCCCCATGCGCTTTGCCGTCTCCTCCGCTTCCGCGATCTCGTCCCGCGTTTGCGAAGCCTCGCCCTTCATCGCTATGAGTACTCCGCCGCGCCTCAAAAATGCGCCGCCGAGCTCGCACAAAATGCGCATACGCGAGACCGCGCGCGCCGTCACCGCGTCGAAATGCGCGCGGTACGCCTCCTCGTGCGCCAGCGTCTCGGCGCGTCCGCAGACAGGCGAAGCATTGTCAAGTCCCAGCATGCGCGCGGCTTCTTCGATAAAGCGCACCTTTTTCAACGTCGCGTCAAGCGGCACTATTTGCACGTCGGGACGCATTATTGCGACGGGCACCGACGGGAAACCGGCGCCCGCGCCTATGTCGAGCACGCGCGCGCCGCTTTTTATGTACGGCAGCACCGTCATCGAGTCGACGAGATGGCGCAGCATCAGCGCTTCCTGCTCCGTGACAGAGGTGAGATTGTACTTTTTATTCTCCGCGATTAGAAACTCCGCGAACTCGAGCATTTTCCGCGCCGCATCTTCGGCGCACTCAATATTGTTCATCCCGCATATCTCTAAAAACATTCGCAATTCCATAAATTCCTCAAAAGTCAATGAAAGTTTTTGAAGGGTTGGGAGGTGTCGGAGGGAAGGGGGACTTTTTTCAAAAAGTCCCCCTTCCCTCTGACTTTGAACCCAAATAAATCAACAAAACCGACATGTCGGCGGGGGTGACGCCGTCGAGGCGGGACGCCTCGCCTACCGAGAGCGGACGGTGCGCGGACAGCTTTTCCGCCGCCTCGAGCGACAGCCCGCGTATCTCTTTATAATCGATGTCGGCGGGGAGCGCCATGTCCTCGCGCGCGCGGGCGCGGCGTATCGCTTCGTTCTGGCGCTTTATGTAGCCCTCGTATTTCACCGACGTCTCGACCGTGCGTATCGCCGACGCCGACAGCGCGGGGCGCGTTACATCTATCGGCAAAAGCGCCTCATAATCGAGTTCGGGACGGCGCAGAAGCTCCGCGAGCGTGCAGCCCGCCACAATCGGCGACGACATGTGCGAGGTGAGGCACGCGTTCACCGCGTCTGTCGGCGCGACGCCCGTATGCAAAAGCCGAGCAATCTCCGCCTCTATCACCGCCATCTTGGACTCGAACGCATCCCACCTTTCGCCGTCGATGAGATGTGCCGCATGTGCAAGCGGCGTCAGCCTCGCGTCGGCGTTGTCCTGCCTCATCACGAGCCTGTACTCGGACCGCGACGTCATGATGCGGTACGGCTCCCGCGTCCCCTTCGTCACAAGATCGTCTATCATTATGCCTATGTACGAGGACGACCGCGGCACGACGAGCGGCGGGAGCCCGCGCTCGTAGAGCGCCGCGTTCGCGCCCGCGACGAGTCCCTGCGCCGCCGCTTCCTCGTACCCGGACGTGCCGTTCGACTGTCCGGCGGAGTAAAGTCCCTCGACTCCGCGCACCGACAGCGTCGCTGTCAGCGAAAGCGGGTCAAGGCAGTCATACTCTATCGCGTAAGCGTGGCGCGTGATGTGTGCGTTCGCAAATCCCGGCAGCGTGCGCAGCATCGCGTACTGCACATCGACCGGCATCGAGGTAGAGAATCCGCCGATGTATAGCTCGTCCGACCCCTTTCCCATCGGCTCGACGAAGAGCTGATGGCGCTCCTTGTCCGCGAATCTCACGAGCTTGTCCTCTATCGACGGGCAGTAGCGCGGGCCGCGCCCGTGTATGTTGCCCGAATACATCGCGGAACGTGTGAGATTATCGAGTATGACGCGGTGCGTGTCCGCGTTCGTGTAGACGATGTGGCACGGCGTCTGCACGACGCCGTCCATGTAGCCCTCGTCCGTATAGTACGAGAACGGGACGGGATGCTCCTCACCGTACTGCACTTCCATCTCGGAGAAATCGACCGTCTTCGCCGACACACGGACGGGAGTGCCCGTCTTGAACCGCATGAGCGGCACGCCGAGTCCGCGCAGCGACTCGGACAGCATCGACGCGGGCAGCGAGCCGTCGGGGCCTGCGGGATAGTTTATGTCGCCGACGTGGACGTGCCCCGACAGGTACGTGCCAGTCGCAATAACGACGGCGTTGCACTCGACGCGCGCGCCGAGGCGCGTTTTCACCGCCGTGACTCTGCCGCGCTCCGTCTCTATGGCGACTATCTCGCCCTGGCACAGCTTTATTTTCGGCTCGTTTTGCAGCATTGACAGCACGGTGCGGTGATATTTCGCTCTGTCCGCCTGCACGCGCTTGGAGCGGACCGCAGAGCCGCGGCTCTCGTTGAGCGTGCGGCTCTCTAGCGTGCACAGATCGGCGGCGCGTCCCATGACGCCGCCGAGCGCGTCCGTCTCGTATACGAGATGCCCCTTGCCGCTGCCTCCTATCGACGGATTGCACGGCATATTCGCGACAGCGTCGAGCGACAGCGTGAACAGCATGACGTCGCACCCGACTCTCGCCGCCGCCATCGCCGCTTCGACGCCCGCGTGTCCCGCGCCGATTATTATTATCATGTATTTTTTTGACGGGGGAAACTTTTTGCAAAAAGTTTCCCCCGGACCCCTTTCAAAAAATCTTATTAACTGTTTTCATCTTCCGGAAGGACTGTAGGCGACGCTTTGGCAAGTATCGTCCATTTGCCGTTTCCGTATGCGGCGATAATGCCCGTCGAGGGCTCCTCGATGTGCTCGTATACGCCGTAGGGAATGACGAAACTGCCGTCCTCATCTATCAGCGCGCATTCGCCGTCCTTTTTAATTGCGGCAAGTCCCTCCGAAAAAGGCGTTGCCTCCTCGAGGTCGGGGTCGACAACCCATCTCCCTGTAAAGTCCATGTACCCGTACCCGTACTTGCCGCGCAGAAGCAGCATGCCGTTCGAGTACGCTTTGACCTCGTATCCGGCGGGAATATAGAATCGCTCGCCCTCCATCGTCATGACGATGTTTTCGTCGCTCTGCGCGTAAGTTTCATTTTTTGAATGATATCTGTAATAATTCGCCGACAGGACGCGCGCGCGGACAAGTCCGTGGTCGTAGTAGTAGAATCCTATCGACTCCTCGCCGTCGGTGAGCGGACGCAGCAGTATATCGACGACGGTTCTGTCCTGCGACGGTATCTTGCGCGACCGCGCCGATTTTATCGCCGTCGAACCCGACCGCGAGATATAGTACATCTCGCCGTTTTCATTAAAGACGGCGGCGCGCTCCTCCGAGAACTGATACGCGGCCGTATATTTGTAGTCGCGCAGACGTTTGCCGTTCTCATCCGCGAGCGCGAGCTCGTACCCGTCTCCGCTTTTGCGTGAGACAAACGTGCGCGAGTCGGACGGCGCGCCGTAATCGGGCGCATAGTCGAATCGGACGCCGCGTCCGTCGACCTCGGGAATATAGTCGGCGGGCTCGAACGCGTGCGTTTCGCCGTTTATCACGTAAAAGTCGCCCGTTCCGATGCCGTGCTCGCCGACCGTCTCAAACAGCGGGTCCCCGTATTTGTCGCGGCAGTACGCGGGCACGATGACGCTCTCGTCGAAGCTGCCGATGCTGACGCCGTCCACGTCGACGATGTTGTATACGCCGTCCGTCTCCGTTTCTACTATAAGAAGTCCCATATACGTGTATACGGCGGGACTGTCCGTCTCATACGGCGTGTAGACGACGTCGTTCTGCTTTCCCTCGCCGCTGTTGGTGTACGATATGTCGAATTCCGTCGTCGTATGCGACGAATAATATCCGGGAAGAAGCTCGTCCGCGCCGTCAAGCTCGCAAAGCGTCCATTTGCTGGCCGCCGTCCATTCTCCGTCCGGTGTCCACTCCGCATACGACACCTCATATCCGTCCGGCAGCGGTGACAGCGTGAACTCGCCGTCATTCGGCTGAGCCGTATCGGGCGGCGCCGACGTGTCCGATGTTTCGTCACTTGCCGTGTCAGGCGCAGCAGTATCTTTTGTATCTGTCTCCGCGCCCGTTTCCGTCGCCGACGCATCTGTGTCCGACGTCGATACGGGCGGCGATGTTTCCGCGTCTTTTCCGCGCACTATCATAGATATGTCGAACCAGCCGTAGAGGTACATCACCGCGACGGCGCACAAAAGGAGCATCAGCAAAAGTGCCGGCAGACGCGACAGTATCGGCCGCATGTACTTTTTCATCGAACGCTCCTTTCGGGTATCATTTATGGTATTTCCCGCCTGCCATAATGCTGCACGAGCGGTAGAGTATTTCATACAGAATCGGCTGCATCATCGCGTGCGGGAACGTGAAATCCGACACCGACAGCCGCAAACGCGCCGCCGACTTCACCTCGTCGGACATCCCGTACGAACTGCCTATGACGAACGCGACCTTGCCCGCGTCCGCGTATCTTCGCAGCTCGGCAGCGAACGAAACCGAGTCGAACCGCTTGCCCTCCACGCACATCGCCACTATCTGCGCCCCCTTTGCGGCGCGCAGTATCGACTTGCCTTCCGCGTCAAGCGCGTCCGCGATCTGTGCCGGCGACGGCTCCGCGGGCAGCTTCTTTGCGGGCAGCTCCGTCCGCGTCAGATTGCAGTACGCGGACAGCCGCTTCGCGTATTCGTCGCGGATGTCGCGGTAATACTGCTCCTTCAGCTGTCCGACCGTGATTATTTCAAATGCATGCATATGTTAAATGTGTTAAACGACCCGCAGCGGCTCGAACCGCTTCGCGACATCGAGCGAATATTCATTGCCGACCTCGTCGAGCGCTCCCTTTACCGTGTCGAACGCAGTCTCGGGCGTGTTGTTGTCCCGCGACAGATGCGCGAGCGTGAACGAACGCACGCCGCACTCGAGCATATGCCTTGACGCGTCCGCAGCAGCGGCGTTTGAAAGATGCCCGATGTCGGACAGTATGCGCTCTTTCAGATAAAACGGATACGGACCGTGCCGCAGCATCTCGACGTCGTGATTCGATTCGAGCACGACATGCGTACACGTCGAGAGAAGCGACAGCATGTCGCCGTCTATAAATCCAGTGTCGGTACAAAGTCCTATCCTGACGCCGCTTTTTTCTATGTCGACTATATATCCCACCGACGCGGCGCTGTCGTGATGCGTCGGGAACGACATGACCGTCATGCACCCGACGCGCTCCGTATACATTATCGGATGCGGCACGACGTAGCCGCGGTCATACGGGTCCGACATATGCGAAAGCGAGTCGTACGTCATATGAACCGGCACACACAGCCGTCTCGACATAACGTCGAGCGCCGAGACGTGGTCGTGGTGCTCGTGCGTGACGAAAACGGCGCGCAGCGTCTCCGTGCCCACGCCGACAGACGCGCACGCGTTCTTTATTGCCGTGCATGAGCGTCCCGCGTCGATAAGTATCGAGTCGCCGCCCGCCGATATGCAGAGACTGTTGCCCGAGCTGCCCGAAAAAAGCGTATACGCGGACACCGTCATCGGCTGAGCCCCTTTATCCAGTCCGTCACCGTCGGCAGGTAGTATAGCTCGATTATCTCAAAAATGAACACGAACAGTATCGCCGTCAGCGGGATCAGCAGCACCTTCGCCGCGCGCTTGCGCTTCGTGTCGGACTCTATGTATGCGGTCTTTTCCTCCGCAGACATAGAGTTGTCGAGGTCAGCGGGCTGCAGCGTCTTATTCGAGAATCCGCGCTGGAGTATCACGACGGCGAGCAGAAGCGCGCATCCGCACGCCATGTACGTCCACATTATGACCGTGTACCATACGCCCGGCAGCTTGCCCTCGTCGACGAGCATGACGACGAAACGGTATACGGCGAACAAAACGAGTGTGACGGCTAACAGCGCCCAAAGCATGTTGAGCCGCTTTCCCGTTTTCGCGCCGTCCTTATCCTTTTTCATCGCTCAGAATACGCGCACCGCGCCGAGCTCGCGTATGCGGAGCACCATGCACGCGCCGTCGCCGAATACGGAGTCGAGCAGTTTGCGGTAGTCCTCGACGCACTCGTTCGGCACGAACGCCTGAATGGTCCCTGCAAATCCGCCGCCATGGACGCGCCATGCGCCGCGCTTATCTTCGAGATATGACTCAGATACTGCGAGCGCGACCGAGAGTCCCTGCTCGCTGACGTTCTTCGTCGTGTATACGTTCTGCAGGTATTTGTAGCTCGAGTTGCCGGAGGCGAGTATATAATGAAGGAATCCGTCAAGATCGTCGTTTTTCAGGCATGCGACAGTCTTTTCGACCCTCTCGTCCTCCCTGATCTCGTGGTACGCGCGCAGCCATGCTCTGTCGCCGCACTTCTCGCGCAGTACACGCGCACTCCCGATAATGTCGGAGAGCTCGACGGGGCGAAGCACAGGCTGACCGAGTTCTGCGGCGACCGCCTTCATCTCTGCGGGGACTGATGCGTAATCCTCGTTGAGGTCGGCGTGGTTGCCGCCGGTCGCGGTGATGCAGAGAGAGTAGCCGTGCTTCGTAAGCGAGAAATCGAGTCCCTCCGCCTTCGGGTGCGACGGATCCATGAAATCTATCGTAATGAGTCCGCCCCACGCGCACGCCATCTGATCCATGAGACCGCACGGCTTGCCGAAGAACACGTTTTCCGCGTACTGCGAGATCGTGGCGATCTCGGTTGCGGTGACCTTGCCGTCGTTGTAGAAATGAGAGAGGATATTGCCCACCATGTCCTCGAACGCCGCAGACGACGAAAGTCCGGAGCCGCCGAGCACGTCCGACGTCGTGTACGCGTCGTAGCCGCCGACATTAAAGCCGTTCGCGCGGAAACCGTCGGCGACGCCGGCGATTATCGCATCCGACTTGAAGAATCTGCTCTCGTCCGGCGAGCGGTACTTCTTCGTGTCGACGACGTCCTCGGGGAAGCCCGCGCTTTTGATGCGAATTACCGCGTCGTCGCGCTTCGATGCGACCGCGATGCAGTCGAGCGTTATCGACGCTGCGATGACGCAGCCGTGCTGGTGGTCGGTGTGGTTGCCCATGATCTCGCTGCGTCCCGGCACCGAGAACAGCGCAACGTCTCTGTCGACGCCGTAATTCTCCTCAAACGCCTCGACCGCCTTGTACCAGCGCTCCCTCTGCGCTCCTACAGCCGCGTCGTGAACGTCAAGCTCGCGAAGCGCCGCAAACTTTTCG
>CANPXS010000102.1 GCA_947586625.1 uncultured Clostridia bacterium | reverse complement strand
CTCATACTCGCCGCCGTCTACGCGTCGGAGCTCGGAACGTCGCTGACAGCCGCCGTCGCAAGCTCGCACAACTGCGCCGCCGAGCGTCAGTTCCGCTACCCGGTCGAATACGGTGGGCAGCGCGCGCCGACGTCGCAGTGGACAGTGACGGGCGCGGGCGCGTTCATACTGTCGGCGGACGAGAAAAACGCGCCGCAGATAGTGGATTTTCTGCCCGGCCGCAGCATCGACAGGGGCATCAACGACTTAAACAACATGGGGGCGGCTATGGCGCCCGCCGCCATCGACACGCTCAAGCGTTATCTTGACGAGTCGGGGCGTTCGCCGTCGAGCTTCGACCTTATTTTG
This sequence comes from uncultured Clostridia bacterium, assembly GCA_947586625.1. GTDB lineage: Bacteria > Bacillota > Clostridia > Oscillospirales > CAG-272 > DTU064. The sequence goes on along the minus strand of CANPXS010000102.1, from coordinate 7,397 downwards.
ACCGGCGACCTTGGCGCGGAGGGCACGCGCATACTGCGCGATTTTTTGCCCGACGTCGCCGCCGTCCACAACGACTGCGGGCTTCTCATCTACGACGTCGACGGCACGGACAAGCACGGCGGCGGCTCGGGCTGCGGCTGTTCGGCGACAGTTCTCGCGTCCGCGATACTGCCGCGAATGGGACTGCCGACGCGGACCGCGAACGGCGAGCGCCCGCTCCGCGACATTCTGTTTATGGCGACGGGGGCGCTGATGAGCCCCGCGAGCGTATGGCAGGGCAACAATATCCCCGGCATATGCCATCTCGTCCACATTAAATCGCCGGACTCACGGGAGGCTGACGCATGAACATCATGGAAACGGTCACGCATTATATAGTCGTATTTGCGGTCGGCGGCGCGCTCTGCGTCGTCGCGCAGATACTGATAGACAAGACGAAGCTGACGCCGGCGCGCATACTCGTCGCGTATGTGACGGCAGGCGTCGTGCTCGGCGCCATCGGCGTATACGAGCCGCTCGTCGACTTCGCGGGCGCGGGCGCGTCGACGCCGCTTCTCGGATTCGGCAACACTATCGCGCGCGGCATACGCGAGGGCGTCGATGAAAAGGGACTGCTCGGCGCTCTGACGGGCGGGTTCACCGCGTCGGCAGCGGGCATCGCGGCGGCGCTCGTGTTCGGATATATCGCCGCCGTCGTATTTAACGGCAAACGGAAAAAGTAATATGCCGAAATTTTCATGCGGGAGCGTCATGCTCCCGCATGAATACTTTCAACGGGCGGTTGTGCCGCCCTATCCCTCCTCGACAAAAAAGTTAGCTCCGCGTTATCTTGTCCACTTGATTTTCTCCCCGCACTGTTGTATAATGTCAACGTAAACGGCGTCTGCCGTGCGACACATCATCTCTTCGGAGGATCACACATATGGAAAAACTCGAACAGCTCTACGAGGGCAAAGCAAAGAAAGTATTCAAGACCGACGACCCCGACGTTCTGATCGTCGACTACAAGGACGACGCGACGGCGTTCAACGGCGTCAAGCGCGGCACCATCGTCGGCAAGGGCGTTATAAACAACAAGATGACGAACCGCGTATTTCAGCTCCTCGAAAAGGAAGGCGTGCCGACGCACTACATAAAGGAGCTCTCCGACAGAGAGACGGCGGTCAAAAAGGTCGAGATAGTGCCGCTCGAGGTCATCATCCGCAACGTGGCGGCGGGCAGCTTCTCGAAGCGTCTCGGTGTGCCGGAGGGCACTCCGTTCAAGGAGCCGACGATAGAGTTCTCGTATAAAAACGACGACCTCGGTGACCCGCTCATAAACGATTATTTCGCGGTCGCTCTCGGTCTTGCGACATGGGACGAGATCGAGACTATCAAGAAATACGCGTTCAAGGTCAACGACGTTCTGAAAGCGTACTTTTTGCAGGCGGGAATCAAACTCATAGACTTCAAGATCGAGTTCGGCCGTTATCACGGGCAGATCATACTCGCGGACGAGACGTCGCCTGATACGTGCCGTCTCTGGGACGTGAATACGAATGAAAAGCTCGACAAGGACCGTTTCCGCCGCGACCTCGGCAACGTCGAGGAAGCGTACAACGAAGTCTTCCGCAGGCTCGGTTTGGACTAAGCAGGTTTTTTGCGGGGGAGAAACTTTTCGGGAGAAAGTTGGCTTTTTCGCGAGCGAAAAAGCAGAAGAAGCCGCAAAAGCGGCTTCTTCCATTTCCCCGCACCCCCTTTTCAAAAGCTTTTATTACTTTTTTACGGAGAAAACGTGTTATGACTGATATAGATATGACGGGCGGTATAATCGACGTCGACGACGTCGATTTTGACAAGCCGGGCGAGGAATGCGGCGTTCTCGGCGCATACGATGTGAGCGGCGGCGACGTCGCCTCGACGATATATTACGGACTGTTCGCGCTCCAGCACAGAGGGCAGGAGAGCTGCGGCATCGCGGTGTCGGACACATCGGGACCGCAGCGCCGCGTGCTCGTCAAAAAGGACATGGGGCTCGTCAACGAGACGTTCACGGGCGACACGCTCGATGCGCTGAAGGGCGATATCGGCGTCGGTCACGTCCGCTATTCGACTGCGGGCAGCAGCACGCGCGAGAACGCTCAGCCGCTCGTTCTCAACTATGTGAAGGGCACGCTCGCGCTCGCTCACAACGGCAATCTCGTCAACGCGCCGCAGCTCCGCCGCGAGCTCGAATACACGGGCGCCATATTCCAGACGACGATAGATTCCGAGGTCATCGCGTACCACATCGCGCGGGAGCGTCTCGTCTCCGCGACCGTCGAGGAGGCTGTCGGCAGAGCGATGGACAAGCTGAAAGGCGCGTACTCGCTCGTGATAATGTCGCCGCGCAAGCTGATAGGCGCGCGCGACCCGTTCGGGTTCCGTCCGCTCTGCATCGGCAAGCGCGATTCGGTGTGGCTTTTGGCGAGCGAGTCGTGCGCGCTCGACACTGTCGGGGCGAAGTTCGTGCGCGACGTCATGCCGGGCGAGATAGTGACGATAACGCCTGACGGCATTTCGTCGGATACAAGTCACGCGCTTCCGCGTGAAAAAGAGGCGCGGTGCGTGTTCGAATACATATATTTCGCGCGTCCCGACAGCTACATCGACGGCATGAGCGTATACGATTCGCGCATACTGGCGGGAAAGTTTTTGGCGATGGATTCGCCCGTCGACGCAGACCTCGTCGTCGGCGTGCCCGAGTCGGGCAACGTGGCGGCGCTCGGTTATTCGCTCGCGTCGGGGATCCCTTACGGGACCGCGTTCGTCAAAAACACATACGTCGGCAGGACGTTCATCAAGCCTAAGCAGAAAAGCCGCGAGACGAGCGTCGGCGTCAAATTGAATCCGATACGCGAAGCCGTCGAGGGCAAGCGCATCATCATGATCGAGGACTCGATCGTGCGCGGCACGACGTCCGACAGGACCGTCCGCATGCTGCGCGAGGCTGGCGCGCGCGAAGTGCATATGCGCGTGGCGTCGCCGCCGTTTCTGTGGTCGTGCTATTTCGGCACCGACGTGCCCGCACGAACCCAGCTTCTCGCATACAATCGTTCGGTCGAGCAGATCAGGCAGATCATCGGCTCCGACTCGCTCGCGTATCTGCGGCTTGAAAGGCTGTCCGAGATCGTGCGCGGACTCGGCATCTGCACGGGCTGCTTCACGGGCAAATATCCGATAGATCCGCCGGACGAGGACATACGTGGCGATTTCGACGCGTGACGGTACGCGCTTTTATGCTCGATCTGAACACAATAACCGACGCGATAGTGGACGTGTCGCGCGACGCGTTCGGCGACGACCTTGTCGGCGTATATCTGCACGGCTCGGCGGCTATGGGGTGCTGGAATCCGGCGAAAAGCGACGTCGACGTGATAGTCGTCGTAGACAATGCCCCCGACCGCGCCTCGAAGCTGCGCTTTCTCGACTGTATCGTCGGCATAAACTCGCGCGCGACAAAAAAGGGCGTTGAAATATCGGTCGTGAGGCGCGGCGTGTGCAAAAATTTTGTTTATCCGACGCCGTATGAGCTCCACTTTTCGCCGACGCATCTTGCGCTATATTATGCGGACAAGGACGAGTACCTGCGCCGCCTCTGCGGCGTCGACCGCGACCTCGCCGCGCATTTTACGGTAATAAACAACTACGGCAAGGTACTCTTTGGCGCACCCGTATCGGACGTTTTCGGCGAGGTGGGCGCGGAGTACTACTTCGACAGCATCGCCGCCGACGTGAAATGTGCGCGCGAGGATATAAAGCGCGACACGCTCTACGTGACGCTCAATCTCTGCCGCGTGCTCGCGTACGCGAGGGACGGACTCGTTATATCGAAAAAGGGCGGCGGCGAATGGGGACTTGAACATCTGCCCAAACGGTTCCGATTGCTCATATCGCGCGCGGTGCGCTGCTACATCGGCGACGGCGAAATGGAGTATACGCCTGCCGCGTCCGATTTTGCCGATTACGCGCTCGGGGAGATAGAAAGCGCGCTTCGCGCGCATCATCTTATATAAAACATTGGGGGAGCTGTAATGAACATCACAAAGCTGTACGAAAACACGTGGCGCATCGACGACGGCGGCGTGCGCTTCTTTTTGCTCGCGGGCAGCGAGCGCGCGCTGATGGTAGACGCGGGAATGACGACGAAGGACGCGAAAAGCGCCGCGGAGTCGCTCGTAAATGTGCCTGTCGAGCTGATAATAACGCACGCTGACCCCGACCATATCGCCGGCGCCGACGCGTTCGACAAATTCTACATGCATCCCGCCGAAGCGTACAACTACTATAAGTCGCAGCACCGCGCGGGCGAGTTTATACCCGTATGGGACGGAGATGCGCTCGACCTCGGCGGACGAAGCGTCGAGATAATACATCTGCCCGGGCACACGCAGGGCGGTATCGCCGTCCTTGACGTTGGCGCAAGAGCGCTTTTCTCCGGCGACCCGGTGCAGAGAAACGGCAGCATCTTCATGTTCGGCGCGAACCGCGACCTGCACGCGTATGTGAGCAGCCTCGAGCGCCTCTACGCGATGCGCGACCGCTTCGACCTGATATATCCCGCGCACGCCGACTGCCCCGTCACGCCCGACATAATACCCGCGCTGCGCGACGGCGCGCTCGGCGTTATGTCGGGGAGGATAAAGGGCGAGCGCGCTGACATGCACGGTCACGCGATACGACGCTGCGACGCGGGCGTGTCGGTGCTGCTCTGCGACTGCGATGAGTGAGACGCGCCGTCCCGACCGCGTAAGGATAACAGTCATGCACATGGCCGACTACGCGGACCTGTCCGCGCTATACGAGCTGCCGCAGGAGTCGCCGTGTTCGATGTCTGTCGGAGACGTGTTTGAGACGCGCGGCGAGCGTCCGGACGGTGTGTGCGAGTCCGCGTGGGAGACGATGAGACCGTTTGTCGAAGAACTGCTCTCCGGCGGCGGCAGTTTTTACGGCGACTGGATGCGCGACCCGCACTCCGCGATGTTGTCGTGCAACGACGGGTTCCGCCCCGTCAGCTTTTACATTGAGGCGGTTTATTCCGATGGAGAAAAATATAAATGACGATATGTGCGCCGACATTGTGCGTGGCGCGCTGACGGCGCACGGATTTGACGGCGTCGAGATAGTCGAGCGCTATAACCCCCGCTCGCCGAGGATAATATGCAAGGTGCGCGCAGACGGAGAAGTTTTGATCGTCAAATGCATACCCTACAGCGTCGACGAAAAGATCATCGTCGGCAACACGTCCGCGCACCGCTTTCTCGGCGGGCGCGGTCTTGCGCCCGCGCTGATACGTTTCCCCGACGGCAAAGATTACGTCCGCGAGCGCGGTTTTTGGGTCTACATGTTCGGCTTCATCGACGGCGAGATACTGTCGGAGTCGCCGGAGGACGAATATGCGCTCGGCGTACTTGCGCGCCGTCTGCACTCGACGGACGGTTACACGCTCCCGTCGTGGTTCGACGGCGACACCGCGCCGTACAGAGGTAAATACCGCGACAAACCGTGGGCGGCGGACTACGACCGCATCGTAGACTCGCTTCCCGACTTCCGCACGCTCGAACAGTGCTTTTTCCACTCCGACATCGGTCCGCACAACGCGATGCGCGACCGCGGCGGGAACGTGTACTTCATCGACCTCGACGACTCGGGGCTCGGTTCGCGCTGGCTCGACGCGGGGTATCCTTTTATCGCTCAGTACGTGACGGAGCGTGACGGCAACGGCGGCGGCAGCTACAGCTACAACTTCGACGCGGCGCTCGCGTTCCTGCGCGGCTATTATGGCGATGAGCCTGTCCCGCGTGACGAATACGATTTATTATGGCACGGCGCCGTGTTCATGCAGATATCGTATCTCGAAGTGTTCGGTCCCGACAAGGTCGACAACATGTGGCGCATACTCTGCTACGGGCTGTCGCAGAAGGAAGCGCTGTGGGAGCGCATAGAGGGGGAGCGGCGAATATGAGCATATACGAATTCTGCACGCTCTGCCCGCGCGGCTGCCGCGTCGACAGGACGCAAAATGTCGGCATATGCGGGTGCACAAACGACGTCTACGTCGCGCGCGCGGCGCTTCATATGTGGGAGGAGCCGTGCATATCGGGCGAGCGCGGGTCGGGAGCCGTCTTTTTCGTCGGCTGCCCGCTCGGCTGCGTCTACTGTCAGAATCACGCTATCTCGCGCGTCCGCGCGCCGCGCGGCGTGAAGATGGACGCGTCCGCTCTTTCTGACACGTTTCTGCGGCTTCAAAACGACGAGCGCGCCAACAATATAAACCTCGTCACCGCGACGCAGTACACGCCGACGGTCGCGGACGCGATAAAGCTTGCGAAATCACAAGACCTGACGGTGCCGGTCGTGTGGAATTCGAGCGGGTACGAGACTGTCGATACGCTCCTGCTCCTCGACGGGCTCGTCGACGTGTATCTGCCCGACTTCAAATATCACGACACCGCCCTCGCGGTGAAGTATTCGCATGCTGCGGACTATCCCGAAGTCGCGCGCCTCGCGCTCGACGAGATGTTCCGCCAGGTCGGAGAGCCGAGTTTCGCGGACGGGCGAGCCGACATCGAGGACGGCATAATGGTGCGCGGGATGGTGGTGCGACACCTCGTTCTGCCGACGCATGCCGACGACAGCAAGCGCGTGATACGGTACCTGCGCGATCGGTTCGGCGACGGCATCTACATCAGCATAATGAGCCAGTACACGCCCGTCGCGGACGGGCTGCCGCAGGAGCTGACGCGCTCCGTGACCGAGGACGAGTATGACGATGTCGTCGACTATGCCGTCGATATAGGCGTCGAGCGCGGATTTACGCAGGAGGGCGGCTCCGTCGGTGAGAGCTTTGTGCCAGAGTGGTGGTGACGTGCCGGAACAACAAAAAATTTGCTCAAATTTCGTTTATCGGTATTGACAACGGCGTAAAATCATGATAATATATCATGGTACGCGCCCCATTAGCTCAGTTGGCAGAGCACTTGACTTTTAATCAAGGTGTCCCGAGTTCGAATCTCGGATGGAGCAAAAGAAGACTCTCTCGAAAGTGCTGATTTTCAAGCACTTTCGAGAGTTTTTTATTATAACCGCTCTGTTGCCGTCCAAGTGCGGGCAACGACACACTTTTCGCGAAGCGAAAACGTGTAGTAGCTCCGAACGAAGTGAGGAGATACCGCCGTAAGGCTTCCCGATTTACCCTACGTGCACCGCGCTCGTGCGCTGACGGCGCTCCCATTGTTCGACACAGACACGACGCTTGGACGGCGCAATCGACATGCCGCGAGGGAGCTGTTCGCAGGAAATAATACCGCGGTCTACGCCCTTTTGCCTCTTTTGCCGCCGATTCAATCACATCGACGAACACACGGGAGCCTCTTTCG
>CANPXS010000101.1 GCA_947586625.1 uncultured Clostridia bacterium | reverse complement strand
GCATCGTCGTTATGAAGGACGGTCTCATCCAGCAGGTAGACACTCCTCAGAACCTCTACGACAGCCCGTGCAACCTCTTTGTTGCAGGATTCATAGGCACGCCTCAGATGAACTTCGTCAACTGCACTCTCCAGCGCAAGGGCGAGGACACGTATCTCGTATACGGCAACAACGCTCTCAAGCTGCCGGCGGCGAAGGGCAACGATCCCGCGCTCAAGGATTACATCGGTCAGGAAGTCATCGCTGGCATCCGTCCCGAGGCTATCCGCGACGAGGAGACGTTCATCAAGCAGTACCCCGACAGCGTTATCACTTGCGACGTCGAAGTCACCGAGCTTATGGGCTCCGAGATATTCCTGTACCTCGTTTCCGAGGAGCAGAACCTCATCGCCCGCGTTGCTCCGAGCTCCACGTCGAGAGCAGGCGATACGATCAAGGTCGCTATCGACCCGACGCGTATCCACATCTTCGACAAGGACACCGAGCGCTGCCTCGTTCACTAAGTCAAAGCATAAAAGGCATCCCGCAGGGGATGCCTTTTTTCATGCTTTCATTCGACCTCGCCGAACGCGACTCCGTTTTTGTGACCGACAAGTCGGACGTCTCTTATTTCCCCGGGAATAATGCCGCATCGACGCGTTCTGACCTCGACGAAGTTCGGCGTGCGTCCCGCGTGCATACCGTCGATGTCGGACTCAAACAGCACAGGCGCGGTCTCCGTGCGCGACACGTATTCGCCGACGACGGCATCGCGTATGATCTCGCCCTCGGCGATAAGACGCGCCGACCGCTCGCGTTTGACGGGTTCTGGTATCTGCCCTTCCATCGTCTCCGCCGCCGTGCCTCTGCGCGGCGAGAACTGGAAGACGTGCATGTGCAGAAACTTCGCCTTCCTTGCGAAATCGACCGTTTCCTCGAAGTCCGCATCCGTCTCGCCGGGAAATCCGACGATGACGTCAGTCGTGAACATCACATCCGGCAGCGCGTCGCGCAGCGACTCTATTTTCGCCATCGCCGACTCGGCTGTATATTTGCGCCGCATCCTCGCGAGCGTGCGCGACGAACCGCTTTGCAGCGACAGGTGGTAGTACGGCACGAGCTTCGGCAGCTCGACGGCGGCGCGGACGAAGTCGTCGGTTATCACCGTCGGCTCGAGCGAGCCGAGCCGTATGCGCTCGACGCCGTCGATGCCGGCGACCGTGCGCAAAAGGTCGACGAGACGCTCGCCCGTGTCATGTCCGAACGACGCCGTCTCGATGCCGGTCAAAACTATTTCGCGGCAGCCGGACGAAGCGAGTCCTCGCACCTCCGATGTGACAGAATCTATCGACCGCGAGCGGACGGGACCCCTCATCGACGGAATAAGGCAGTACGCGCACTTGCCGCCGCAGCCGTCGCATATCTTAACGACCGCGCGCGTGCGCGGCGCAGTCGTAATAGCCATTTCGTCGACGGCGCGTTCGACCGCGATGTCGGTGACGAGCACGCGCGGCGTCGAAGGTCTGCCGTCTCGGATGAGTGCGAGCGCCTCGTCTGCGGCGGCGAGCTTGTTTTTGTTGCCTATTATGACGTCTACGCCGTCGAGGCGCGCGTTGTCGGGCGCAGACTGCGTCATGCAGCCGCAGACGATGATGTGCGCGTTTGCATTTTTACGGTATGCGCGCCGTATGAGCTGGCGGCTCTTGCGCTCCGCCTCGGCAGTGACCGCGCATGTATTGATTATGTAGACGTCGCAGACGTCGTCGACGCCGCGAAGCTCGAAGCCGAGCGCGCAAAGACGCTCCGCTATCGCCTCGCTCTCGTATTGGTTGACCTTGCACCCGAGCGTCAAAACTGACGCGGTCGGGATGGTCGCAGGATTGTTCATTCGCAAAAGCTCCGATAAAATTCACTGTAAGCAGTATATCACGTTTGCGCCGCGCGCGCAATACGGTGTGATGCATTCAGGATTAACAAATCAAATCGACTGTCCTTGCAGGGAGTCCCACGCGCCGCTGTTTTTATTACATGAGCTTTGAAATCGTGCCTCTGACTTCGCGGTCAAAGGCGCTTATTTTTTCGCATATGAAGTCCGCGACGGGGAGCGTTTTGTCGCGCAAAAGAGGCATCATATCGACGGCGTATATCACGCGGTCGGTATCGTCGACTTTGTGCGACTGCGAAAACGTGGCGTGCGCGAGCCGCCGTCCGACGACGGCAAGATCGTACCGCTTGCCGCCCGCCGTCTGCGAGTCGAACGATGCGAGCAGCGACGACTCGAGCTCCGGCTCGCCGCCGACGTCGAAGCTGACCTTGTCGCCCTCTGCCAACCAGTCGAGGTCGCGCCAGACCTCGCAGCCGTAGAGGTGCGAGGGCATATAACCTTCGCCGCATACGCGCCGCAGCGCCTCAACTGCGCGCAGGCACGCGGCGACGTGGGTTTCGTGGCGGTCGGCGGGATTGTGCGTGTATATCACGTCGGGATGCGTGCGTTCGACCAGCTCCGACAGCGCGTCGACGGCGTCCGTGTCGGCAGAATTTTTTATTTTTGACGACGGATAGTCGAACATTACGAGCGCGCCGTAGCCGCCGACGCGCGCGGCTTTTTTCTGTTCCTCGCGCCGCACTCTTATCATGTCCGCGTCGGTGAACGACGCGTATTTTCCCGCGCGCGGACTGCCCGCGCCGTCGGTCAAAACGGCGGCGGTGAATGAAAGCCCCCGCGACTTGCGGCAGCGCAGTATGCCGTCGTAAGCCATAAATTCTATGTCGTCCTCATGCGCCGAGACAGCGAGATGCGTCGTCGACGCGAGTGCGTCGTTTTCGTTTCTGCCGTCGGGTATATATATTTTCATGTCGAAATCTCCCATTCAAATTTTTACGACAGTGCCGGACTTCCGCGCCTGCTCCGCGCGGAAAACGGTCAAATGGCTCGTCATCGAGTCGTCGAGCGTCGCGCACGAGACGGAAGGCTCGCCGCCGCGTATGTAGTCGACGAAGTCGAGCACGAGGTGCTCGTCGCCGCCGCCGTGACCGCCCGACGCGCCTATCATATCGCCGCCGACGCGCAGGTCTTATTCGCGCTCTTCATAGCCCGTCCTCGTACTCGGAGCCATTGTACGCACGACATAGCGCGAATCCTCGAACGTGCCCTTGAGTTCGCCGCGCGTGCCGACGATGTGTATGTTTCGCTCCGATTTCGCGCTGCCGCCTGTCATCGAAAACGTTCCGACAGCGCCGTTTGAAAAGCTTATCATCACCGACTGGTGGTCGACGTTCGCGCCGCGGTCGAAGTCCCAAACGCAGCGTCCGTACGGGTTGTCCGTCGCAAGCGAGCGCGCCTTGTCCTCGTACGTCGGCTCACCTTTACCCTCGAGCGGCTTCCACACGTACTGCGTCCACCGCACGGCGTCGAGATAGTTCGCTTTCGCGGAGAATATGCATTCGTTCATGAGCGGACAGTCCGCCATGCACCGCGTGCCCGCACCGTCGGGCTTGCGGCTCGGTCCGAACTGAAAGTCGCCGCCGAAGCTCGACACGAACACGGGCGACGGCGAGGACGCTGCGCCTTTCATCAGCCACAGCATGATGTCGATGTCGTGGCACGATTTCGCGAGCAGCATCGGCGCGCCGCACATCTCCTCCGAGCGCCATTTGCCGCGCACGTACGACACCGCCATGTGGTGGTAATTGACGTGCTCGCACATCTCGACGGAGATTATGTCGCCGAGCTCGCCCGAGTCGACGTGGGAGCGCACGGCGCGGTAGAAGTCCGTGTAGCGCAGAACGTGGCAGACGACGACGCGCCTATTGTGACATCTGGCGGTCATGACGAGCTCGTTCATCTCGGCTTCGTTTACGGCGAACGGCTTCTCTAAAAGCATGTCGTAACCGGCCTCGAGTATCGGCAGCGACGTTTTGACGTGGAGCTTGTCCATCGTGCCGTTTATTACGGCGTCGGCGAATCGTCCGCGCGACACAAACTCGCCGACATTCTCGAAGCAGTTCTGCTCGTCGACGTTATATTTATCGCGCATCAGTCCGCGTCTGACCGGGTCGGGGTCGACGATGCCGACGATTTTTAATTTATCCGGGTGCGAGAGCGACACTCTCGCGTATACGTCCGCCCTGTTGCCCGCGCCGACGAGCACGGCGGTTAACGGTTTTTGCATGATGTCACCTCTTTTCCAGTATTTTACCACAAACGCGCGGAAAAGAAAAGAGGTTTGCGATTTTGCGAATCAGACGCAGTCATTTTTCGCATACTTTCCGCGAAGCGAACGCGCCGCCGTCCAAGTGACGGCAACGAGCCGGAGGCTTCCCCGCTTAATCTGCGTACGCAACGACTTTCCGTGACCGCTTTATCTCCTTGACCGCCTATATTATACCACAAAATTTGCGATTTGTCAAGTGCCTTTCACAAATTTATGCATTTTTTGCCATAGCTGACTTCTCACACACTTTTCGCGAAGCGAAAACGTGTCGTAGCTCCGAACGTAGTGAGGAGATACTGCTCACACGCGGATATACGTACAGTCTGTTTCCACCGGCAGCTACCTTTGACAACCTGACGTGATGACGTCTTTCACACCTTCGAACAGGTTTTTGACAAGGGGGACTTTCTCGCAAGAAAGAGATTATCGGGGATGAGGACCTTTTCTTGAAAAGAAAAAGGTCCTCTCCCGAACCCCCTCTCCAAAAGAACACCGCGTCACCGCTATGGCATAACAGATCCCTCGCGGCGTGTCGACTGCGCCGCCCAAGAGTCGTGTCTACGTATGACGATGGACGCGTCGGGCATCGCACGAGCGTGGTGCGCGAACGTGAAGCTGGGAAGCCTTACGGCGGCAGTTCGTCGCTGACGCTCCGACCTGCGACACGTTTCCGCTTACGCGGAAAGTGTGTGTAACGTCTTCTCGTTACACGAAAAGTGTGGTGAAACAGCTGCTGCGGTTTCCGCAAGGAAAAAATTTCGCACATCATGTAACCTTTTGCGAAAAACGGGTATTAACTTAATAGAAGGACAAAACAGGAGGTGCTTTTCATGATTGCGTTTTTCATACTCTACGGCATCACATTCGGCGGTGCGTTCAATTCGGGACTGCTTTCCTATGACCTCTTTTTCATGCCCGCTTTATTCTGCATCGCGGGGCTCGTATTTGCGTTCAGAAAACACATATGGGTGCGGCTTCTGCCCGTGATATTCGTGCTTCTCGACGCCGCCGCGTGCGGTATCGCGTTCATATTCATGGACGGGTGGGATACGCTGCTCCCGCTCGGAGGTATCGTATGCGACGCCGAGGCGGCCGTCGGCGTCGCGCTCGCGTGGGTCGTGTACACGATAATATTTGCGATAAAAAAGCGCACGGCTAAAAATGTCTGATTAAATAATATATTTCCGTGTCGTCAAAATCGCGCATAACGGAGGCGTTCTGTCCATAAACTAAGCAAAAACAATAAATTTGCTCAGGGACAGAAATGACACACGGAATAATACTTGCGGGCGGGCGCGGCGAACGCCTTCGCCCGATAACGGATACAGAACCGAAGCCGACGCTCAAGGTCGGCGGCGTGCCCGCCATCGGATACGCGGTGAGGATGCTCGGCGAGGCAGGCGTAAGGCGTGCGGTCGCGACTGTGCGGTACAGATACGACGACATCGCGGAGGCGATAAAGTCGCTGCCGGACTGCGGAATTGGCGCAGACATCGACGTTGACGTCGATTGTTATATCGAGCTTGAAATGCTCGGGACGTCGGGAAGCACGCGCGCGGCGCTATGCGAGCTCGGACCTTTATGGAACGACGTCGACGAGGTCGTCGTCGTCTCCGGCGACGCCGTCTGCGACTTCGACCTGCGGTCGGCTATATCGTATCACCGCGCGAGCGGGGCGGCGGCGACGCTTCTTCTGGCGCGGTCGGATACGCCGTGGCTTTACGGCAACGTAGTGCTCGAAAACGACAATCCGAGGATGGGCAAGATCGTCGGATTTCGCGAAAAGCCGAAGGACGCAAGTCCCGGCGCGCTCGTCAACACGGGGATATATATCCTGTCGCGGCGCGCCGTCGACGCTATCCCCGACGGCGACAGCGACTTTGCATGCGACCTTTTCCCGACGCTTTTGGCGTGCGGCGAGACGCTCTGCGGCATATGCGGCGTCGGCTACTGGCGCGACATCGGCTCGCCGGAGTCGCTGCGTCTCGCCAACTTCGACGCGGCGAAGAACCGCATACGCGGCGTTACAGCGTCCGTCTCGCCGACGGGGGCGATCGTATCGCCGTCGTGCCGCGTCGGCATGGGCTCGACGCTGCCGGGATGCCTTCTTTTGCCCGACGTGACTGTCGGTGTCGGCGTTTTAGCCGAGGACGCGATACTGTGCCGCGGCGTCACCGTCGGCGACAACGCAAGGATAGGCAAAGGCGCCGTCATAGGCGAGGGAGCCGTCATAATGAGCGGCGCTGTCGTCGGCGATGGCGAGCATATACCGGTCGGGACTGTGTACGACAGGGTGCTTGTATGATTTTTGTGGGGAAGAAACTTTTTATAAAAAGTTTCTTCCCCACGCCCCATTTTCAAAAACTTTTCCGACTTATTTTTTATATGTTTCCCGACTTTGCCGTAAACTATTGCCACATTTGCTGATTTATGATAAAATACGTTATGCAAACAGGAGGCGGGTATGGCGCGTGCATCGAGAAAAATATCGCGCAAAAAGCGGACGGCGCAAAGACCGACGCTGCGAGCCCGCGTCCGCGAGCGCATAAGCACGGTTCTGCACGGGATCTCGCTCGAGGTGCGCACAGCCGATGTTATCGCCGTATGCATATTCGGCTTCATAGCCGTCGCTGTCGCCGCGTGCGGGTACGTACCGCTCATAATCGCCGCCGTCATGTGCGGAGCATGCGTCGCGTACGTGTGCGGCAAAAATGTGCGCGGCAGCTCGCTCGACGCTATGCCTAAGTTTGTATCTGCGCTCGTTTATTCGTTGCTCGCGGGCGTATTCGTATGCGTCGGCACGCTCATATGCGGCGCGGGCGCCGCGTCGCTGTCCGCGGCTGCTTCCGCGTCGCTCGCGATTTTGTATGTGACGATGCTGCTCGAATGTGCGCTGTGCAAAAACGCGGACAGGAAGCGCATATCGGTCGCGATATCGTTTACGGGGCTTTACCTGCTCGGCGTGCCGCTGCTTTTGGCGTTCGCGTTACTTGCGTCGCGCGTGCGGCTCGTCGACGACGGCGACGGCGGATTTATCGTTACACCGTCCGCGATGGCGAAATTCGCGGCGCTGTATGCCATCGCAGTCGCACTGCGGCTCATCTACGTATATATCATTCTGCGGCGAAGGCTGCGTCAATATGCGAAAACAGACAAAACATAAATAAATCTGACAAAAGCGAGGACTGTCATGAAACACACGGATTTTGCGCCTTATCCCCCGATGGGCTGGAACAGCTGGGACTGCTACGGCGCGGCTGTCAACGAGGAGCAGCTGCTCGGCAACGCCGAGTACATGCGCGACCACCTAAAGGAGTACGGCTGGAATGTCGTCACATGCGACATTCAGTGGAGCGAGCCGTCCGCGTTCGACACGATGTATACGCCGAACGCTCCGCTCTGCATGGACGAGTATTCGCGGCTCATTCCCGCGCCGAACAGATTCCCGTCGTCGGCGGACGGACGCGGATTTCTGCCTATATCGCGGAAAATACACGAGATGGGGCTCCTGTTCGGTATACACATCATGCGCGGCATACCGCGTCAGGCGATATACAGCCGCACAAAGATAAAGGGTACCGATTTGACGGCGGACAAGGTCGGCGACCCGTTCTCCGTATGCGGCTGGAACAGCGACATGTACGGCGTCGACGTGCGCTCGCCGGGCGCGCAGGCTTACTATGACTCGCTGTTTGAGCTTTACGCCGAGTGGGAGATAGACTTCGTCAAGGTCGACGACATCGCGACGACGGGAGCGCACGCGAACGAC